>NZ_JANKOG010000009.1:0-318889 GCF_024656005.1 Burkholderia sp. SCN-KJ
GAGCATCTGTCAACACAATTTTTCGATGGCGATCAAAATTATCGCGCGTTGCAGGTTCCGGGCATCAGGCGCCGATCGGCTCAGCACGCTTTGCCGCGAAATTCCAGCGCAGCGCTTCACCCGTGTCGACGCGGGCGGGCAGCAAACCGGCCGCGAGGAACGTATCGGCGATCTTCTGCTGCTCACCGAAGTTCTGCGTGGCCACGGTGCGCACGAGATAGCTGCGTCGTGCGTTCGCGCGCTCGATCGTCTTCGCGTCGAGTCCCCAGATCGGGGCGAGGGTATTGGCGGCCTCCTGCTGATGTTCGCGCAGCCAGGTGCCGGCTTGCGACAACTGGTCGAACACGATCTGGATGACGTCGGGGCGCGCGGCGGCAAAGCTGCTCGACGCCAGGTAATAGCGTTGGTACGACGCAAGCCCGTCGCCGTCGGCAAGGATCCGCACGTCGGGATTCGCGTCGACCGATGCGACATACGGGTCCCACGTGATCCATGCATCGACGCTGCCGCGCTCGAACGCCGCGCGGCCGTCGGCCGGCGTCAGGTAGTGGATTGCGGCGTCGGCGGGGGTGAGCTTTGCGCGCGCGAGTGCGGCAAGCAGCAGGTAGTGGCTGCCGGCTGCCTTCGTGACGGCGATGCGCTTGCCCTTGAGATCGGCGAGCGTGCGCAGCGCGCTGTCGCGCTTGACGATGATGGCCTGCGCTTTCGGTGACGGCGCTTCCTGCGCGACGTATACGAAGCGCGCATGCGCGGCCTGCGCGAAGACGGGAACGGTGTCGGCCACGTCGGCACTGAAATCGACCGCGCCGACGTTGAGCGCTTCGGTCAGCGGCAAGCCGCTCGCGAATTCATGCCACGACACGCGCAGGCCGAGCGTCGCGAGCGACTGCTCCAGCGTGCCGCGCGTCTTGAGCAGCGTAATGAGCGTCGACGATTTCTGGTATCCGATGCGCAACGTGGAGGGCGCGTTCTCGGCGTGCGTCCGGATGCCGGCGACGCTCAGGCCGGCGGCCAGCATCGCGCGCGCGAACGCGCGGCGGTTCATCGACGTCATGGGGTGGTTCCTCGTCGGGTTCGTTGAAAGCGAGGCGGCTAACGTACCAACGGGGAGGGCAATCGATAACCGATTAATTCTGCTATCGATCGGAGTGGCGGGCATATGGCGCGGCACAGTACGCGCAATGTGCGGCCGGAAATGAAAAAAGGCCGGCTAGAAGCCGACCTTTTCAAAAACAGATGGTGCCCAGGAGAGGACTTGGTCACACGAGCGCGACCCCGGCTGCGCTTGCAAGCGCAGCCTTTCGAGTCCTCGCGCAAAGCGCGCAGGCGCTTTGCTTCCTGGGCCTGAAAAAGAAAAAGGCCGGCAGAAGCCGACCTTTTTTAAATAAGTGGTGCCCAGGAGAGGACTCGAATAAGATGCACAATTGCTTGATTTATAAGGAGAAGAAGTCTCGATGTGATGCTTTGTGTACTCATTAATGCACTCAACTGTAGCTGGTTTGAAAAATCCTCTCAGTTTGTCGCACGAAAGCAACATCACTTTGCACGCCGGCCGCACGGTCCATGGACTTCAACGCATTGATCAAGGCGTTGCACAAGGTGTGCCACGCACGGACTCGTGTCCGAAGTTGCGAGGCCGAGGCGCCTGAGCACACCGAGCAGGCCGACAGTGAGCAGTGCGCTATGCGCACGAAGCGCTTCCGCTTCGATGTGAAGGAGCATGAAGAGCTTGCCGACGGAGTTGATATCACCGCGCTCAACCTCGGCGCCGGGTTCGGTAATGGGATGGCGCGTTTCAACAACGTCGATGTCGCCGCGAAGTATGCAGTGTCGCCTGCACTCTTTGTGATGGCCGCTTATGATTATCTCAAGGGTTCGAACGTCACGCGTGCCAATGGGCAGAATCTGGGCAACCAGCATTACAACCAGGTCAGTCTCATGACCGACTACTTCCTGTCCAAACGCACCGACGTGTATCTGGAAGGCGCATATCAGCGCGCCTCGGGTACGTCCTCGACGGGCGGGGCCGCCGTCGCAGATATTGGCAATCTCGGCGACTCCACAAACAACCACCAGTTTGTTGTTCGTGCGGCGCTGCGCCACAAGTTCTGAGTAGCAACAGGGAGAGATGCATGCCCGCCTTCGCGGGCAATCTTGAGCGGCCGGTTAAGGTGGACCAACCGGTCGAGGCCTGCTGGCAATTCGACGGCCTGCAGGATTTTCAGGAGATCGATGTGTTGCTGCATCTGTTTCGAGCTGGCCTTGCCCGGCGGCAGCCGTAGCCACGCGAGCCACGTCAGGCGGCCGTCGGCGCAGCGCTGCAACAATCGGTCGAGCCGTTGGCCGTGCTCCTCCGAGAGGGGGCTGGGCTTTCCGTTCTTGACCTTCCGGCGAACTGGAAAGTGCTGGTCGGCATCGCTGGACTGGTAACTGAAGAAATTCTGCGCGACGACACGGACGACGTCGATGTAATCGCGGATGCTGTACTTACCAAAATCGCGAATGGAGAGGCGTCTCCCTCGGACCTCGCGGCGATGGGCTTCACGGATGTCGATAATTGTGAACTGAGCTATGTGGTCGTCGAAGAGGCTGCGCGGATTTTGCGCGAAGGATGGCAGGTCGTGCAGCGAGAGGCCGAGCATCTGATTGAGTCTGCTGCAGACTAATTTCCCTTCATCAATCTTCGCCTCAAACCGGCGCCGCTCGTCTCATCGTCGGCTGCGACAAGGCAGGAGCGTGCTCGTGCCCCAAGTCCTGGATGTGGCGTGAGCGTAGATGATCAGTCAACAGAACGGATTGCCCCGAAGTCTAGTCCGCAGCAGCAACAGCGAGCGGGTCGATGAGGCGTCGCTATGTATCGATTTGGGGGTTATTCTCGAATCAAGAATCGGTTGCGATTCTTTGCGTCCTTGATCCATGCCGGCGCGCGACCACGGCCCGACCAGGTTGCGCCGGTCTTCGGATCGCGATACTTCGCTTCTACTGGGGCTTTCGCTTGCTTAGCAGATCGGATGCGACGTGTACCGAAGATGTCCTTCTCGGTGATGCCGTATTCCGCGACCTTCGCTCGGATGTCGTCGACGACAGCTTGGAACTCGGCTATGCGGGCAGCTTCGGTTTTCTCGGCCAAAGCATCCAATTGAGCTTTCAGTTCCTTGTAAGTCGCCATCCGTTCCTCCTCTGGTTGTGTATAGCCACTTTGTCCATAGTTAGGGAGGCGAAATAGTATTTGTTTTGACTACAGCGCCAATGGATGCTGACCGGGCGTGGAACCCGTTGTGCGGTATTCGGTCAAGATCTCCGTTCCTTCTGGCATCTACTACTTTCATGCACCGATCTGTGGGTTGACGCCCGCGCCTGCCTTATCCATCGATTTCCAGCAAGCGCTTCCGTGGCGGTCCACCAGATGTGGCACGAGAACGAGCGCGCATAAAAAAATGTGCTTAGAGCCTCGTTCCTACATGTCGCTCAACGCGTGACCGTTAAAGATGCCTACAATCGAAGAAATGCAGCCATTTTTTCGACCGCGTTCTCCAGAAGATGCCGACCGGGGTGGGTCTGCAGGCCACGCATCTGCGCATCGTAGAGTAGTGCGGTCCGCTCGGGCTTCATAATTAGATCGGCTATTACGGCGTCCGGGTTCGAACAGCTGAGGTCAATCGGCACCCCGTCTTCGGGCCGCATACCTATCGGCGACGCATTGATTACAAATTGGTGCCTTGGCAGCGCCTCGGCCGATGCGTCAAAGACGGCCGTCGCATACTGCGACGATAGCAGGTCGACCGTTTCGAGCAATGCGTCGCGGCGAATGTCATGCAGATCCAGACGAGCAATACCGGCTTGCGCAAGGGCATGCGCGAGCGAGACGCCAGCGCCGCCCGCAGCGCCGACCAGCAGCGCGCAAGAGCCAGCTATGCGGTGCCCTTGTTTCAGCAACCCAGTGACAAATCCTTCGCCGTCGAAGTTGTCGCCTTCCCAATTGGCATCGTTTGCTCGCCGTATGCAGTTGATTGAACCAATCGCGCGGGCGCGCGGTGTCAGGTGCTGCACGAAGCGAGTCGCTGCAATCTTATGTGGCACCGTGATCACAATCCCCGCCAGATTTTGGATGTGCCGTAGGCTTTCAAGCGTTGCGCAGAGATGCTCTGGCTGCACGTGCGCCGGAAGCAACACCGCGTTGATGCCGCGCCGAGCGAAATGCGCGTTGAAGAGTTGTGGCGATTGCACTTGGGAAATGGGATCAGCGACAATCGCAACCCAGCGAGTATCACCGTCGATAGGAGGACAAGTAGCGAGGGTCATGATGAAAACTCCGCGGACATGGGTTGAGGGAGACCTATCGGGGCGGTGCGCCGCGCATGCCGTACACAGTAAGGCACACCCTGCGATGAGGATGGCAATGATGGCTTGCGGGCGTGAGTCTCAGCAGAACGATTCCAACCGTTCTGCGCACCTCTGCAAGACGAGGTCGGGCGGGAGCTTCCACCAATTGTCGCGGGAGAAAATCTCGACTTCGACCATGCCGGCATATCCGGCGTCCTCGACCATTCTCCGGAAGTTCTGCAGGTCAATGACGCCGTCTCCCATCATCCCGCGGTCGAGCAACATGTCGCCGGTCGGAACCAGCCAGTCGGATACGTGATAGGCATAGATGCGCCCGTTGTCACCGGCGGAAGCGACGGACACCTCCAACTGAGGATCCCACCAGCAGTGGTAGACATCGACGGCAATACCGAGGAACCCATCGTTGTGAGGGTCGAGTTCGTGCGCAAGGGTGACAGCTTGTCCTAACGTATTGATGACCGATCGGTCGCCTGCATACATCGGATGCAGCGGTTCGATCGCCAACGGGACGCCAAGCTTGCGTGCTTCTTCAAGCAACGCACCGATGCCATCCTTTACCTGCGAGCGCGCAGCTGCCAGGTTACGGCTACCTTCAGGAAGGCCGCCTACCACCATCACGAAACATTCGGCCCCCAATTCCGCTGCATCGTTCAACGCCCGAACGTTCGACTGAATGTTGGCCAGGCGCTGTTCTTCGGTGGAGGCGGGGAAGTAGGTCGATCGGCAGTATCCGGTGACTTTCAGTTCGAGCGCGCGGATTTGCTTTGCGATCTTGCTCACATCAGCCGCCTCGACTTCGTGACGCCAAGGAGCCAACCCGCCGAACCCCGCCTTGGCGATTCGGTCGATCGTCACCTCGATCGGTTCGCGGTGCCCAAGTGTTGCGGTGTTGATGGAGCAACGGGTTAGGTGAAGAGATTCCATGTAGTCAATTCAGCATGTATTTAGGTATGCTTATCTAGATCGAACCGCCAAGCCGGCGGGTTCTGCGCTTATTCGGCGCATCCGAGGGTTGTCATAACCGCTCGCGCACGATTGACGGCCAGCTCTGGATCTTTAAGAAGGTTCGCCTGATCAGCGAGGCGGAAAAGCTCCGCAAAATAGAAGGGCGGCCTCATGCCATGATGTCCGCCCAACATGAAGAAGTGCGGCTGAAAACCATTCAGGTAGGCCAGAAACACGACTCCAGTCTTGTAGTACTGTGTCGGCGCACGGAAGATAAGGCGCGACAGCGGGACGGTCGGTGCAAGCAGATCGTCATAGCGAGCCAGATCGTTCGCGGCGAGCGCAGACAGAGCCTGCGACGCAGCAGGCGCGATCGCATCGAAGATGCCAAGCAGTGCATGCGAATAGCCGACCTTGTCGCCGGCGATGAGACTCGGATAGTTGAAGTCGTCGCCGGTGTACATCTTCACGGTCTCGGGAAGGCGCCGGCGGAAGGCGATCTCCTTCGCATCATCCAGCAGAGAAATCTTGATGCCGTCGACCTTTGACTCATTCGCGGCGATAACTTCGAGGCATACCCTTGCCGAGCTTTCGAAGTCGGAATGGCCCCAGTAGCCCGCCAGCTCGGGATCGAACGCCTCTCCGAGCCAGTGGAGAATGACCGGCTTGTCGCAAGCGGACAGAACTTCCCGATAGACACGAATGTAGTCGTTCGCATCCTTTGCCACGCGCGCAAGGGCGCGGCTCGCCATCAGAATAATCTGACCACCCGCACGCTGGACGCTCTCGATTTGCGTCAGGTATGCCCTGATCACGTCGTCGCACGTACGTGCATCGTTCACGGGCAGATGGTCCGTGCCGCAGCCGGATGCGATTAACGCGCCGGGAATGTCGCGCGTTTCGTTTAGCGTGCGGACGATTAACTCTTTCGCCGAGTCCCAGGACAGGCCCATGCCGCGTTGTGCGGTGTCCATCGCCTCGGCAATGCCCAGACCTTGCTCGAGGAGATAGCGCCGATATTCGATGGTCCTGTCCCAGTCGATCGCGCAAGGTTGTCCGAGTTCGCCGCTACGCCTCGGATCGGCAACCACATGTGCAGCAGAATAGGCGATGCGGTTAAAAGGAGCCGCAGGCTTCACGACTTGCAGCGGCGTGCCGGTCAGACGGTAGTCAACGAGCGTGCCTTCCAGAGTTGGGAGCTTGATTTGCATGACTTGAATCCCCACGTCAGTATTTAGAAACAAGAAGACCGCCATCGACGCGGATCGCTTGACCAACGCTGAACGGCAGGCCGCCCGTTGCCAGCGTGCGCACGGCAAGTGCGACTTCGTTTGGCTTGCCCCATCGCTTGATGGCGGTCAGCCCGTTCTCCATGAGCGCGTCGTAGCGCGCCTTCGATGGCGCAGTCATTTCCGTTTCGATCAGGCCCGGCTGCACTTCAAAGACGCTGACCCCCAGTTCCGCAAGCCGCAAGCTGAACAGGGTGGTTGCCATCGACAGACCGGCTTTCGAAACGCAGTATTCGCTGCGTTGAGGCGACGCTGCGACTGCGTTCGACGAGGTAATCGTGATAATCGAACGATTGACGCTCGATTGCGGTGCGTTGGCGACACGCCGACCGAATGCTTGCATCAAGAAGAAGGTGCCTCGGGTGTTTACATTGAGGCATCGGTCATAGCTTTCGGGTGTGACGTCCAGAAGATCGCCGCGCGACATGACCGACACCCCGGCGTTATTGACCAGGCAGGTGACGGGGCCAATCGCATCCTCGACCGCCTGAAACAGCGCGTCGTGATGCGCGATATCTGCGAGGTTCGATGTCAGTGCTACGCACTTGACGCCGATGTGCTCAATATCGGCGCACGTGGCGACTAATTCATCCGATGTTTCGACATCTGTAATCGCGATGTCGAAGCCGGCATTAGCGAGCTCGAGCGCGATCGCTCGACCGATGCCGCGACGAGCGCCCGTAACCAGCGCGACTTGGCGGTGCTCCATGTGTCATCTCCTGCATGACTTGTTCTGACATGTCGTCATACGATTTCACGCCTTATCGCGCCAACCGTAAGTAACGATCCAGTTCGTTATTTAATACCTCGCACGATGACCTGTCAAAAAAGGGTTTTCCCCTAGATTGGCGGAAAACCCTTCGAAATTCAGAACGTGGAGGGGGAGATGTAGTGAGGGCGAAGAAAGGAGCAGGCGCTGCGGTTATCGGGGGCGCAGGAGGCTGAACACCGTTTCGATGTTGAATTCGAGGCGCTTCTGAAGGGCTTCCTTCGAGACGAAATCGAAGCCGAAGATGACTTCGCCAGTGAACCGATTCGTCAGATAGTAATAGCCGATGGCGGCCAAGGTCAGATGCAGCTGACTTGCGTCGATCCCTGGCCGAAAGTCGCCTGATGCAACCCCGCGATCCAGAATCTGCTGCAGCATGTCAATGAACCCGCGATGCAAGTCCATGAAGCGCCGTGACTTCTTGACGTGGCGTGCGCGATGCAGGTTCTCACTGTTCACCAACGACATGAACTCCGGGTGCTTCAGGTAATACTCCCAAGTGAACGTCATCAGAGTGCGGATTGCCTCAACCGGCGGCAGATGGTCGAGTGCGAGCTTTCGTTCCTCGGTCCGGATGTCGGTCCACATTTCTTCGAGAACGGTTTGGAATAACTCCTCCTTACCCTTGAAGTACTCGTAAATCATCCGTTTGTTTACACCCGCTTTCTCAGCGATGGAATCGATGCGAGCGCCGCCAAGGCCGACCTTCGCAAATTCCGCTTTCGCTGCAGCCAGGATCTTTGCCTGTGTCTGAACAGGGTCACGCAGACGCTTGGCGCGTGTTGGCTTTGCTGCAGCGTGTACTTCGCCGCTCTCTTCGACAGGTGTCGTTTGCATGTTCGTGGGCCACTTCGAAAGTTAAACGGTAACTGCAAACCGATCGCGCTGGCAATCGCAATGTCAGTAGGGTGCGCCACGGGCTGACTATCGTAAACCCCATATCGGGTTCACCCGCCCTTGAACGTCGCTTTTCACTGTGCCACCATGCGTCGTAAGTAACGATACGGTTCGGTACTAAGGAATTTGCAGATTAGCACAGGAGGCGTTGTGAACAAGTGGACCAATGCAGATGCCATTGCGGCTTCGATCTTTGACGGTGCGACGATCGCAATCACCGGCTCGGGTGGCGGCCTGCTTGAGCCGGACGCTATCCTCACGGCAATCGAGGCGCGGTTCCTCGAAACCGGCCATCCGCGCAATCTGACGGTCGTTCATGCACTGGGCGTGGGCGACGGTCAAGGCAGTGGCCTTGGGCGATTCGCTCACCCTGGCATGGTCAAGCGCGTGATCGGTGGCCACTGGGTTTGGTCCTCTGCAATGCAAAAGCTGGCCGAAAGCGGTCAGATCGAGGGTTACAGCTTCCCGGGCGGTGTGATTGCGACTTTATTCCGCGAAATCGGCGCGGGCCGACCGGGTGTCATCACCCGAGTTGGTCTGAGAACCTTCGTCGATCCGCGTCTGGGTGGCGGCAAACTGAACGACGTTACCACCGAAGATCTCGTGGAGTTGATTGAGATCGATGGCAAGGAATTCCTTCGCTACAAGCCCCTCAAGATCGACTTCTCGATCGTCATGGCGTCGTGTGCTGACGACCACGGTAATCTCTCGACCCGCCACGAACCGGCAGATCTCGATATCTACGCGGTCGCGCTGGCCGCGCACAACAGCGGCGGCAAAGTCATCGCGCAGGTGAAATCGCGACCCCGTTCCCATGTGCCCGCACGACTGGTTCGAGTGCCCGGCGTCATGGTCGACTTTACCGTCGAGACACCGACCCAACGTCAGTGCCAGATCAGTGAATACGACGCGACGTTGAGCGGCGAGCAACTCGGCGAGACGCCCGACATCGAAATGCCCGATGGAATGCGCCTCATCGTGGCCGAGCGCGCAGCGCGGGAGCTTGGCTCCAATCAATCCGTGAACTTCGGCTTCGGCTTCCCCGGCGCGATCCCGGCCGTTTTGGCCTCGCAGGGGCGCGGTGATGAGTATTGGGGTTCCGTTGAACAAGGCATTCATCGTGGCTCCATGCTCGATGGCTCTATGTTCGGGACAGCACGCAACGCCGACGCCATTGTTCCGAGCGTCGACCAGTTCGACTGGTACAGCGGCGGGGGCATCGACGTGACCTTCCTCGGCATGGGCGAATTCGATGAGGAGGGCAATGTGAACGTATCGAAGCTCGGTTCCACAGTCGTCGGCCCGGGCGGTTTCATGGATATAGCGCAGGGCGCGAAAAAGCTTGTGTTCTGCGGTGCGTTCGAGGCCAAGGGATTGCGCGTCGAATGCAATGGCGACACGCTTGAAATTCTCTCGCCGGGGTCGGTGCCGAAAGCCGTGAAGAAGGTGCGGCATGTCACGTTCAGTGGCGTGCAAGCGCGTCTGGACGGCAAAGAAGTCTTTTACATCACTGAACGCGCGGTGTTCAGGCTTGATGCGCTCGGCGTCTGCCTCATTGAAGTGGCGAAAGGCGTCGATATGCACCGTGACGTGCTCTCGCGAATGGAGTTCACGCCGCTGATCGATGAACGGCTTCTCGAAACCGCCGCTGCTCACTAAAACTGATTGGCATCCCAAATCGTTCTAAGGAAGAAGAGGTTCTTCATGTCTGACGCTGACATTGTCTACGAAGCGAAAGGTAGCATCGCGACCATTACGCTCAACCGCGTTTCGCGTCATAACGCGCTGACGCTGCAGATGCTGGATGACATCGAACGCGCGGTTGAGGATGTCGAGCGCAACGATGTAATCCGCGTGCTGAAGATCGAAACTGCCAGTCCGCGCTTCTTTTGCAGCGGCGCGGATATCAACGAGTGGGGCGACATCGATCCGCAGAAGATGGGAACCCGCTTCATTCGTGAAGGCAATCGAGTGTTTCGCAGAATCGCAGAACTTGACAAACCAACCATCGCTGTTCTTTCTGCCAGCGCGCTTGGTGGCGGATTCGAACTTGCGCTGACCTGCGACCTCCGCTACGCAAGCACGCAAGCCAAGGTTGGCTTTCCTGAAGCGTCGGTGGGTGCCATCCCGGGTTGGATGGGTTGCGCCCGACTTTCCGAACTCGTGGGCGCAACGCGCACGCGTGAGCTGATCCTTCTCGGCGAACCGATCTCGGCCACAACTGCCGCGGCGTGGGGCGTAATCAACGAAGCCGTCGAAGTGGATCAGCTGCGCAGCCGCGTCGATGCGGTATGCGAGACGCTCGTCAAGCGATCAAGGACCTCGCTGTCGGTTGGCAAGCGACTCGTTCGCATGATGGAGACGGGCCAGCATGAATACGCTCACGAACTTGCTGCCTCGGTATGCAAGGCGTCGCCCGATGCAATCGAGGGCGTCGCCGCGTTCCGCGAGAAACGGCACGCGTCGTTCCGTTAATTATCAACCCACCACGCAGTTATATAAGCCGCATCAGCGGACCAAGCACATCAAGGAGACAGGAGTCGATCATGGACCGTTCTGCTATTCGGTGGCGCATTTGTGCGCTGCTCTTCTTCGCGACCACAATCAATTACCTGGACCGCCAGGTACTGGGTCTGCTCAAGCCCGAGCTCGCCGTGACCTTCCACTGGACGGAGACACAGTACAGCTATATTGTCATGGTGTTCACGGCCTGCTACGCAATCGGGATGTTGTTGTCGGGCAAGATGGCCGACAAGGTCGGCGTGAAGATCGGATACGGCGTATGCGTGTTGGTGTGGAGCATTGCCGCGTGCGGTCATGCTCTCGTGCGCAGCACGCTGGGCTTTGGGGTGATGCGCGCGCTGCTTGGCATCTCTGAATCGGGCAGCTTCCCCTGCGCTGTGAAAAGCGTGTCGGAGTGGTTTCCCCGTAAGGAGCAAGCACTCGCGGTCGGTATCCTGACGTCGGGTACCAGCATTGGTGCCGTAGCCGCTCCGGCGACAGTTCCCTGGCTGGCCGCAACCTATGGCTGGGAGGCTGCATTCTTTATCACTGGTCTGACGGGCTTTATCTGGCTGGGCTTCTGGTACTTCATGTATCAGGTGCCAGCGAAGCACGCGAAGGTCAACGAGGCAGAACTCACATACATTAGCGAGGATTCGGCTCCCGCCGTCGCGACCCCAAAGGTGAGCTGGTTCACGTTGCTCAAGCTGCGTCCGACGTGGGCATTTTTTGCCGGCAAGCTTTTGACCGACCCGATCTGGTGGTTCATGCTGTTCTGGCTCCCGTCGTATTTCAATTCGCGCTTCAACCTCGACCTCAAGAACCTCGGCCTTCCTCTGGTGGTCGTGTATGTGTCAACGTCGATCGGTAGCGTGGGCGGCGGTTGGGTGTCGTCGAAGCTGATTCAACGCGGCTGGTCGGTGACGAAGGCGCGACAAACAACGATGCTTGTGTTCGCGTTTCTTGTGACGCCGATTGCGTTTTCTCCGTGGATCGACAATATGTGGGCGATGGTCGGTCTTCTGAGCTTGGCTGCCGCCTCACATCAAGCGTGGTCCGCCAATCTCTTTACGACGGCATCGGACATGTTCCCCAAGGCCGCGGTTGGCTCGGTGGTCGGCATCGGTGGTCTGGCCGGAGCGCTTGGCGCGACACTTTTCCCGTTGGCCGTAGGGTCGGTGCTTGACCACTTCAAGATGCTCGGTCACATCAACGTCGGCTACAACATGCTCTTCGTTGTCTGTGGTTTGGCCTACTTGGTCGCATGGGTCGCGATGCGCGTCATCCGTGCCTCGAGTGAGCCCGTCGATATCGCGCAGCTTTCGCCGACCGCTCACGGCTAATGCTGGTTACTTTGAACGTAAGGCGCCTTTCGGAGACGTTAGTCTTGGCTTCGAAAGGCGATAGTGTAGAGCGAGTGATCAATTGGCCATAGCGGTTTCAGCAGAACACTAACCATCAACACAGGTTGAACGTCGAAAGGTTGCGTGACATTCGGGTTAGGTTCCAGCCACATCGAGCTGTGCAATAGTCCAAACTTGATTGAGCTCTTCCGAGTGAGGCAATCGTCATCTTGAGACACCCGGATCTGCTGCGCAAACTGGGGACACGTTCATATTTGACAGTGAAAATGAAAATCATCACGGCTGCGGAAGCTGCAATGCTGGTTCCCGATAATGCCGTCATCGCGATTGGTTCGTCCGCTGGTTTGAACTGCCCGGACCTAACACTCAAGGCAATCGGAGAGCGCTTCTGCGCAGAAGGAAGTCCGCAGAACCTCACGGTTTTCTCGCCTATTGCTGCGGGCGATATGTATGGCATCAAGGGCATTGACCATCTGGCCAAACCCGGACTCATCAACACGATTCTCGCTGGCTCGTACCCGAGCGGCCCTTCGTCCCGTCCGTCCCCTGCAATCTGGGAAATGATCGGTCGCAACGAGCTGGCCGCATACAATCTTCCGTCTGGCGTCATGTACGACATGGCACGCGACGCAGCGGCCAAGCGTGCTGGCGTTTTGACCAAGGTCGGTCTGGATACTTTCGTCGATCCTCGCCAGCTTGGCGGCAAGATGAATGAGGCCGCTGAGCGTCGCGGCGATGTGGTCAATCTTGTTGAGTTCGGTGGAGAACACTGGCTTCACTTCCCGAACCTGTATCCGCAGGTCGCCATCATCCGAGGAACGACGGCTGACGAGCGTGGCAACGTATCAATGGAGCACGAAGGCGCTGTGCTCGGTATGGTGGACCTTGCACTTGCGGCGCGCAATTCCGGTGGAATCGTCATCTGTCAGGTCAAACGGATCACGGCAGCTGGTTCAATCCCGGCTCATCGCGTTCACATCCCCTCCACGTTGGTGGACTTCATCGTTGTCGACCCGCAACAAGCGCAGGCGACGGAGATTTCCTACGATCCGGCTATTAGTGGTGAGGTTCGTCGACCGATTTCCTCGTTTGAACCTGAGCCATTCAATGTTGACAAAGTCATTGCAAGGCGAGCGGCAATGGAACTCGTCGAGGATTATGCCGTGAACCTCGGCTTCGGCATATCGGCCCTCGTCCCGAAGATTCTGATTGAAGAAGGACAGGCTGAGTCGGTTACTTGGGTAATCGAGCAGGGCGCTGTCGGTGGCGTTCCCCTTACCGGATTTCCTTTTGGTTGCGCCGCGAATGCGCAGGCCATCTTTCCCACCCCGCAGCAATTCACTTACTTTCAGGGCGGTGGTTTCGATTGCTCGCTCTTGTCGTTTCTCGAGGTCGATTCGGACGGCAGTGTCAACGTATCGCGTTTGCCCGCACGACCCTACCTGACGGCAGGCTGCGGTGGGTTCATCGACATCACCGCGCGAGCGCGAAAAATCGTCTTTAGTGGTTATTTCACCGCCGGGGGGCTTCAGGTTGTCGCCAAGGACGGCGTCTTGCAGATTCTGCAGGAAGGAAAGATTTCAAAATTCGTGCCGAAGGTCGGCCACGTCACGTTCAATGGGCGTGGGGCAACCGAACGCGGCCAGAACATCACCTACGTGACGGAGCGTTGCGTTTTGAAGCTGATCAATGGCGTGCTTACGATCGTCGAGGTGGCACCCGGCATCGATCTTGAAAAGGATGTTTTGGCGCGATCGGGGATACCGCTCAAAGTGGCGGATGACGTCAAAATGATGGACCCACATCTTTTCATGCCGGAGCCGTTCGGCCTCAATCTCGCACTTCAGAAGTGAGTGCTGATATGGCTACGACTCTCATCAGTAACGCCTCTTTTGAGGCGACCATCGCGGCGCCAGGTGTCGTCCTGATTCGAATCCTGGCAGAACCATTGGGGGTCTTCACAGTCGCGGCTCGTCGCGAGCTTACGTCATTTCTGGAGACTGTCGCGTCGAAGCACGATGCACGGTGCGTTGTCTTGACGGGTCGAGGCAAAGGGTTTTCGGTAGGCTCGAACATCAAGGAGTTCGAGGCGACTGCTGAATGGATTGATTCCGCACGGGTAGTCGAGACCAACCTCGCCGAGATGATCGAGCGAGGACCAGTCCCTGTCATAGCGGCCTGCAATGGTCACACGTTAGGAGGCGGTCTCGTGATGGCGCTGGCATGCGATTTTCGCATTGCAGGGCGGAGCGCGACGTTCGGATTTCCGGAAGTGAAGTTGGGCGCGATGGCAAGTTCGAGTGGAACACAGCGTCTCCCGCTTCAGGTTGGGCGAGGACATGCACTCAAGTTAATGCTGACAGGGCAACCGATCGATGCGCGGGAAGCTTATCGAATAGGGTTAATCGAGGAACTCGTCGCTGACGAGGAACTGGAGCGGAGGGCAATCGACGTCGCTCGCGAGATCGCCGCGGTTTCTCCAAGGGCGGTTTCTGCGTCACGTCGTTGCGTATCGTCCGGGTTGCGGAACGGCTATTACGCGGGTCTGGTGATGGAAGAGGAAATTACGGTGCCGCTCGGCCTTTCCGACGACGCGATCGAGGGCAAGGCGGCGTTTGTCGAGAAGCGGGCGCCGCGCTTCGCTTGAGGAAAACTCAATCGAGTGCTCTGGCTGGATGCAGATCGAACCAGTGTACTTAGTGGTTTGCCGAATCGAATGCCGAATGAGCCGAGCACCAAATCACACCGACGTGACGTTCCGCGTTCAGCAGCGTACTCTGCGAAGCTTGATGATCACCATAACAGCAAAGGAAATCTTGAATGTTGGACATTTCATTGGCGCCTGTAATTGTCGTTGCGCCGGATTCGTTCAAGGGATCCCTTTCTGCCAGTGAGGTCGCACGAGCGATCACCGGCGGGATTCTGGAGGCACTTCCGCATGCCGTTGTGAGGCTATGTTCAATGGCGGATGGTGGAGAAGGGACGCTCGACGCGATGATCAATGGAGGAGGGCGGCGCATCACACATACTGTGAGGGGCGCTTGTGGTCATGAACAAGCGATTGACATCGGTATTACGCTGGATGGTAGTGCAGTCATCGAAACTGCGGCGATTGTCGGACTCACGGACCCGGTGGGAACCGCGATCGGCGTTGAGGAGCGGACGACCTATGGTGTCGGTGAGGCAATTCGCGCCTGCCTTGATCTGGGGATTCGGCGAATATTCATCGCACTTGGCGGAACCAGTACGAACGACGGCGGCGCTGGAATGCTTGCTGCACTCGGAATGACGCTGCTCGACCAGAATGGAGGCGCCGTCGAACCGACCCTGAATACGCTCTCGAAAATCAAATATGCCGACTTGTCCAATCTAGACGAGCGTCTCAAGGAGACCACGATCATTGGAATGTCCGATGTCGACAACCCTCTCGTTGGGGAGCGCGGTGCAACGGCGGTATTTGGTCGGCAAAAGGGGATATTGGTGGACCGGATACAGGACCACGATTTCGCACTTGCGCATTTTGCCGATCTTGTAGAGTCGGCGTTGGGCAGCTCACAGCGGAACGCGCGGGGAGCAGGCGCCGCGGGTGGACTCGGCTTTGCATTGCTGATGATGGGCGGCCGTCTCGAATCGGGGGCCGAAATCGTCGCGCGCGAAATTGGACTACCGGCGGCGCTGGAAAACGCCGAGTGGTTGATCACCGGTGAGGGGCGTTCGGACCGGCAGACTTTGAGCGGGAAGGCTCCGTTTGTCGCGGCTCAGTTCGCACGTGCTGCGAATGTGCCTGCGACGCTGCTGTCCGGTTCGCTCGACCCAGAATCCTTACCGGCACTGACCGAACATTTTGCTGGGTGCTTTTCGCCAGCTTATGGGCCTATAACGCTTGAAAGTGCGATTCAATTCGCGCCCGTACTACTCAGACAGGCAGCCGAGCAGCTAGCCCGGATGCGCTACGGGTGCCGATGGCCGTCATGACGGAGTAGAGACTGATGAATATCGCATGCCCGCGGCGTGCGGGCATTGTGACTCGGCGCTCGCATCGCAAGTCGTTGTCCGCTACGTGTGACGCCAGCTCGCCCAAGAGAACGATTGCGCAGCGAGCGACGTGAAGGCACCGTACTACGGATCGTTATCTGACGTTTTCGGAGGCTGAATTAGTCTGCGAGCGTATTCTGCGCCTACAAGAGACCGAGTCCCAACTCGTCGGCTTCGGTTCTCGCGGCTCGGATTGCTTCGTAGAAGGTCGGCTCCGTCGCAACATGTTTCCTGTCGACATGGACAAGCCAGTTGTTGAAAGCGAAGCGCCAGCGGATGCGCCGTTCTTCCAACAGCGCGGCGAACCAGCGCCAGACTGACGCGTCTTCGGCGTTGACGGCCGTCGCCGCGTCCGTGCGCGCCCGGTGCGTGTCAGCGGGATCCTGAGAGCCTATGTGATTGGCTACCTTCGACGCCTCCATATATTTTCCTCTCATCAGACGATATGTTCGCGGCGTAATGAGGCAATTTCCTGCTTGCCTAGCTTGAGCCACGTGTCGAGTACTTCATGAGTGTGCTCACCCAATATCGGTGGGGCTTGCCGATACTGGACAGGCGTCTCGGAGAGGCGAATGGGATTGGCCACTGACGGGACTGTGCCTGAGAGAGGGTGAGCGAGGTCAACCTGCAATCCACGTGTCTTGACATGTGCATCGGCGAATACCTTGTCAAGGCTGTTGATCGGCCCGCAAGGCACGCCGGCGGTTTCCATCGCGGAGACCCATTCATCGGTCGAGCGCGTGACTGTAACGTCTCGAATCATCGCAATCAACGCGTCGCGGTGTGCGACCCGTTGCGGATTCGTCGCGAAACGCGGGTCGCTCGACCACTGCGCTCGGCCCAACGCGGCACTGAGGCTCGCGAACTGTCTGTCGTTACCGACTGCAATGATCATATATCCGTCAGCAGTCGGGAAGTCCTGGTATGGGACGATGTTGGGATGCGCGTTGCCCATGCGTTGTGGCACGACACCTCCAACGAGGTAGTTGGCGGCTTGATTCGCGAGGCTCGCGATCTGTACGTCGAGCAGTGCGAGGTCGATGTGCTGCCCGCTGCCGGTTCGGTCTCGGTGCGAGAGGGCTGCAAGCACGGCGACTGCTGCGTATAGCCCGGTCATGACGTCCGTAAGTGCGACTCCGACCTTGACTGGACCTTCGCCGGCGGTGCCATCGGGACGACCGGTTAGACTCATCAGCCCGCCCATGCCCTGGATGAGGAAGTCATAGCCAGCACGCGACGCATACGGCCCTGTCTGTCCGAAGCCTGTAATCGAGCAGTACACGATACCGGGATTAACTGCCTTGAGACTGGCGTAGTCGAGCCCATACTGCGCCAGTCCGCCTACCTTGAAGTTTTCAAGTACAACGTCCGCCTTGGCTGCCAACTGCCTGACGAGCGTCTGGCCTTCCGGCCGGCCGAGATCGACGGTCACCGAGCGCTTGTTCCGGTTGGCGCTCAGGTAGTAGGCTGATTCGCTCGTGGCTGCTCCGTCTTCGTCCTGCAGCCATGGCGGTCCCCAGGCACGTGTGTCGTCGCCGGTGCCGGGTCGTTCGACCTTGACGACGTCTGCCCCGAGATCGGCCAGTAGTTGACCAGCCCAGGGACCCGCCAGTACGCGGGAGAGATCGAGTACGCGCAGACCCGCAAGCGCGCCGTGTTCGAATGTCGTTTCCATGGCAGTTCAGAACGCCGCGATACCGGTGATGGCGCGCCCAAGGATAAGCGCGTGAACGTCGTGCGTCCCTTCGTACGTGTTGACGACCTCGAGATTCACGAGATGCCGGGCGATGCCGAACTCGTCACTGATGCCGTTTCCGCCGAGCATGTCCCGCGCGACGCGAGCGATCTCCAGTGCCTTGCCGCAGGAATTGCGCTTCATGAGCGACGTGATTTCGACGGCCGCCGTTCCTTCGTCTTTCATGCGGCCAAGCCGGAGGCATCCCTGCAACCCAAGCGTAATCTCGGTCTGCATGTCGGCCAGCTTCTTCTGAATCAACTGGTTCGCGGCAAGCGGCTTACCGAACTGACTGCGGTCGAGGACATACTGCCGGGCGCGATGCCAGCAGTCCTCGGCGGCGCCGAGCGCACCCCAGGCGATGCCGTAACGCGCGCTGTTCAGGCACGTGAACGGGCCCTTCAACCCGCGGATGTCCGGAAACGCGTATTCTTCCGGGCAGAAGACGTCGTCCATCACGATCTCGCCCGTGATGGACGCACGCAGGCCGACCTTGCCGTGAATCGCGGGGGCTGACAGCCCCGTCCAGCCTTTTTCGAGCACGAACCCGCGAATCGCGCCTTCGTCATCTTTTGCCCATACGACGAACACATCCGCAATCGGGCTGTTGGTGATCCACATCTTGCTGCCAGTCAGACGATAGCCGCCAGCGACCTTCTTCGCGCGCGTCGTCATGCTTCCCGGATCGGAGCCGTGATTCGGCTCGGTCAATCCGAAGCAACCTATCAATTCTCCGGTTGCGAGTTTCGGCAGATAGCGCTGTTTTGTCGCCTCGGTGCCGAACGCATGGATCGGCACCATCACGAGTGACGACTGGACGCTCATCATCGAGCGATAGCCGGAATCGACGCGCTCGACTTCCCGCGCAATCAGGCCGTAGCACACATAGCTGCTCCCGCCGCCGCCGTACGATTCAGGAATTGTCACGCCGAGCAGGCCGAGCGCGCCCATTTCACGAAACACCGCGGGATCGGTGTGCTCGCGTCGAAACGCGTCGAGCACGCGCGGCGCGAGCTGCTCCTGGCAATAGGCTTGCGCAGAATCGCGCACCATGCGCTCGTCTTCGGTCAACTGATGCTCCAGGAGCAAAGGATCGTTCCAGTGGAATGCTGCTGAATTGTGCTGATTGGTCATTTGTTGGTCACCGTAAGAGA
This sequence comes from Burkholderia sp. SCN-KJ, assembly GCF_024656005.1. Lineage (NCBI taxonomy): Bacteria > Pseudomonadati > Pseudomonadota > Betaproteobacteria > Burkholderiales > Burkholderiaceae > Burkholderia > Burkholderia sp. SCN-KJ. Next base: position 19,035 of record NZ_JANKOG010000009.1, read on the forward strand.
TGTCTTCAAGCAAATCTATCCGGGAAGTCACGCTTAAACAAACGATTTGTATGCACGCATATGTGCGAAAATCTCAATTCGTCATGTTACGTACGGATGGCCGCCACCATGCGCCGCAAGATTCCGTCCACCACGGGTTTGACTGCGTTCGAATCCGCCGCTCGGCATCAGAGCTTTACGAAGGCGGCAGACGAACTCGCTGTCACGCAAAGTGCGATATGCCGGCAAATCGGCTCGCTCGAAGAGCTTCTCGGCGTGAAGCTGTTCCGTCGCACGCGGCGCGGTGTCGCGCTGACGGACGCGGGTGCAGCTTATAGCCGGCGTGTCGCGTCGCGGCTCGATGACATCGAATGCGATGCACTCGAGGTGATGGCCAACGGCGGACAAGGCGGCACCCTTGAACTGGCGGTTGTGCCCACCTTTGCGACCAAATGGCTTCTGCCGCGCTTGCCGGCGTTCGTCGCGGAATATCCGGATATCACGGTGAACCTTACGGCGAGAACGCGTCCGTTTCTATTCGACGACACACCATTCGCCGCGGCGATTCATGCCGGATCGTCGCAGTGGCCGGGCACGGAGGGGGTGCCGCTCATGCGAGAAAGTCTGGTTGCCGTCGCGAGCCCGAAATTGATTGAATCGCGGGCAGCACTGATTCGGCCGGATTGGCGACGTTATCGGCTGCTGCAGCAAAGCACGCGTCCGTACGCATGGCGCGACTGGTTCGCCGCGCAGGGGCTGGAAGTGGAGGGCGATGTGTCCGGCCCGCGCTTCGAACTGTTTTCGATGTTGGCCGAAGCGGCCGCGCGTGGTCTCGGTATTTCATTGATTCCGCGTCTGCTGATTGAGGATGAACTCGAGCGAGGCATCCTCGTTCAGGTAGGGCGGTATGAACACCTGAGCAACAACACGTATTACCTGATCTATCCGGAAGCGAAGGCTGACCATGCGGTGCTGGCCACCTTCCGCACATGGATTGCCGCTCAGGCGGCGCAGTATCAGGCATCGCCGCCGAGTGTGAAGCAGGCATCCGGAACTTCGACGAGCGCGCGCTGATCTGGTTCACTCCCGTAAGCGCGCGGGCGAAAGGCGTTCCGCTGGCACATGGCCATTTTGACCGATGGGCGCGATCCGCTGCCGTCAAAGCACCGTGCACGCTTCGTCGAAACTCAGGCGAGGGCTACGGGGAAACAGTCCGACCGGATCACCATAGCCGAGACAGCACAGGAAGTTCGCACGTACCGTTGTGCCTTCGAAAAAGAGCGAGTTTACCAGTGCAGCGTTGAAGCCCGACAACGGTCCGCAATCGAGACCGAGTGCACGCGCCGCGAGGATGAAGTAGCCACCTTGCAACGAGCCGTTCCGAAAGCACGTGTCTTCGGCGAGCTCGGGCTGTTGCCGGAAGATGTCGCCTGCATCGGGGCGATGGGGAAACAGCTTCGGAAGCTGCTCATAGAAGCGCGTGTCGTATGCGACGATCGCGACGACCGGGGCCGTGCGGACTTTCTGGAGATTGCCGGGTGATACGGCCGACAGCAACTGCTCGCGCGCCTCGGGCGAACGGACGAAGGCGACGCGCATTGGCGAGCAGTTCATGCTTGTTGGCCCCCACCGGGTCAGTTCGTACAACTCGCGCAATAGCTCGTCGGACACCGGACTCGGCAGCCATGCATTTTGACTGCGCGCCTCCGTGAATAAGCGCTGTTGCGCATGGATATCGAGCGATTCGCTCATCGATGCTTGCTCCTGATTCGTTCGAGTTTGGATGGCCTGACCAGCCTAGGGACGCGTTGCCCCAACCATGAAAAACGCGACCGTCGATGGCGCATCGCCCTTGTTGCGCCACGCGTGACGCGTACCCTGCTGCACGACGACATCCGTCGGACGCAGCAGTGTTTCCTGTCCGTCGTCGACCTCGAGCCAGATCTCGCCTGACAGGACGATCGCGTAGTCGACGGTGTCGGTTGCGTGCATGCCTGGACAATCGGGCTCGAACGTCTGCGCGAGATCCGGCATGCGCGCGACGCACTCGGCGCCCGCCGCGGCCGGATCGAATCCGGGCGCCGACATCGTGCTGTCGGGCGGAAAGACGACGATCAGAAGACTCGTTCCGCCGGTCGGCGGAAGCAGGCCAGTCTGCCTGTTGGTGGGATCGGCGGATGATGCAGACAGAACGGGGAGGGGCGGCGTTGTCCAGACCTGCGCGAACGCATGGCCGGGAATCGACTGAAACGCGACGGTGCGAGGCGTCGCACCATCGGAAAGCACTACGGAACGGCCATCGGGGGCACGGCCGGTTACCACGCGTCGGATATGCATGAAGGTGCTCGCTGCTAGCCAGTGGATGCCACAGGCGCTCGGCCCTGGTTACTTCGGTCGAGCGCCTTCGTCCGGTTCAGGGGCAAATCACGTAATTGCTGAAGCCGCCGTTGCGGTTCTCAATACCGCCGAGCGCGGTGTTGATATCCTCGAGCTTGAACTTGCAATGCTCGAATACCGACAGATCCACCACACCCGATTCGACCATGTCGGCCATTTCCTGCCCTTGTCCGGCGGTAAACCACGCGGAACCGCTCAGCTTCTGGTCATTGTCCATCATGTAGTGCAGGTTGATCGGGACTTCGCCCGCTACGGCGCCGATGTTGACGAGATGGCCGCCACGCCGCAGCGTCTTCAGCGTGTCGCGCAGTGTCTGCTGTGGTGCGCCCGGTCCAAGCGCGTCGATGACCGCGTCCACGCCGGCGCCGTGCGTCACGCGCGTGGCCCACTCAGCGACCGACCCGTCATCCAGCGACATGACTTCGATGCGGTCCGGCGCGATTGCCTTCACGCGCTGCAGCAGTTCCCGATTGCGGGCCGTGCCGAGAATCTTTTTCGCACCCATCGCGAGACCGAACAGCGCGACGCCGAGGCCGAGCGTTCCGCTGATGCCGCTCACGAGGATGACGCTGCTCGGCCCGACCTCCGCCTTCTTCAGCGCGCGATAGGCTGTGCCCAGATAACCGAAGCGCGCCGCGGTCTCGTGGCTCAGGTTGTCGGGAATCTTCACGAGGCTGTATTGCGGCGCGGTCATGTACTCGCACAGGCCGCCGTACGGGTAGTCGTCGAAAATTGCCTGGGAACGCTCGCTGAATCCGAAGTATCCGTTGAACGTGTAGTACGGACATGCCGTCGTGTCGCCGGACCGGCAGGCTCGGCAACCGCCACAGTAGCGGGCCGGATTCACGTAGACGCGATCGCCCGCACTGAATGCATGGACCTGGCTGCCGACCTCTTCGATGACCCCGGTCGCGTCGAGACCGAAGATTGCCGGCAGCTTCGGCAGCGGGAGGTGGGGAAACCATTTCTGCCAGTTGCTCAACACGTTGCCGAGGTTCGGCACGATGCCGCACGCCTTGACCTTGACCAGTACATCGGTCGGTCGCGGCGACGGAACCGGAATCTGCTCAATCACCATCGGCTGGCCGACGTCGTGCATCCGTGCTGCCCGCATCATCTTCGTCATGTTTGTCTCCTGTTTGTCAGTATTGCAGTAACCGAATCTGGCGGCTGCGTCTGCGCGACATGCTCACGTGTCCATGCTTCGGTTACCGAGCCGGACGCCCGCGTTGTCGCAGGTCGTCCGTTAAATGCATGATATCAATTTTTGTGCATAAAAATAATTTTTTGCGTTGACCTATCGCAAACCGTCAAGTCCAGTGATGTCGGATGCCGCCAGTCCGCCAAGCCGCGCATGGACGCGTCCGCCCGTTGCCATCGCCAGTGCAAACGCAATCTCGTTGCGCCGCGGGCCGTCCCAGACGGTCACTTCGCACGTTCCAAAGTGGCTCCGGACGTACGACGCCTGAATGTGCCCCAGCGGAACCATCAATCGCGTGCCGACGCCGCCGATAGTCTTGGTGGACGGGACAATTGCCTTGGGGTCGCCCAGCGTCTCGCGCATCGCCCAGCCGCCTGCCTCGTGCCAGACGGCGCCATGCTCAAGCTCGCCATCTTCGCCCACGATCGCGCCCTTGCCGTACGCCTCCACCTTGGAAATCCCTCCGAGCTGCGCCGCCAGACGTGACGAAAGATCGGCTCCCAACTCGCGCAACGCCTGCATGAAGGGCAGCAAGTTGGGTTCGTACCGCCCTGCATAAGGGTTTGCGACGATCGCGGTTGCCACGCCGACCAGCAGGGGCTCGCCCAGCCGCTCCCCGCCTTCGTGCCAGACCTCTTCCAGATCCAGCTTGACCTTTCTTACGTTGACTAGCGACATCCTGATGCTCCAATGAAGTGGTTCGGATCTGCTACGTGCACGGCGCGGTGCCGTACACCTGCGCTTGCATTATATCCGCCTCCGTGTAATATGCACAAAAACATGTTTTGTGCCCAATAGGAGAAAGTCAATGAAGCTCATCTCATATCGCCGCGCTGGGAAGCGCGGATTTGGCGCCGTGAACGAGAGTGGCGTGGTCGACCTGGCATCGCGTCTCACCGGCGTCGCCGACCTCGCGACGCTGGTTTCGAACCGGGCGGCGCTGGATGATGCGCGACGGCTCGCTGCCGCCGCAGCCGCGGACTTCACGCTGGATCAGGTCGAACTCGACCCCGTCATCCCGCGCCCGAACAAGGTCATTTGCGTTGGCATCAACTACGTCGCGCATGCGGCCGAGGCGGGGCGCACGGTCGGGAAATATCCGGTCATCTTTCATCGGTATGCGGAAACGCTGTTGCCGCACGGCGCGCCGCTGGTCCGCCCGACCGTGTCCGACAACTTCGACTTCGAGGCCGAACTGGCTGTCGTCATCGGCAAGGGCGGGGCGCACATCAAGCCCGAGGATGCGATGGATCATGTCGCGGGCTACACCTGCTTCAACGACGCAAGCGTGCGCGACTGGCAATTCCATACGCACCAGTACGGGATGGGGAAGAACTTCCGAGGCACCGGCTCACTGGGTCCGTGGCTCGTCACTGCCGACGAGATCCCCGACTATCGCACGCTGTCCGTCCAGGGGATGCTCAATGGCGAATGCATGCAGACCGGCGAGCTCTCCGACCTCGCGTTCGACATTCCGGCGCTGATTGCCTACGTGTCGCAGGCACTCGACTGGCAACCCGGCGATATCCTCGCAACCGGCACGCCGAGCGGGATCGGCTTCAAGCGTCAGCCGCCGGTCTTCCTGAAGCCGGGAGATACGTTCGATGTGGTGATTCCCGGTGTGGGCACCTTGTCGAACCCTGTCGCCGATGAGGCTTGAACGAAATTCGATAGACATAACGAACAAGGAGACAGTCATGGCGGCATTGCCGAGAATTCAATTCACGCACTGCGGGATCTTCTGCACCGACCTCGAGCGGATGGTCGACTACTACCGCAGGATGTTGGGGTTCGTCGTCAGCGACAAGGGCGTCGCATCGACCGGCCATAACCTGTATTTCATGACGCAGGACCCCGAGATTCACCATCAACTGGTGCTGTTCGACGGCAAGCCGACGAACCTGCCATTTAACCCGGTCAACCAGCTGTCGCTGCTGATGGATTCGCTGGCCGATCTGCGGTCGTACTACCAGCGCGCGAAGCGTGCTGGTGTCCAGGGCATCGAGCAGGTCGACCACGGCAATGCATGGTCGATCTACTTCAAGGATCCTGAAGGCAACCCGCTCGAGCTCTATGTCGACAGCCCGTTCTTCACGGCGCAGCCGTGCCGCGAGCCGCTCGATCTCGATCTGGCGGCCGACGAAATCCTCAGACGAACGGAGGCGATGTGTCGGCGTCGCCCCGGGTTCCTGTCGCGCGAGACCTGGATTCGCGAAATGCGAGAGCGGATCGCCGCTCAACGCGTGGCGTTCGACGCATGAACAGACGACATTCGGGCATCACGCGATTCCGGTTCCGTGTGTGGGCGATGCGGCAGCAGCGCATACGGACATCACGAGGCGCAGGCAGGAGACCACTGGCATGAAGGGCAATTTCATCGGCGGTGCATGGTGCGCCGGCTCGGCATCCCGCAGCAACATCAACCCGTCCGACCTTGATGACGTGGTCGGAGAATATGCGCAGGCCGATGCCGAGCAGGCACGCGCGGCCATCAATGCTGCACGTGACGCCCAGCATGCATGGCGGAACAGCGGCATCCAGGCGCGCGCGACCGCGCTTGATCAAATCGGTTCCGAATTGCTGGCCAGGCAGGCCGAGCTGGGCACGCTGCTTGCGCGAGAAGAAGGCAAGCCCCTCGCTGAAGGCGTCGCCGAGGTGGCGCGCGCCGGCCAGATATTCAAGTTCTTCGCCGGAGAAGCGGTCCGCACGGGCGGCGAGAGGCTGCCGTCGGTACGCCCGCTCGTCGACGTCGAAGTGACGCGCGAGCCGGTCGGCGTCGTCGGCATCATCACGCCATGGAATTTTCCGATCGCGATCCCGGCCTGGAAGATCGCGCCCGCGCTGGCCTATGGAAACAGCGTGGTGTTTAAGCCGGCCGATCTCGTGCCAGGCTCCGCGTGGGCGCTGGCGGACATCATCGGCCGTAGCGGCATTCCTGCGGGCACGTTTAATCTCGTGATGGGACGCGGCAGCATCGTCGGCAACGCGATCGTTTCGTCGCCGGAGGTCGATGCGGTCTCGTTTACCGGTTCGGTCGACACGGGCGGGCAGCTCCTGCAACAGGGCGCGCGGCAGTTCAAGCGGATGCAGCTCGAGATGGGGGGCAAGAACCCGCTCGTCGTGCTCGACGATGCTGACCTTGACGTCGCGATTGATTGCGCGATTCAGGGTGCGTATTACTCGACGGGGCAACGATGCACGGCTTCATCTCGCTTCATCGTGCAAAAGGGCATCTATCCGCGATTCGTCGAGCGCCTGACCGAGGCGCTTGGCCGGCTTCGCGTTGGCCATGCGCTCGATCCGGACACCCAGATCGGTCCCGTGATCGACGAGGCACAGCTTCAGCAGGATGAGCAGTACATTGCAATCGGCAAGCGCGAAGGCGCGACGCTCGCGTGCGGCGGCACAACGGTCGCCAGAAGCACCCGAGGATACTTCTTGGCGCCGGCACTGTTTACGGACGCGACGCCGAAGATGCGCATCGCGCGCGAGGAGATTTTCGGACCTGTTGCCTGCGCAATACCGGTCGACAGCTACGACGAAGCGCTCGCGGTCGCCAACGACAGCGAATTCGGACTCTCGGCTGGCATCTGCACGACTTCGCTCAAATATGCCACGCATTTCAAACGGCACGTTCGCAGCGGCATGGTGATGGTCAACGTGCCGACCGCCGGCGTCGACTACCACGTGCCGTTCGGCGGGACGAAGGCGTCCAGCTTCGGGCCACGCGAGCAGGGGACGTATGCGGTGGATTTCTTCACCACGGTCAAGACCGCATACACGAAGGCATACTTCGATTGAGCGGGCGCGGATCGAAATGGTCGACACGATCGCCGGGCGCGCGGCCATGCGCGGTGACCAGGCGAGCAGCATTCAATGAGGAGGAGACGTGGATTTCGATTTGATTATTGTCGGCTTTGGGCCGGTCGGCGCGGTCGCCGCCAACCTGGCCGGGCAGGCCGGACTGCGCACGCTGGTCCTGGAAAAATCCCTGACCATCTACGACAAGCCGCGTGCGATGGGCTTCGACCAGGAGGTCATGCGGATTTTCGGCAATCTGGGGATCGGCGAGCAGATCGCGCCCTATGTGATGCCTTACCGGCCATCCGAATACCGCACGACGGATTCGCGCGTGATTCGCCGCATCGGGGCGGCCGAGCCGCCGTTTCAGCTCGGGTGGGCGCCCAACTACGTGTTCATGCAGCCACAGATCGAAGGTACGCTCCGCGAGAACCTCGCGCGCTTCCCGTCGGTGACGGTCGAACTTGGCGCGGAAGTGACGGCAGTCCAGTCAGGCCAAGACGGCGCATCCGTCACGGTCGGCCTCGCATCCGGCGAGCAGCAGACCTACCGATCCGACTACGTGCTCGCGTGCGACGGCGGGACGAGTCCGATCCGCACGGGGCTCGGTCTCGGCATGGAGGATCTCGATTTCGACGAGCCGTGGCTGGTGGTCGATGTCGTGCTCAGGGACGGGTGCGGCGACAATCTGCCAACGACAAACGTCCAGTATTGCGAAATCGCACGCCCGTGCACGTTCGTCGTCGGGCCAGGCCGCGTGCGCCGCTGGGAATTCATGATTAATCCGGGCGAGACCCCAGCCGAGGTGATGGAGCCGGCGTTCGTGCGCAAGCTGATTTCGCGCTGGCTCGGCGACGACGAGTACGACATCTGGCGCGCGTCGTCCTATCGCTTCCATGCGCTGGTGCTGGAACGCTGGCGTGCGGATCGGGTGTTCTTCCTCGGCGACGCCGCGCACATGACGCCGCCTTTCCTGGCCCAAGGTATGTGCCAGGGTATTCGCGACGCGGCGAACCTCGTCTGGAAGCTCACGCTCGTGAAGCGGGGTGCAGCTGCTCCCGCGCTGCTCGACACCTACCAGGCCGAACGACTCCCGCACGTCAAACAAACCACGCTCGTAACCAAGGGACTTGGTAAGCTGATCTGCGAACGCGATCCGGTCGCGGCGCGCGAGCGGGACGAACGCCTGCTCGAAGAGGTCGCAGCCAATCCGCGGGGCACTGTCCGGCAATCGTTGATTCCCGGGCTGAACGCGGGATTCCTGTTGGCATCGCCTTATGGGCCGCGTGGTCAACTGTTTCCGCAGCCACGCGTCCGGCAGACGGACGAGAGTGAGGGCCTCCTCGACGAGGTGACGGGGGCCACGTTCCGAGTCGTCATTGCGGCGGACGCCGACGCCACTGTCGTCGCGCAGGTCGCACGCGAATGCGACGCGCTGCGCGACGCGGGCGTTCGGCTCGTCGTGATCGGTGCTGAGCAGCTCACTGCCGACGCGTCGCCCCATGCGTACCAGGATGTCAGCGGCGTACTGCTCGCGTGGATGAGGCGGCACGACTGCTGCGCCGTGATTGTGCGCCCCGATCACTATGTCTACGGTGCGTGCCGGAGGCCCGAGGACGCAGCCAAGCTGGTACAGGAACTCGCCGCCGCGCTGTCATCTGGCACGCCTCAGGAAAGCCAGACGCTCGCCACTTGCATATAAGCGTCTGAGACACCGGAAAGGCGCGAGGCGGTTGCAAGCCTCGCGCCTTTTTGCGTGGGCGTCAAGGAGCGGAGAATCTTGCACACATTGATATTTTGCGCATAAAATCCTCACATTACCCTTTGCTGTACGCCTCACGCCATGGACTCGACGCCCGCTTCGAACGGTGCTCCGCTCATTGACGTTGTATTCGCCCGGATGAAGACATCCATCATCCGCTGCGAACTCGCGCCCGGCACCCGACTGAAAGTCGAAAGCCTCTCTAAGACATACGGGCTGAGCAGCTCGCCGATTCGTGAAGCGCTGAACCGGTTGGCGCAGGACGGCATCGTGCAGGCGACGGAGAACCGCGGCTTCTGGGTTGCCCCGTTGAGCGTCGATGATTTCAAGGACATTACGCGCATTCGCGTGTTGCTTGAGAGCGAGGCACTGACAGACTCGATCGAGCATGGCGACGATGACTGGGAGGTCGCGGTGCTGACGGCGTTTCACCGGCTGAGTCTTGCCGAGAAGCGTCTAGGCCCGGGGCCAGTGGCGCTGGATGACGACTGGTCAGAGCGACATCGCGCGTTTCATATGGCACTGCTGTCGGCGACGCCGAGCCCGCTGCTGTCGAGCATGGTCGCATCGCTCTTCGATCGCGCGGAGCGCTACCGTCGCTATTCCGCGCTGCACCGAACCGAAGAGCGGCACAAAAGCAACGAGCACGAAGCGCTGATGAAAGCGGCGCTTGACCGGGATAAGGAGAAGGCGGCGCGGTTGCTTCGTAAGCACATCGAGGGCACGTTGACTCGCGTCGCGGGGGCGCTCGAGCGACAGTTGGCCACCGTTCAATAACGTAAACCGGCCGAAGTGTCGGCGTTTCTCAATCATGAGACCGGCAGTGCATTGCGCTGCCGGTCTCGTTTCGTCAGAACTTCGTTTGCAGCCCGATCCGGCCGATGAACTGTGAGCGGCCGCTCGACGGGCCGAACGTGCCGTTGATTGCCGCATTTGCTCCCGCGTTGGTCAGCTGATACACCGCTTGCGCGTAAACTGCCGTCCGCTTGGATAAATGATACTTGGCGACCGTATCGAGCTGATGGGCATGGTTATGATCGACCGTGGCGTTGCCCCACATGTACGTGTACGCGAGACTCGTCGAGAATGCCGGCGTCACTTGGTAAAGCGCCCCTGCTTCGGCCGCGTTCACTGCGGCGCCATTCTGCGTGTTTCGTGTATTGGTGAATAGGGCGGTGAGCAGGAGCTTGTCGTCTTGATATTTCGCACCGACGCCATAGTTGCGGATGCTGTCGCCGCCGAGCGACGCGTAGCGAACATCCGTGTAGGCTGCGCCGAACGCGAAAGGCCCGGCGCTGTAGCTCGCGCCGAAGCTCTCAGCGCTGTTCTGGCGGAAGTTCCCGGCCGTTCCCCCGAACGCATACATGCCCCCAAAACGGACGCCGCCCAGGAGTGGGCTGGTGTATTTGACTGCATTGTTCAACGGCGTGTCCCCATTCATGCGATCGAAATCGAATGCCTCGTTGGGTGGGGAATCAGGGATGCCCAGCTTGGCGAACGGACCGTCGCGAAACTGGTAGAAGCCGCCTGCATACATCGCGATGTCCGCACCGACGCCGAAGAAGAGCGTGTCGACCATGAAATCGTATTGTCGGCCGAGCGTGAGCTTCCCGTATCGGGTGTTGTCGAGGCCCACCCATGCATTGCGGGCGAATAGCCCGGTTCCTGATCCGCTGCCGTTGCTTTTCTGCGCGACGAGATTGCCTTGCAGCGTGAATTGCGTGGTCAACTGAAAGATCGCGCGCGTGCCGTTGCCCAGGTCTTCGGTGCCTTGGAAACCCAGCAGATTGGGCAGCGCGATCCCATCATCGAGCCGCCAGGCCGAATGGCCGCCTGTATTGCTGATGTACGAGACGCCTGCATCAAGTAGACCCCAGAGCGTCACGCTGCTTTGCGCGTAGGCGCCCGGTACAGCGCCTGCGCCGGCCGCGGCGGCGATCGCCGCGGTCATGATGCCTTTCTTCACCATCTCCTCCTCCAGAAGCGATTGTCTTCGTTGGCCCGTTAGCGGGCACAACGTCGTTGTAACGCACGTTATTATATTTTGTGCATATTCTAACAAATGTGCGTAAAATGCAATGGCCTGAAGAGGAGACGGAGGTTGGTGTTTACGCTTGCTGGCGTCGCAACATCGGCGTAGGTCGATCTGGTATGGCAAGGGAGCGGTACTCGCCGGACCGCGTTGGAGCCGGATGGATTTGCATTGGGGGGCGGCTCGGTGCGGAACAAACGTTGCACGGTAGGGCGCGCGACGACGAAGGCAGGAGCGTTCTTGCGCGGCCGGAAGCAGAGGCTTTTCCTTTCGAGCAACTGACTTTGCTCTGCCAAGTGCACCGTTCGGAGAGGTAGTGGATCCCACTGCGGCGCATGGTATGGGTTTACTCGAGCAAAGAGACGACAGCATGTCGCTTCTTTTGCGATGAAGCGCTTCCCACGGGGAAATCTAAAGTGACAGGTACAGGACATCGATCCGGCACTTTCGGCGACGTGTCACACGTGCTTATGCATAAGATCAATAGAATCGATTTTTCCTATTTAATGGGCGCTTCTATACTGGGCTGCGAATCGTTGCGTGCCGTGTTAGCACATGAACTGGGCGTGTCAAATTACACCAACGTCGCAACATGCGAGTGCGTGGTCAAGGCGAGGTACACGTCGCTTTGCCTTCAGGATGCGTGGACATCCCGACCACCACCGTCTCAATTTTCGTAGCCGGTCTTAGGAGATTTTGGGCTCGTACATCGCCGGTAAGTCTCGCTTATGGCTGTTCGTAGATGTCTTCTACGCTTGAGTAGTACTACAACAATCGCGTTCCATACTCATACTCTTCTGCACGACGGGCTGGTGGGTCGATTTTCACGAAATCGGACCTCCGCGGGTTGATGTTGGTGGCCGCGGAGGTCGGGGTCATTAGAACCGCACCGCAACTCCCGCGAATGCGCCAAACTGACTATGCCCATAGCGTGGGTTGCTGCTCGATGCGTTGCCGGACTGCGGATCGTCGGCGAGGTTTGCACCATACGCACCGCTGTTCAGCCCGAGGTTGGATGTTGCGCTGTTGCGCACGTAGCCGAGTTCCGAGTAGAGCAATGTGCGCTTGGACAGGCTATAGGTGCCAGCCAACGTGAACAGCGTCGCGTTGCCATTGCCTCGGTTTGCGTTCGCGTGGTAGACGGCGCCTGTCAGCGTTGTCGCGGGGTTTATCTGCCACGTAGAGCCGAGCCAAACGTGATCGACGGCGGTCGGCAGTGACGTACCGGCCGGCAACGCGGTGGGTGCCGCACTGCCGAAATAGCCGGTGTTCGACGCGTCCGGCGCGCTCAGATGCTGGTACCCGGCGTAGAAGCGCAGCGCGCCGGCGCGCAGCATGCCACCTGCCGAAATCGATCGCGACGCCGTATACACGTTGCTGAAGCGTCCCGTTGCGTCACGGATCTCGTCGTAGATCAACTGAAGCATTAACCGGTCGGTGTCGTATTGCAGCTTGATGCCGTCCGATCGGCCCTGTCCGCCGCCGAGCTGCGTTGGCGACGTGCCCGGCGTGCCGGCATTCCACGTCGTAGCGTTCGTGATCGCGTATTGCCCCTTTACGGTCAGGCCCGCGAGAGACGGCGACGTGTATTCGATTCCGTTCGCCGTCTGTGGCCAGACGCGGCCGCGCACCAACGTACCGACCGCGTATTTCTGTGCGTATTGCGGGTCGATGTCCGAAATGTCCTGCAGAACCTCGCTTTGTCCCATGTTGCCGAGCCGAAACGCGCCGTAGGCGGCGTTGCGCATGCCGACCGTCGCCTGGCCCGAGAAAAACGTGCCGTTCGTATAGCTGCCGTTCTGGGTATTCAGCCGGGTTTCTAGGCGGAACGTCGCTTGCGTGCCACCGCCCAATTCCTCGGTACCCGTGAAGCCGAGCCGCGAAGCGGCCCAGTTGCCGCTCGAGGCGGACACGCGATTGCCGCCAGGCAGGCCGGTCTCGTACTGCAACGCATTGTCGATGATGCCGTACAGCGTGACGCTGCTCTGTGCCGCCGCATTAGCGGATGCGACGATCGTCAATGCAAAAAGCGCTGAACGCTTCATTGTCTGTCTCCAAACCTATGTTATGGATTGCTTATTAATTTGATGGATTCGCCACCCGGTCATGACAATTCTTGATGATCCAGGCGATCCCGGATATTACGTGCCGATTGCAGCGAGGTTGCTAACGCCGCGATCGGCGCGCAAAGCATTACTTCAGGTACTGCCCCACGTTGTCACGGGTGATGGAAACGAACGGTACGAGCACGTCGCCCGATGGTCCTTTTCCGGCCCGGAGCGATTCGACGACCTGGTAGGCGGCCGACGCCTGGCCTTTCGCATCCTGGAACACCGTTTGCGCCATTTCACCCGCACGGATCTCGCGAAGTGCGTCTGCGGTGCCGTCGATACCGGAGACCAGCACGCCTTTCAGGCGCCCAGCCGTCTTGAGCGCCTGCAGTGCGCCCAGCGCCATCTGATCGTTCGCGGCGATGATCGCGTCGAACTGCGGGAAACGCTGGATCCAGTCTTCGGTGACCTGCATGCCCTGGCCGCGATCGTAGTTGCCGGGCAGGCTGGCGAGCAGCTTCACGTCCGGCCGCTTGTCGAGGCACGCCTGCTTGAACCCGTCGAAGCGCTCTTTGGAGTGGTACAGCCCCGGTGTGCCCTGCAGATACAGCACGCGAGCGTTCTTCGGCAGCTTCTGCGCCATCAGCTCGCCCTGCAGGCGCCCGGCGTCGAAGTTACGCGAACCGACAAACGTAAACTTTCCGCCGGCGGACTGCACGTTCAGCGCGACGACCGGAATGCCGGCGCGGTTCGCCTTCTGCACACCGGGCACGATACCCTGGTAGTCGACCGGCACGACGACGATCGCGTCGACCTTCTGCGCGATGAACGTATCGATTTGGTCGAGTTGTTTGTTGATGTCGCCGTTCGCGTCGGTGAACCGAACGTCGAGCTGAGGATCGGCCTTCGCGGCCTGTCCGAATGAGGTTTTGACCGTGTTAGGGAACACGTCGGAATCGAGCATGTTCGTGTAGCCGACCACGTAGCGTTTGTCGGCGGCCTGCGCGTGTGCTGCGGCGAGCATCCCGCCGATCAGCAGGGTTGCGACCATCAAGGTGATGCGTTTCATCTGCTCCTCCAGCCGGACGGTTCGATATGATCCCGGGTCGGTGGATCGTCCCGGGTCGGAAGCCTGGCGGCGCGGCCGTCCGTTTTCCGGTGCCGCCAGGCGAAAGCGGCGCATCAGGCCTTGCGTCGTTCGCCGGCCTTCTTGGTCCGGACGTCGAGGATGACTGCGAGCGCGATGATTAGCCCCTTCGCGATCTGTTGCCAGTAGGAGCTGACATTCAGCAGGTTCAGGATGTTGTTGATGACGCCGATAATCATCGAACCGACCATCGTGCCCACGATGGTGCCGGTGCCGCCCATCAGGCTGGTGCCACCGACGACGACAGCGGTAATCGCGTCGAATTCGTAGCCGACTCCGCCAGCAGGTTGGCCGGAGTTGATCCGAGACATCAGCACGATTCCGCCGATGGCCGTGAGTATTCCGCTGAAGATGAACGCCTGGCAGGTGACCCGGCGCGCGTTGATGCCCGACGCGACGGCCGCGCGGCTGTTGCCGCCAACCGCGTACACGTAGCGGCCGAACCGGGTGCGATGCAAGAGCGTCCACGACAATGCGAGCACGGCCAAGAGAATCAGCACGGAGACCGGTATCGGGCCGACCGATCCTTGCCCGATGACCGCGAAATCGCCGAGCCCGCTGACCGGGATGCCGTCGGTGTACAGCAGGATGGCGCCGCGCGCGACGGTCGTCATTGCGAGCGTCGTGATGAACGACGGAATACCGAAGCGCGTGACGACGAATCCGTTGATCACGCCGACAGCGACGCCCGTGGCGATGCCGGCCGCGACTGCGAGTGCGATGCTGCCCGTTGCGGCCATCACGCTCGCGGCGAGCGTGCCCGTGAGCGCGAGCACGGCGCCGAGCGACACGTCGATCTGACCGAGGATGATCACGAACGTTACGCCGCACGCGAGCAGGCTCACGACGACGACCTGCCGCAGCACGTTCGTCAAGTTCGCGGCGGTCAGGAACGTGTCGCTGACGAGTGACGCGAGCACGCAGATGCCGATGAAGATCAGCACGGTGCCGTATTTGCGGTAGAACGCGGCAAAGCCCATGCTGCGGACCTTCGTGAGGAACGACGCCGACGGCGTCAGCGGGTGGTCAGGCAGGCTATTGAACATTGTTTGCTCCGGTGGCCAGGGTCATGATGGATTCCTGCGACGCATGCTCTCGCGCGAGTTCGCCGGCAATGCGACCGGCGCGCATCACGACGATCCGGTCGCTCATGCCGAGAATTTCCGGCAGCTCGGACGAAATCATGATGATGGCGAGTCCTTCGCGCGCAAGTTGCGTCATCAGCTTGTGGATTTCCGATTTGGAGCCGACATCGATGCCGCGTGTTGGCTCATCGAGGATGAGTACCTTGAGATCGCCGAGCAACCATTTGGCGATGACGATCTTTTGCTGGTTGCCGCCGCTGAGCTGGCCGGCCGGTGTGTTCAGGTCGGCGGTCTTGATCTTCAGCAACTCCTTCATCCGCGTGGCGGCGCGTAGTTCCGACGCCTTGTCGATCAATGCACCGGACCGGAATTGCCGCAAATTCGCGAGCGAGATGTTTTCGAGGACGGAACGGCACAGTACGAGGCCTTCTGCTTTGCGATCCTCGGAGACCATCGCGATGCCACGCGCGATCGCGCTCGCGCAGCCGTCGCCGCGCAGTGTCTCGCCGTCGATGACGATCTCGCCGGCATCGAGTGCATCGAGACCGAAGATCGTGCGCACGACCTCGGTTCGGCCGGCCCCGATCAGCCCGGCAAAGCCGAGAATCTCTCCGCGCCGCACCGAAAAGCTGATGTCTTCGAACTCGCCGCGGCGTGTTGCACCGCGCACCTCGAGCACGGGTTCGCCGATCTGGACCGCTTCCTTCGGGAAGATGCTGTCGATGGTCCGGCCGACCATCAGCGAGATCAACCGATTTTCGTCATAGGCCGATGCGGGACCGGAGTCGACGTACTGGCCGTCGCGAATGATCGTGATGTCGTCGGCAATTCGGAAGATCTCGTCCATCTTGTGCGTGATGTAGATCATCGCGACGCCTTTCGCCTTCAATGCATTAATCTGGCGGAACAGCATTTCGACCTCGGTATCGCTGATCGCGGACGTCGGTTCGTCCATGATGATGAGCGACGCACCACGCGAGATCGCCTTCGTGATCTCGACCAGCTGCATACCCGCGATGCTGAGACTGCGCATCGGGCGGCGCGTGTCGTAATCGAGACCGACCTGGTCGAGGAGGGCGCGAGCTTCATCGTGCATCGCGCGGTCATCGACGAAAGCGCGGACGCGCGACAGCGGCCCCGGCATCCTGACGGATGGCTCGCGGCCGAGGAACAAGTTGTCTGCGATGCTCATGTCAAGCACCGGGCTCAATTCCTGATGGATCATTGCGATGCCGGCGTCCAGCGACGCCTTCGTATCGTGCTGCGCGAGTGCCTGCCCGCGAAAGCGGATTTCTCCGCCGTCGATCGCGTGCTCGCCGCTGAGGATCTTCATCAGCGTCGATTTGCCGGCGCCATTCTCGCCGACGAGCACATGGGTCGTGCCGGCGCGCACCTTTAGCGATACGCGGTCGAGTGCGAGCACGCCGGGAAACGCTTTCGTGACGTCGCGCATTTCCAACACGTAGTCGTCCTGCTCCGAAACCATTGGACTGCTCCTTTGCGTCTGCGACCAGGTCGGTACGCGGACGCGAGTCATTAGTGATCTCGACGGGTGGTGCGCATTCCGGAAGCGCCGTGAATGCTGACGCCACCGCCCGGCGGCACGTGATCAGCTCGGGAGGTGCGCGTCCGGCAGGCGGCGCGTCAGCGTCGAGAGTCGAGGGGCAGAGGGCGCGAACGGCGCACGCTGGGTGCGACTCGCGTCCCAGGCGGGATCGAATTTCATCGGATGTCTCCAGTTGTATCGTTCTATGTGCGCCGTTCGGCCTGTGACAAGGCCGATGCCGTGCGGCCCGACGCCCGCGGATCGACAGGACGAAGCGCGGGCGATACGGGCGAAGGCGGACACGGCGACGGACGCGGCCGCGCGTGTCCTTTCGGGTCTTACTGACTGATGCTTTGCTTCAGTGCGTCGATCGACGTGCGGATGCCGGCTTCGACCGACATCGTCAGGTCTTCCATCTCCAGCGACACCCAGTCGTTGTAGCCGGTCATCCGGACGACGGAGAAGAACTCCTTCCACCACTGCAGATCGCGGCCGCAGCCGACGGCGACGTAGTTCCATGCGCGGCGCGCAACGTCTTCGACGGGCTTGGTTTCGAGCAGACCGTTGACGTCAACGAGCCCACGCTCGAGACGGACGTCCTTGCCGTGAACGTGGTGGATCGCGGGGCCGAGCGCCCGCGCGGCGGCGATCGGGTCGGCACCCATCCAGATCAGGTGGCTCGGATCGAGATTGAGACCGACCTTTGGGCCCACTGCGTCACGCAGACGGAACAGCGTTTCAGGATTCCACACGAGCATCGAACTGAAATTCTCCAGCGCGAAGCGTTCGACACCGCATTCGTCCGCTTTCGCAACGAGCTTGCGCCAGTACGGGATCGCGACCTCGTCCCACTGATAATCGAGACATTGCTTCAGCGTCGGGGGCCAGCTCACCGTGTACGTGATCCAGTTCGGGATCGTGTCTTGCGGGCTCGCTGGCGGCAGGCCGCTCATCAGCACGATCTTCTTGACACCGAGCAGGCCGGCGAGCTGGATCGCCTTGTCAGTGTCGGCGCGGTGCTTCGCGCCGAGCGCACCGGGGTCGAGCGGGTTGCCGGACACGTTCAGTGCGGCAATCGACATCCCGCGGCTTTCGAGCGCTGCGACAAACTCGCGCCGGTTCGCAGAGTCAGCGAGCAGCTCGTCGGCGCGCACGTGCGGCGCGGATGACCAGCCGCCGACGGTCATTTCGACGCCGGACACGCCCAGTTCGCACAGCTTGTCGAGCATCTTTTCGTACGGGAGATTGCCGAGGCTGTCGGTGCAGATGGAGAGTTTCATGATGAGAAGATTCCTGGTATCGATCGTAGAGGGCGTCAGTGCGTCATTCGAAGTGGACCCACGCGCCATTCGCGTCGGCGGAGCGCACGCAGTTCTCGAGCCAACGCACGCCCTCGAGGCCAGCGTCGATGCCGGGATAGACGAGCTTCCCGAGCGTCTGCGCATCGCCGCGGCGCTTCGCATCGATTGCAATCGCGAACTTCAGGTAGATGTTGGCCCACGATTCGGCGAGCCCTTCGGTATGCAGCGCGCCGAGGCGTTCGTCCGCGTTGCAGCTGTCGTCGAGATACGACATGCCGCGATGCATCGTCTGAATCGGCATGCCCTGCACCTCGTAGCGCAGTTCGCTCGGATTTGCGTCGGACCATACGAGGCTCGCCTTGCTGCCGACGATTCGGATCCGCTGGCTGTCCATGCAGCCCGCGTTCACCGACGATGCCCACATCCGGCCGACCGCGCCGTTTTCGTAGCGCATCAGCACGAACGCGTTGTCCTCGAGCGGCGCGCGCGACGGAATGAAGCTCTGGCGATCGCACATCAGCTCCTTGATCCGCAGCTTCGGCGCGATGAGCTGCGACATGTAGTACGTGTGCGTCGACAGGTCGCCGAGCACGAACGTCGGGCCCGCGACCTTCGGATCGACACGCCATTTCTGTGCGTCGCTGACCTTGTCCACTGCGTCCGTGGCGTTGAAGCCGTGCGTGTACTGCAGGTCGACGACGCGCACATCGCCGATCTCGCCGTTCTCGACCATCGCACGCATCTGCAGCAGCAGCGGGTGACCGGAAAAGCCGTAGGTCACGCCGACGATCAGGCCTTTTTCGTCCGCGAGTGCCTTGATTTCCCGCACCTCCTGCGTCGTGAAGAACAGCGGCTTCTCGCAGATCACGTGCAGGCCAGCCAGCAGCGCGGCCTTCGTGATCTCGTAATGGGTGCCATTCGGCGTCGCAATCGATACGACCTCGATCCCGTCGTCGCGCTTCGCCTCTTCGCGAAACAGCGTCTCGTAGTCCGAGTAGCAGCGCTGCGGATCAACGCCCAGATTGGTGCCGAAATCGCGGCCGCGCGCGACGTCGATATCGAATGCGCCCGCGACCAGCTGGTACGCGGTGTTGTCGCGCAGCGCGCCGCTGCGATGCTTGTAGCCGACCTGCCCGGTCCGGCCACCGCCGACCATTGCCCAGCGCAATGGGCGTGCGATTTTGCGTTCACCGTTCAACACGATTGCAATTTCCTCTGTTCTATTAGTGATCCTGATTGTGGCGTCGCCCGACATCGGGTCGCGCCGCCGTCGCCTCCATTGCCGGCCCGTGGAACGCGTTACGCCACGAACTTGCAACCGGGTGCAAAGCTGAGTCAAAAAAACGACCGATCTGCCGGCCGTATTTGCAACCGGGTGCAACAAGTGGGGTAAAAAATGGCGCGTGTGCACCCGGTTGCAAATACAGTAGACTGCGAAACTGACAATGTCAATCAGGAACGAACGAATGGCCAACAAAAATTCCGACGGGGCGTCGCGCAAGGTGACGGCGAGCGACGTCGCCGCGCGGGCGGGCGTGTCCAAGTGGACCGTGTCGCGCGCGTTCACCGAAGGTGCTTCAATTTCCGAAGACGCGCGCGAGCGCGTGCTGCAGATCGCGGCGGAACTCGGCTACCGGCCGAACCTGCTCGCGCGTAGCCTGACGACGCGCCGCAGCGGAATAGTCGGCCTCGTTGTTGACGAGTTGGCGAATCCAAACCTCGCGCCGGTGCTCGACGAGGTGACCGACCAACTGCAGCGACGCGGTTATTTGGCGATGCTGCTGAACATCAGCTCAGATCACAGCCGCGATACGCTTTCGCTGGCCGACCAGTTCCAGGTCGACGGGCTGATCTTTCTCGGCACGGTACTGACGGGCGAACTGGTCGAGTTCGCGCAGAACATCCGCCATATTCCGCTGATCGTGCTGTACCGCAACAGCGACATTCCTCATATCCAGGTGGTATCGACCGACGGCTATGCGGCCGGGCGGCAGATCGCGGCGTTGCTGGCCGAGCAGGGCGCCGCGCGGATCGGCTACATGGCCGGCCCGCCGTCGCAATCGACTCAGCTGAAGCGGTTCGACGGCTTTCGTGACGGTTTGGCCGAGCGCGGGCTTGCGGTTGAAGTCGTTCTGGAGGCCGGGCACTATCGCCGCGACTGCGGACATCGTGCGATGTCCGAATATCTGGCCGCGACTGCCGATGTGGATCGCGTCGACGCGGTGTTCTGCGAAAACGACATCCTTGCGATCGGTGCACTGGAGGCACTCAAGCAGCGCAAGCGCGCCGGAACGATCGGCATAGTGGGCTTCGACGACATAGAACTCGCTTCGTCGCCGAGTTACGAGCTGACGACCTACCGACAGCCGATGAAGCAACTCGTTAACGAAGCGATGCGGCGGTTGACCGACGGCGACGGCCTGCCGCGCACGTTTCTCGCGCCTGGCGAACTGGTGATACGGCGTTCGCATCTGCGACGCCGCTGATGGGCGGGAGCCGGCGCATACCGGCTCGCCCCGCAATCACCCTCATCGACCGGTAATGACCCGAACACAACAAACGCGATGTGGTTGAATTCCCGGGTTGACATCACCTGAGCGCTGATCTACTGTCTTGCAACCGGTTGCAATTAAGCGCCGGTTTTTTCGGGACGTCTTTGCACCCGGTTGCAAAGTCTGCAGAAAAGCCCGGACGCATCGCGGCGCGAGGCCGAACACGCACACGCTTTCGTCAAATGAACAAGGAGACACAGATGGTCAATGCATTCGATGCCGCGGCGACGCACGCGCCGGCGGGTGGAACGGCAGCCGCGGACGTCAGCGGGGACCGCTTCGTGAAACGGATCGCACGAGTTGCGACACTTGGCGGACTGCTGTTCGGCTATGACACCGGCGTGATCAACGGTGCAATCACATACATGCAGCGCGATCTCGCGCTCACGCCGCTGCTGGAGGGGATGGTAGCGAGCTTCCTGCTGCTTGGCGCGGCGACCGGCGCGGTGTTCGGTGGCCGGTTCGCGGACAGCGGCGGTCGTCGTCGCAACATTCTGATGCTGGCTGTGCTGTTCCTGGTCGGCGCGCTCGCCTGTGCGGCCGCACCGAACGTCCCGGTGCTGATCGCGTCACGGTTCGTGCTTGGGCTTGCCGTCGGCGGGGCATCGGTGTCGGTGCCCACGTACCTTGCCGAGATCGCACCGGCCGAGCGCCGCGGTCAGATCGTCACGCGCAACGAACTGATGATCGTGACCGGCCAGATGCTCGCATTCGTGTGCAACGCTGCGCTTGGCAGCACATGGGGCGCGGATCATGGCATCTGGCGCTGGATGCTGGTCGTGGCAACGCTGCCTGCCGTACTGCTCTGGTTCGGCATGCTCTCGATGCCGGAAAGCCCGCGTTGGCTCGCATCGAAAGGGCGCATTGCCGAGGCATTTCGTGTGCTCGAGCAAGTCCGCGACAAGCAGCGCGCGAAGTCCGAAATGGAGGAAATCCGCCGCGTCGACGCACGGCCCGATGCCGCGACGCGCGGCGGCTGGGGCGAACTCGCGACGCCGTGGATGCGGCGCGCGTTTCTGGTTGGCGTCGGTATCGCGATCGCGCAGCAGGCGACCGGAGTGAACGCGATTATGTACTACGGTACGCAGATCCTGACGTCGTCCGGGTTTGGCACGCAGACCGCGCTGATTGCCAATGTCGCCAACGGTGCAATTTCGGTCGCCGCCGTGCTCATCGGGATTGTCCTGCTCGGCAGGCTGGGGCGTCGGACCATGTTCCTTACCGGATTGTCGGGCACGACGCTGTCGCTGTTGGCGATCGGGCTGTGCTCGGTGCTGATGCCGTATTCCGCGATGCGCGCGTACCTGATTCTTTCGGCGATGGTCGTGTTTCTCGCGTTCATGCAGATGTTCATCGGGCCGGTGAGTTGGGTGATGCTCGCGGAAATCTTTCCGCTGAAGCTGCGCGGCTTCGGTTTCGGCTTTGCCGGCTGTGTGCTGTGGATCGTCAATTTCGCGATCAGCCTCGTGTTCCCCGTGTTCGTCGCGTATGCAGGTGTCGCGTCGACGTTCTTCACATTCTTCGTGTTCGGCATCGGTTCGCTCGTGTTCGTGGCGAGGTGCGTGCCCGAAACCCGGGGCCGTAGTCTCGAGGAAATCGAAGTCGCGCTGCGAGCGAAGTACGCCGGCACACATCAATGAAGGCGGGATATCACCACGGAAACCCGGACCGAAAACTACGAGGTAGACGCATGAGTTTCATCAGATTGACCATGGCACAGGCGCTAGTGCGCTTTCTCGACAACCAGTACGTCGAGTTCGACGGCATCCAGACGAAATTCGTCAAGGGCGTGTTCACGATCTTCGGGCATGGCAACGTACTCGGTATCGGCCAGGCACTCGAGCAGAATCCCGGCGAACTGGTCGTGCACCAGGGGCGTAACGAGCAAGGGATGGCGCATGCGGCCATCGGTTTCGCGAAGCAATGCCGCCGCCGGCAGATCTATGCGTGCACATCGTCCGTCGGGCCCGGTGCGGCGAATATGGTAACGGCCGCTGCGACGGCGACCGCGAACCGGATCCCGCTACTGCTGCTGCCCGGCGACGTGCACGCGGGGCGTCAGCCGGATCCAGTGCTGCAGCAAATCGAACTGCCGCACGACCTGTCGATCAGCACGAACGACGCGTTCCGTCCGGTCAGCCGCTATTGGGATCGCATCGCGCGCCCTGAGCAATTGATGAGCGCGTGCCTGAATGCGTTTCGTGTGTTGACGGATCCCGCCGAGACAGGCGCGGTGACGCTTGCGCTCCCGCAGGATGTCCAGGCGCAGGCCTACGATTATCCCGAATCGTTCTTCGCGAAACGTGTGCACGCGATTGACCGCCGTCCGCCTGCGCCCGACGCGATCGGACGCGCGGCTGCTGCTGCCAGCGGACGCAAGCGTCCGTTGCTCGTTTGCGGCGGCGGGGTCCGTTATTCGGACGCTGCCGATGCGGTTCGTCGCTTCGCAGAGCGCTTCGGGATTCCGGTCGCGCAGACGCAGGCAGGCAAGGGCGCGCTGCCGTGGGACCACCCGCTGAACCTCGGCGGGATTGGCGAGACGGGTTCGCTCGCCGCGAACACGATTGCGCGCGACGCCGATCTCGTGATTGGCGTCGGCACGCGCTATACCGATTTCACGACGTCGTCGAAATGGCTGTTCCAGCATCCCGACGTGTGCTTCGTCAACGTGAACGTAAGCGCGTTCGATGCGGGCAAGCTCGATGGCGTGCCGGTGATCGCTGACGCGAAACTCGCGCTCGATTCGCTTGCCAACGCGCTCGAACGGGAAGGCTTCCACGCCGCTTACCGGAGCGAGGTGCGCGATGCATGCGCGGCGCAGCGCGACGAAGAGGAGCGTGTTCATCGTGTCCGCTACACAACCGAGCGGTTTGTACCAGAGATTGACGATCACCTCGATCGCGGAGTGCTCGACGAATTCGTGCGTGTCACGGGCTCATCGTTGACGCAGACGCAGGTGCTCGGCGCGCTGAATGCAAAGCTCTCCGACGGCGATGTGGTTGTCGCGGCGGCGGGCAGCCTGCCCGGTGACCTGCAGCGGATCTGGCACGTGCATGGCGACGACAGCTACCACGTCGAATACGGCTATTCGTGCATGGGGTACGAGGTCAACGCGGCGCTCGGCGTGAAGCTCGCGCAGCCGCACAAGGAAGTGTTCGCGTTCGTCGGCGACGGCTCGTACATGATGCTGCACTCGGAACTCGTCACGTCGATCCAGGAGCGTCGCAAGATCAACGTCGTGCTGTTCGACAACATGACGTTCGGCTGCATCAATAACCTGCAGATGGAGCACGGGATGGGCAGCTTTGGCACCGAGTTCCGCTATCGCGACGGCGACACGGGTGGGCTGACCGGCGGCTTCGTGCCAGTCAATTTCGCGGCGAACGCCGCTGCATACGGCTGCAAGACCTACACAGTCACGTCGCTCGACGCGCTCGAGGCGGCGCTCGACGATGCACGACGCCAGACGGTTTCGACGCTGATCGACATCAAGGTGCTGCCGAAGACGATGGTCCACAAGTACGCGTCGTGGTGGCACGTCGGCGTGCCGGAGGTGTCGACGAACCAGCGTGTGGCCGACGCCGAGCAAAAGATGAAGCAGGCGCTCGCCCAAGCGCGCCGCTATTGACCGACGAAAGCGATGGCGGACGGCCGTCGCCTTTCATTTTCCCCAGGAGCAAGCATGCGTATCGCCCTCGATCCCTACATGTACCGCCATCTGCCGTTGCCGAAGATGGTCGAGAAGGTCGCCGAACTTGGCTACGACTACATCGAACTGTCGCCGCGCGACGATTTCTTGCCGTTCTACAAGTACCCGCGTGTCGACAAGGCGCGCGTGCGCGAATTCCGGCACGCGCTACGCGACAACGGTGTGCGGCTGTCGTCGTTGCTGCCGCTGTATCACTGGTCGCATCCGGACGAAGCGATGCGCACGGCCGCGGTGCGCAACTGGAAGCGTGCGATCCAGGTAGCCGTCGAAATGGAGTGCGACCTGATGAACACCGAGTTCAGCGGCCAGTCGGACCATGCGCTGGTCTGCGAGAACCAGTTCATGCGTTCGATGGAGGAACTGCTGCCGGTGTTCGAGCGCGAAGGCATCAAGCTCGATATTCAAGCGCATCCGTACGATTTCTGCGAGCGCAACAACGAATCGGTCGACATCATCCGCGGGCTCGACAAGGATTGGGTCAACTATCTGTACGCGGTGCCCCATACGTTCTTTTATGACGACGGTAAGGGCGACATCGCCGCGATGATCGAGTATGCAAAACCGAAGCTGACGCACCTGATCATCGCCGACACGTACAACCATCGCGCGTCGTCCAATCTTCGCTACATCGTGAACCCGCCTGGCGTGACCGCGACCGTGCACCAGCATCTGGACATCGGTCAGGGCGAGATTGACTGGGACGCCTTCTTCCGCGCGGTGCGCGGTATCGGATTCGACGGGATTGCGACGGTTGCGGTGTTCGCGTGGGAAGAGCGCGCGGATGAATCGAGCCGGATGATGCTCGACGCGGTGAAGAAGGGGCTCGGCGTCGAGTAAGGTCGTCGCCGGAACGTGCCTAAATTCATTCAACATATATAGGAGTACAGATCGTGAAAACCCGTGCAATCGACGCGGAAAAACGATTCGACCTGATCTGCGTCGGCCGGCTTGCGGTAGACCTGTATGCGCAGCAGGTTGGCGCGCGGCTTGAGGACGTGACGAGCTTTTCGCGGTATCTTGGCGGTTCGTCCGCGAATATCGCATTCGGCTGTGCTCGCCTTGGCCTGAAATCGGCAATGCTGTCACGCGTCGGCAACGACCATATGGGGCGGTTCCTCGTGGAGACGCTGGAACGCGAAGGTTGCGACACGAGCCATGTGGCGGTCGATCCGCAGCGGCTCACTGGCCTTGTTCTGCTCGGGCTGAAGGACCGCGATACCTTCCCGCTAATCTTCTATCGCGAGAATTGCGCGGACATGGCGCTCGATGTGACCGACTTCGACGAGGCCTTCATTGCGTCGAGCCGCGCGCTGCTGATCACCGGCACGCATTTTTCGACTGCGCATGTGCATCGCGCGAGCATGCAAGCGCTCGACTTCGCGCGCCGTAACGGCGTGCGCACGGTCCTCGACATCGACTATCGCCCCGTGCTGTGGGGGCTGACCGGCAAGGCGGATGGCGAGACGCGCTTCATTGCCGACGGCAGTGTCAGCGCGCATCTTCGCGGAATCCTGCCGTCGTTCGACCTGATCGTCGGTACCGAGGAAGAGTTCCGGATCGCCGGAGGTCGGGATGACCTGCTCGAGTCGCTACGTGCGGTGCGCGAGGTCACGTCTGCGACGCTGGTCGTTAAGCTCGGGCCGCTCGGCTGCACGGTGATCGACGGCCCGATTCCCGACTCGCTCGACCGCTCGGCGCTACACCGCGGCGTGCAGGTCGAGGTGCTGAACGTTCTCGGCGCGGGGGATGCATTCCTGTCCGGATTTCTCAGCGGCTGGCTGCGCGATGCTGACGTCGAAACTTGTTGCCGTTACGCGAATGCATGCGGTGCGCTCGTCGTGTCGCGTCACGCGTGTGCGCCGGCGATACCGACGCCGGCGGAACTCGGCTATTTCCTCGAGAATGCATCTCGAATGCAGCGTCCGGATCGCGACGCCACGCTTGTACGGTTGCATCGGAAGAGTCCTCATCGGCACGAATGGGACGAGGTGCTCGGCTTCGCATTCGACCACCGCGACCAGTTTCTCGCGATGGCGCAACAGTCCGGCGCCGCACCCGAGCGCATTTCCGAGCTCAAGCAACTGTTCGTGCAGGCCGTCAAGGAAACCGAAAAGCAGCATCCTGGTTGCGCCGGGCGGATGGCGGTGCTGATCGACGACCGCTACGGCCAAGATGCGCTGAATGGCGCAACCGGGCGTGGGTGGTGGATCGGGCGGCCGGTCGAGCTTCCCGGCTCGAATCCGTTGCAATTCGAGCATGGCCGCTCGATCGGCACGACACTGATGTCGTGGCCGCGCGAACATGTCGTCAAATGCCTGGTCCAGTACCACCCTGACGACGAACCGGCGCATCGGTTCGAACAGGAAGCGCAGTTGCGAGCACTGTATGACGCCGTACAGGCGAGCGGACACGAGCTGCTGCTCGAAGTGATTCCGCCGAAGGATCGGTCGCAGGGACCGGACGTCGTCGTCCGCGCGCTCGAAAGGCTCTACGACATCGGCATCTATCCGGAATGGTGGAAGCTCGAGGCGATGAGCGCGGACGCGTGGCACGCGGTCGATGCGCTGATTGATGCGCGTGATCGGTACTGTCGGGGCGTCGTGTTGCTCGGGCTCAGTGCGCCGGTCGACCGGCTCGCTGAAGGTTTCGCAGCGGCCGGCGCGAGCCGCACGTGCCGCGGGTTCACGGTCGGGCGGACGATTTTCGACGAACCGAGCCGCGCATGGTTTGCCGGCGAGATCGACGATCGCACGCTGGTCGACCGTGTGCGCGCGAATTTCGACACGTTGATTCGGCTTTGGCGTCAGGCGCGCCCGAAACGGGAGGCAGCATGACGAACCTGCTCGTGAAAGGTCGGCAGGAGGGCCGCGACATTGCGATTGTCACGCCAGCGCTGGCCGGATGGTGTCACGTCGGTTTCACCGCGAAACGCATTGCACGTGGCGAACATGATGCATTCGGTACCGGCGGAACGGAGCTGTGCATCGTCGTGCTGACCGGCACGGTGACGGTTTGCGCCGGCGAACAAGTGTGGCGCGAGATCGGCGGCCGGCGCAGCGTGTTTGACGACGGCGCACCGTATTCCGTTTATTTGCCGCCGCGCACGATGGTGACGATCGACGCGCACGACGATGCGGAGGTCGCGTTGTGTTCCGCGCCCGCGAGCGGCAGTCATGAAGCACGGTTGATTGCGCCGTCGTCTGTTGCATGTTCGATGCGTGGCAGTGGTACGAACAAACGTTACGTGCGTGACATTCTTCCACAGACGGAGCCGGCGGAAGCGCTGCTGGTGGTCGAGGTCGTGACGCCGGCAGGCCATTCGTCGAGCTACCCACCACACAAACATGATGCCGACGACATTCCTGCGGAGAGTGTGCTGGAGGAAACCTACTATCACCGCATTGATCCGCCGCAGGGATTCGCGTTTCAGCGGGTGTATACCGATTCACGCGATATCGACGTTGCATACGCGGTCGAAAACCATGACGTCGTGATGGTACCGCGCGGCTATCACCCGGTGGTGGCGCCGCACGGCTATCGCAGCTATTACTTGAATGTGATGGCAGGCCCCAAACGCGTGTGGTATTTCAAAAATGACCCCGTCCACGAATGGATGTTGGAGAAGTAGGGTGATTGGTACGGGCGACGATGGAGAAAGCCTCGGAGTCACTCATGTTGCAGCCGAGAGTGCTCGCGGCGGTGCGGGGTTCATTCCGCTTCAAGCCACCGTGAATCGGGGCGAACATTCGGGTGATCTACTGGCGCGAATCGCCTTGGCTTATCCGACAATGTCGCCACTGATGCAGAGAATTGCACGTGACATCGAACGGAACGCGTCAACACTTGCGATCGATCGTATTCAATCGGTGGCCGCGCGATGTGCCGCTCACCCGTCCGCAATTGTACGATTTGCGCGGCTGTTCGGGTACGATGGATTCCGGTCATTTCGTGATGTATTCCGGTTCGACGGAGGGAGTTTGCCGGACACGGAGCGGATCCCGGACGACGCGTGGCGTTCGTGGCTGTCCGATCGGGTCGAGCAGACTTGTGCGGGCCTCCTCACATGGCTGCATGAGCTAGACGATCAAACGGTCGTGCATGCGGGCGGCAGGCTTGAACGTGCTGGACGGATTCGAATAGCTGGTACGCCGAGCGCGTTGCCGGTTTGCCACTTCATGCTCTGTGCGTTAGTCGAACTTGGCCGACCTGCTGAACTGGTTTGGTCTTCCCGCAACGTAGGCCCCGTGAACCATCAAGATGACGTGTGGATGCTGATCGGTTTGCGCGACCGCTGCCCGATTTTCAATGAGATAGTGGATCGGATACGACAGACTAATGTGCCCGTAGTCGCCTTAGTAGACCGTAATGTGTCGTGGCATGCCGATCCAACGTGGGACCTGCTGATATCTCCGCAGTTAGGTGAGTCCGATTATGACGGGATCGCGGGCGCCATCACGTTATGCGGAGCGCTTGTCGCGGTTACCTCGCAGCACAAGCCGTCGACCGAGATAGATATAGACACGTTTTGACTGGGTGGCCGATTTAGATTTGCTGTTTCCGCCAATCCATGCCGGAACGGCACATTCTATTTCACTTATGGATCCAAGAGTCCTACATTCGCTGCCAACACAAGGCACAGTACGCGGTGCGTGACATCTACACGACACTATGGAGAAGAGCTACACGTGCCTAGTGGGCGGCGCGGGCTTGCCAATGCTGAGCCGTTCGCTCGAGAAAATTGCCGGACACGTAGACGTGGTTATGGAAGGGGGGAAAATGTTGAGTATGCTGCAGTTGGAAACATTTGCCGCCGTGGTTGAGCACCGACACTTCACGCGCGCCGCCGCCGCATTGAACATTTCACGCGGCGCGGCTTCGCGGAGGGTGAAGATCCTTGAGGAAAGCTTGGGAGCGCTACTGCTGAGCCGCGAGCCGCCTCTCACCCCAACAAAGGCGGGGGAAGACGTTCTGCGATATTTTATGTCAGTCCGTCTTCTGGAGGACGCGCTGCTTCGGCGCATCATGCCAGGCAGTATGGCGACGACAGCCATTGCCCTCGCTGTTAACGCCGATTCGCTAGCAACATGGTTCGAGCCTGTCGCGCGACAACTTGCGCTCCAGCACCTGGCGCTTGAGATCGTCGTTGACGATCAGGATCATACGCTCCAGGCTCTGGCTCGCGGCGACGTTAAGGGATGCCTGTCGACACAACGCAAGCCTGTTGAAGGTTTTCTTGCTGAACTGGTCGGGCAGATGCGATACCAATGCGTGGCCACCCCCCAGTTTGCTTTTCAGTACTTTCCTGATGGCATTACTTTACCCAGTGCGCTCAAGGCCACGGCAGTCTTATTCGACAGAAAGGACATGTTGCACGATGCGTTTCTCGACTCGTGCTTCGGCGTGTCTGTGGGGAGGTATCTGAAGCATTATTTTCCGTCTCCGGCGGCGCTGCTCAATGCTATCCGTAGCGACCTGGGATACGGACTCGTGCCATCGATGCAGGCTGAGCCACTGATTAATTCTGGAGAACTGGTTGCACTTGCACCCAAACATGACTTGATGATCGATCTCTATTGGCATCACTGGGAATCCGAGCCTGAGCCGCTCGCGAGAATCAGTGCATTGGTTATCGATGCCGCGCGAAAGAGCTTGGTGCAGGCTCACGGGAAGGAAGGCTACGCGTGAAGCGCCGGGATGACTGACAGCGATCCGCCCAGTTTCCGTCAGGCGTCGTCTACAGAGGCCCGCATGGCGCGATACCTAGGGGCGTACGCGCCTGACACCGAGCGTTATCTGCCAGGTAAGCAACATGCAGGTGGATGCAAGAAGGCCGGCCGGCAGCGGGAGCCAACCCGCGACATCGAAGATGCCAGTCCAATGGATGGCGGCAACAAGCAGTGATACGCCAGCACCGGCGAGCAACATCATGGCTGCGCAGCGAGGAGGGACCTTCAGCCCGGTCTCATGAAGGATGAATAGCAACCCGACGGCGGCGACGTAAACGACGTTCAGTGCAACGATGGTCGAGACGATCGCCTGCCCGTCGGCCGCAATCGCAGATCCAATGGCGATAATTAAAATGCGTCGGTAGTGGGCGCGGTGGCCGCCGCCCTTCACCACTCTTTCCAGTGCGCATGCCATCGCTCGTGTGAGGGCGCTGCCCGAACCGAGCGCAGCGAGCAGGATGACGCCGATGCACAGCGGACCCAGCGGCCCGCCAGTTTGTAGGATTAGCGAAGGGATCGCGCTCGCACTGTCGTGCAGGCCGGACAGCCTTCCAGCATGTAGCGCTGCGACAACGGCTGCGGCCGGAAGAAATCCCGTGGCCGTGAGAAAGAGGCCCGCGAGCACGCAGCCGAGCCACGCGTCTCGCGGTCGGCGCGCTGCAATGACAAATTGTTGATAGTCCGAGCCAGTAATCACCAGAAACCCGATTGCAGCAATGGTCACCAGGGTCTCCGCTCGTGGAGTTCCGCGCACTTCGCTAGCAAAGGACGGCCATGCGTGCAGATACACGGGGAGGCCGTTCGACGCGACGAGGGCATGTACAAGGGCGGTATTCGTCACGAACAGGCAGATTACAAAGACCGTTGCTGCCATGCCGAGTTCAAGAGAAGACATTATGAGCAAGCCGGCCGCAATGACTGCCAGCGCAGGCATTGCTGGGAGTCCCATAGCCACAAGGACCGCGATACCTCCGTGAATCTGGGCGGCAAGGACGCCAGACATCCAAACGAGCGACAGAAGCGCCACGAGCTTGCGGACCACTGTTCCATAGCGGTCGCCGAACACGTCCCAGATGAGTTCCCGTGTCCGCCACAGTGCCGACGCCGCAAGCGCAAGCGCCAGCATGCCCAGTGCGGTGACGATCGCATAGAGACTACCTGCCATCCCGGCATGAACAGCCATCTCTCCCGAACCCAGCAGGAACGCGACGCCATAGCTCGCGGAGACAAGTAGTGAACCGACACCAACGGCACCAAGCTTACGCTGCGTCATTGTTTGCTCCCAAGGGCGTGACCCATTCGCGGACCACCGCGTCAGGGCCGCGAAAATACGTGTGGCAGACTCTGGCCGTGCCGGCGAAGGCGGGCAATGCCAGCAACGTCCGATGAGCGCGAGCGAGGCGATGATAGGGAATCGACGGGATCAGATGATGCGTGAGGTGGTAGCCGTTGTTGCGCGGATGAATGATCCAGCGCCACAGGCTGTGGGAAGAAATGTCGCGCGTGTACCGGAATATCCCGCCCGGATGCCGGCCGAAGTGATCGCACAGTTCGCGAAACGTGGTAATTGGGTGAAAGACGGTGATTTTCGCCAGCATCCAGATGCCGAAGAAGAGTGCCGCTGTATTGATGCCCCATGCAAGCGTCACACCGCCCAGTATGGCCGCCCACCAAACTAAAATGCCGAGGCCCTGAAACCAGCCTACTCGCTGCAGATGCCCGAACGTTGAGCCGAGCCACGCAGCCGGTGTAAGCAGCGCACGGAGAAATGGGTGCCACCAGTCGTCGCCCGGATTGTGCTGAACGGTGATGTAGTCGGGGTCGCGTATCGGATCGCCCAGCCACGCGTGGTGGCGCGCGTGGAGTTCGCGATAGAGGGTGAGACTGTTGAAAAGCGCCGGCGCAATGAAAAGGCGCGCCAGCGTATCGTTGACTACGTTTGAGCGTGCAAGGTTGCGATGCGCGGCGTCATGTAGCAGGTTCCCGAGCGCGCGCTGCCGGTTGCCGATCCATGCAACGGCCGCTGGTGCCCACCACATTGCGAGGCGATGCATGATCAGCATGGCGGCGGCGATGATCAGCCAGTCAAACGTGATGTCGATCACGACCTTGAAGATGTCGGGCGACGTCATGGCCCGGTGCACGTCGCTCCATTCGGGAAATGACGGGCGGATGAGATCTTGGTCGTTCGTTATGGCGCGATGACTCATGGGTGACCTCCCGATCTATGAATCACGGTTTGCCCTCGCTGTAGGCAAAAAGTGCAAGCCAGGGTGAAGCGCAAAAGGAGTTTTGATCTTACGAAACGATCAGTCGCGCGATGCCGTGTTCTACAAATTTGCACAACGTTGCATTCTCGGAAGCAGCCGCCGCCATCACGGATTTCTGACGCATTGAAATGGGATGCGGTTTAGGCATGAGAGAGTTCACATCTGGGTGTTCGAAGAGCAGTGACGACAGAACGTCGGGCATGTGAACGGTGCTGAAATGCCGGCGCCGCGCGGCGCGCGGCGCGTCCAATACGTCGGGCGACCTCCTCGCCATTCAAACGCGAGAGCAAGCTAAGTCCAAAACGGAGCCGGTGAGGACTAACAATTCAGCAACATCTTTTCACCATGCCTTGCTGCGATCGGCGACCATATCTGCCGCGCGTTCGGCTGTCGGACTCACGCCGGAGATTGCGCTTAGGAAGACCGGAGCCAAGAACGATGACGCTGTCGGCACGCATATCCGACAGACGAGGGAGCGGACCGCGAAGCATCATCACTGCACGTCGTCGACGGACTGCTCCATCGAGATGCTGATCTGCAGCCGATGTACGTCTCGCGGAATGGTGAGTCGGATATTAACGGGCGTTTCATCCGAGGGCGCCGAAGTGCGCGAACGGTTACCACGCGTGCGCGGGATCTCTTCTTCGATCTCCCTACCCAGCCGTTCGAGTTCTTCCTGCAGGTCTTCCAGTCGTGCCATGACCGATCTCCACGACGAATGCACGATGTTGCCGATATAGACACCTGCGGCAAACCGGTAAGTCCGAAGATTAATCCCTCGTGGGTAGCCGTTGCGCGCTGTTCAACATTTTTATGCGTTGTCGACGTCAGCGAGACAGCCGCGTCAGGCGACCAATGCGCGAATCCTTGAGGATTTCGTCGGCGCTCTCGCCCAGTAGCTGACACTGCTCGTAGAGCAGCCCAATGAGCCGCGCTTTCTTCCTTGCATCAAGGGGCACTGGAAGGCGTTGCTCGACCCGCTCGACGGCTTCCATCACACTGTCCAGTGTTTTCTGATCAAGCCGGTACCGCACATCACGATCGAGAATCATGTGACCGTCGCCCGTCAGCAGCCATATGGGGTCCACCGAAAACCGCTCGTATAGCGCGCGCAGCAGTTCGACGGGGATCGTGCGCTCGCCACGCTCGTAATTCGCATAGGCACGTAGAGACAGCCCGAGCTGACGGGCCATCTTGTCCTGCGAAAGTTTGAGATGCTCGCGCACCTGCGCAACGCGCTGATGATACGCCCCGGGATCCGCGGTGCTTGACATGTTTCTCTCACCTTCCTAGAGTGATTTCGTACCTTGATTATAGGTACGTTCGAGTAACGGATAAGCTTCGACGTGCCTGGACGAAAAGAGCTGTTGGTGGACAGGCGATGCTTCGACGTGTGATGGAGGAAAAGTGGCTAGCAGGCGCTTCTACACGCTGGAAGAAATCGCGCACGAGCTGCATATCGCACCGGCGACCGCACGTAACCGCCTGACGCTCGGGCTGCCGATGCCACCATCAATTCGTGTGGGGCGCCGTCGTCTTTTCCCGGTCGACGAGTATGAAAGATGGATCTCCTTGCAACTAACCCACTCTGGCGGTGGCGAGGCCGCATTGGACACCACTGAGGACGCGGCCCACGATCAACACGGACCGTCTCACGACCCGACTTAGCTGCGCAACCTCTGTTTCATTCACTGAATTTCCACTCAAGCGATGACGCTGTACTGGATATCCCATCGTGCCGGTTGTTATCTCCTTCGTCTCCACCAAAGGCGGCGTCGGTAAGACGACCGTCGCCGCTAATCTTGGCGGCCTGCTCGCAGCCTTCGGCCTGAAGGTTCTCGCGATCGATGCAGATGTCCAGCCGAGTCTAAGCAAGTTCTTTCCCGTCCATTACCGTTCATCGCAAGGTCTGACTGCCGTCGTGACTTCAGGTGGCAATCCGTCGGCCGACTGTATCAGTCGCACGATTTTCTCGAATCTCGATCTGATCTATTCCGATACGCCGGATGCTGCGCTACAGGCGTGGCTCAATCGCCGTGAGGATCGCCTGATGATCCTGCGCCGGGCGATGCGCAGCCCGCTCATGGAGCCTTATGACGTTGTGCTGATCGACACGCAAGGCGCGGTCGGCGAACTGCAAAAGTCCGCGGCGATGGCGGCCGACGTGATGGTGTCCCCCGTGAAACCCGATGCGCTGAGCGCTGGCGAGTTCGCCACGGGCACGATTGCCATGCTCGACGAACTGAACCGGCTTGCCGACTTCGGAGAGTCATTCCGTTCCGGCGACTTGCTTACACTGATCAATGCGCATGAACGCACCACTAATGCACGGACACTTGCAGCTGTATTGCGAGCGCGGTTCACTGGCCATCCGAAGGTAAGGGCCCTCAGAACGGTCATTCCGTCTGCCGCCGCGTACGCGGCGGCTGCGACGGCGCGCGTTCCCGTGCACGACTTCGATCGCCGCCGGCAGTTCGACAATTCGGCCTGGAACGTCATGCATCGCCTTGCGTGGGAACTGTTCCCGTCGCTTGCGAACGTCTATGCGGGGTCTCCGCGGCCCCCGATCGACTGCGCGGCGCCTGCTGACAGTGGACAGGGAGCAGTTGCATGAGCGCGCCGGGAGAGCCGGTCAGTGCAGCACGTGAGCGTCTCGCCGCGCAGCGCCTGGACGTGCTGCCGCCGGGCGCACGCACGCCAGATCCGCAGCTCACGTCGGTTATCCGACTCAAGATCACCGATGTGATGGCCTATGAACGCAATCCACGTCGCGCGTCGCATGAGCGCATCGTGGAGCTCAAGGAGTCGATCCGCACCAACGGCATCGAGCAGATCGTGACGGTGACCCGCCGTCCGGGCGCGACGCGCTACTTGGTAGCGAAGGGCGGCAATTCGCGCGTGACCGCGGCGACGGCCCTTTACGACGAAACGCGCGACGAACGCCTTCTCTACTATGACTTCTTCTACGTGCCGTATCCCGGCGAGGCGAAGCTGCTGGCCGCTCACCTCCGCGAGAACGACCAGCGCGCCGATCTGTGCTTCTGGGACAAGGCGAATGGTTATCTCGCACTCAAGGCGGATCTTGAAGCCGAGCGGGGCGAAACGCTGTCGCTGCGCGAGTTCTCGCGGCTGCTCGAACAGGAGGGGGCACCCGTGAGTCACGTGCTGCTCGCGCTGTTCCAGTTCGCGGTCGACCGGCTGTCGGCACTCGGACCGGCCACGGTGTATCTGAGTCGCCGTGCGCTTGTCGATGTGATTCAGCCCGGCATTGGCATATTGCTGCGCCTGGCGCGACGCCTTGGTTTTGACGACCATTGGATGCAGGAGCGGGTGATCGATCCGCAACTGGCCGGCATTGCTGCCCGCTGCAGTCTCGACGATATCGGCATTGTGGCGCAGCACACGCCGGAAAGGACTGTCCCATTCGACGCTGCACAGTTGGTGGACGGACTGCGACTACGCCTAGCGAGCGAGCTTGGCGTGCCGCGCGGCGCGCTCGACCGGATGTGCCATCTGCTCGAGCGGATGCCGGATGCCGCAGCCGATGAGCTGCTTGAAGTAGGTGGCATACCAGTCGCGCGACGTGAAACCTCATCCGTCGCATCTGCTCCAGAAACGAATAACGCATCGGCAACACGGAGTTCATCGGCCTCGTCGGATCAGGGCGCTGGTGACGAGGCGCGCGCCGCGCAGGCCGCGAGCGGGTCTGTGTCAAACCCGACTGCTATCGAGAGACGGCCCTCCGAAACGGGCGCAGCGCCGGATGGCCTGCAACGGGCACCGGATGACGGGTCCATGCTGATGGCTGGTGACATTGACGGGATGCGCGTTCCGCAAACTGCGCCGCCGACACGGGAGGGTGAGATCTTCCGGGAGACTGTGTTCGCTTTCGCACGGAGCTGCGGTCTCGATGGGTGCGTGCGTGATGCGCCTGGATTGCCGTACGGGTTCATGATCGAGCCGCCACCACTGGGCAGGCCGCGCTCTTCGCCCGACACTGACGTGCATCGTGATGAAGCTGCACTCACACGGTATCTCGGCTGGTGGTGGCTGGTCTGCCTGTCGCGGCAAAACACCGCAACGGGCCTCACCCGCGTGCCCACCGATAGTCTCTTTGCGCACATGGCTCGCGATGATGAGGCGTGGAACCATACTTGTGACGCGAGCGTCGGCGAGCCGTTACTCGCTGACCGCATGGACGTGATGTTCGACGTCATGCTCAATCCAGATCACCCAATCGGTCAGTGGTGGGTTGAGCTCATTCGCGTGGCGCGCGCCTTCCGCGCGGTCTATCCCGAACGGTTTGCGCTGACACGCTGGCCCGAACCCGGTGCTTACGAGCGGCTTCAGCGAGGGGGGCCATGATGGACAGGGCCTTCCTGCGTCTAGAAAGCGAGGCGCTCGAACGTTTCGTGCTGCTCGAGCTCATTGCCTTCGCTTGCACGACAAATCGGCGCGCCGTTGCAGGTATGGAGGATCGCGAAGTTTCATGTGAAACAGGTTTGATCGATACGACGTCACGGATAGACCGATTGCCAGACGGAGTTCGGCGTGTGCTCGGCGATGCCCGCTCGCCAGCGCTCGCGCGCGATCTGCTCAGCGCCGGTGCATTGCGCGTCTTCGTGGATGCCGGCGCGTTGCAGCGTCGCTGCGAACTGATCGAACGGCAGTGGCGCGATCACGATCTGTTGCGCGCGTTTGTAGAAAGGCAGGCGAGCATCCCGATGATCCGCGCGTTTTTCCGTACGGTCACGCGCGTAACGATCGCGCAGTTGCGGGCTGAACTGAACGTCGCCGCGCCGACGAAACCACGCGCACTCTCGCCGTCCGAATTAGACACGCTGTTCGATGCGTGGGGCACGCTCAACGACATCGTCGATTTGCGCGAGCGCTATCTGGTGCTGCATAAGCGATGTGAGGGCCAATGGTCGCTCGCCACGCTTTTCGCGGCACTGAACGCGGACACGGGAGCGTGCCGCGCATCTTCTTCCCATCAGGAGCCTCACTATGTACGACATGCGACTTGATCCGGACGGCAATCTGCTACCCGGAAAGACCTGGGACGATTCGCCCGGACTGCCGCCTGCCGAGGCCGAAATGGTTCTCTCGATGCTCGATGTTCCGATCACGATCGACCGCTGTTTCGTCGAGATCTGCGGCGACCTCGCTGCGGCCGCAATGCTCACCGAACTGTCGACGCTTGAAAGCGATGCAGGGCACCAGCACGCCTGGCTTCAGGTCGAGCC
Organism: Burkholderia sp. SCN-KJ; assembly: GCF_024656005.1. NCBI lineage: Bacteria > Pseudomonadati > Pseudomonadota > Betaproteobacteria > Burkholderiales > Burkholderiaceae > Burkholderia > Burkholderia sp. SCN-KJ. Next base: position 56,840 of record NZ_JANKOG010000009.1, read on the forward strand.
CGATGAGTTCGAACGAAGACTGGCGCTTACTGAGCCGCAGCAGCGCGCCGCGCGGCGGCTACTCCGATCGAAAGGCCTGATTGTGCATAGACGGCGAAAGACGCTCCAGGCGGACGAGTTCCGCGTCCTGTGGCCGGCCGTCCTCGCGTTACTTCAGCGCAAGGCGGAGGAACGAACGGCCCATATCGTCTGGCCGCCCATACATCCGAGCCATCCGAGCCATCCGAGCCATCCGGACCAGCCCGAACAGCTGGAGGAGGTTGAATCATGATGCCCGGATGCCATCCCTATATTGCTGAATTCGAAGCGATGTGGGCGATGCTGAGGCCCTACCGTCCCATTGCTTTCGGAACACGGCTCGCCCGCATCACCGGACATCCGAAGCAGGCGCTCCTGCTCTCGCAGCTCGTGTACTGGACACGCCGTGGGCGTGATGTGGACGCCAACGGCGGGTGGGTCCACAAGACGCGCGAACACTGGCTGCTGGAGACGGGGCTGTCGCGTGAAGAGCAGGAAAATGTGCGGCGACGCCTGCGGAGCATGAAACTGCTGACGGAATGGCGCGGTGGCCAACCCGCGCGTATGCACTACCGGCTGGAGGTGGACGCAATTTCGAACGCAGTTCAATTCACTTGCCCAATGGTCGCGCAGCTTCCATCGTCGATCGAAGCGATGCGGATGGATCAGTTCGCGGGCGACGCCTTGCTTGGGCCGACTGTCGCGTACCGGCGCATTTTTGTCGACCTGGTCGGTAACGTGAACGCGGCATTGCTGCTCTCACGCATGGTGCAGCTGCAGCGACGTGAGGCCGATCGGCAATGTACCTGGTTCACGCTCACGGCCGGAGAATGGCAGCGGACGCTGGGCCTGAACCGGCGCAAGCTCGAGAACGCGAGAGCGCGGCTCGTGAGCCAGGGGCTGATTCGCGAGCTTACGCGCCAGTGCACCGGCCGGCGCGTGTTCACCCAGCTCAATGCGGGCGAACTGAAGCGCCAGCTTGAACGCCTTGTGTCGCGTGGTGAGATGCGCGAGCGGCTCGCGACGCGCAAGCACCTGCTCGCGCAGAGTCTGCGCGAGGAAGAGAAGCGTGCGGCCGCAGCGACACCGTCGGCTGTTACCCCGGGTAACAGCTATCCGGGCAGCACTGCAGCTCATACGCCGCAGGTATTCGCACGGACGACCGAACGCCCAAAGTCGCCAACCGGAAGTGTCCGACTGAATGTCAATATGCCCATGGCGCCCCTGCGGTCGGCGGGTTTGATCCATTACCGATGGCGGGAAACGTGCGTTGCAGACGCGCGCGTATACGGAAGGATTACATACCAGACTACAACGACCGGCGGCCCGGCGATCTCGCCAAGCGAGCGGCCGAATCCGGTTGTAGTGGGGATCGATCGTCCTTTCTCGCAACCGCTCGCCCCAGACGGCGTCGGTGCGCTCGTCTGGCCAGCGATGGTGGTCGAGAATGACCGCGCACTGATCGCCTCTCACCTGGCACGGATTCCTGCTGCGGACAGGCAGACGCTGCTGGACGAAATGGCAGCAGGGCACCGGCACCAGCCGGTGCAACTGCCCGTCGCGTACATCGCAGGTCTCGTGCGCCGCTTTCTCGCGGGAGACTTTATCGCCACCAGGGCGCATCTCGAACGCGCGGCGCGGAAGCTGGCAACGCAGCACGAGGGTGCGAACGCGGCTTCGCCAAGCTCCCACGACGCCAGCGACTTGCCGCCATCAACGCGCGAGACTGCCTGCCGGCATCTGGCGGCGATCCGCGATGCACTTCGCACACGGACGGTACATCGGCCGACGCGTCTATCGTCGAGTGAGTTGATTAGTCAGGCGGGTCCCATGCCTGACCGTATTGGTCACGCTTGCCGGCTACACCCGTATGCCAGCTCATGATTGCCATTGCGCTGCTGTTACCCGGGGTAACGGCAACCCGGCCTGTCGCCCGCCGACTACGCGCGTGTTACCCCGGGTAACACGACGAGCACGCCGTTAGTTGTCGCTGAAAGTCTATCTTTGAGGAGCCTGACATGGAGCCACCGCCCAGCGCTATCGACCCATCTGCCGACGCATTCGCACGCTCTGCGTCGTCGCCGTTTGCCGATGGCTATGACCTCGACGCAGAGCGAGTGATTCTCGCGCACCTCATTGCCGAGGGCGATCCTGATCCGGCTGATCCGCTGTTCGGGCGCTATCAGTTGCTTCTCGAACGCGAGGAGGCGCTGAATCACATACGCGAGGTGCACGCGTTGCGACAGGGCAGCGATCCGCTGGTACGCCCGCACGAGGCGCAGGCCATCAGCCGAATCGGCCAGCTCGGCAGCGACGGCGTGGACCGCATGCGGTTGCATACTCGGGATGCGATGCGGCTCTTTCTTGGGCGATCGATCGCGCCAGGCGAGCAGGGCCATCCGATGGCAGGCGGTCGCCGCGTGGCCGCGTCCCTGCGCGCGCTGTGGGCGCTGTCGGGCAACGACAATCCGTACGCGGACTGGAAGCTCATTGAGATCGCGGATCGCATCGGCGGTATTCGGCGCGCGAACGAGCTCGAGCAGCAGCATGCCCGCCAGTTGCTAGAGGCTGCGCGCGAAAAAGGCCTTGAGTATTCGGTGCTGCAATCGCGCGAACCTGCACACGTCTCGCTCGAGTTTGGCTCGCCATACGGTTACATGATCGTCATGCTGCTCGTCGAGCTCGACTATCTGGTGCGACTCGTGCGTTCGGCAGTCTTGCGCGACCTGATGTCGTCGACAGAAGGCTTCCGGCGCATCGGCTCGGCCAAGCACCGGTGCCTTTCCGTGTTCCATTTCGCGGTGCACTGCCAGCGCGTGCTCACGCGCGCCGAACTGCTGCCGCTTTCGCGCGTCGACTTCCTGCCGAATGCGGATGCTGCCGCACGCGAACGCGTTGAAGCGGCGCGTTCGCTGCTCGGTGTCTTGCCCCGGGACGTCTTTACCGGCACGCGTGAGCCACGTCACAGCCGGCGGCGGGTGAGCCGCCTGTCGGATGCGGAACTGCGGCTGCTCGACAGTGTGCCGCTGTCCGGGGACGACGCGGTCGCGAAAGCTGCATCAGGCGCGTTAGTGCAATGATGCGAGGACTGCGGCAATGACTGACCGACCTTCGGATCTGGATCGACGTTCAAAGGCCTTTAAGGGTAAGGGAGCCGGCAGCCCTGCGCCAGCGATGGCGCTACCTGTATCACGGATCGCGGGCGACGCCGGGATACGCGTGCTGCTGCGTTCGTACGAGCACTGGCTCGAGGAGACGGTGACCGAAATGCAGACGCTGGCGCTGGAGAGCGCGACCACCGGGCTCGACGTGTCGCTCCGCTGCGTACGGATCGCACTGGCGAGCGGCGCGACGCGCCATCGTCTCGATTGGTTCATCCGCGGTGAGCCACATGCGGTTGCCTGGCCGCGCGTGAAGGAATGTTTCAATCGCGTTCCCGCGCCGCTACGGACGTATCTGCAGCAGTGCCAGATTCGTGCCAAGGAGCTCAATGCACTCGAGTCGGTCTTCCGGTATGCGGCGAGTCAGCTCGCGATGTACCTGGAGCACGGCACGGTGAAAATTCGGCGCAGCGATGAGACGTGAGACAGATGCGGAGTTTCGTTCGAGTGTGATTGGCGGACATCGGGTTGACGCAGGGCACCCGAATAAAAGAAGCAGGAGTGGACAGCGCGTCCGATAAACAGGGGCAATGCTTGATGAACGGAGTCGGGAATGGGAATCTATGCAGAACTCGTCGGTAATGTGCTGGCGTCGCCAACGATGAAACAGGTCAACACCGCCAGCGGCACGCGCCGCATTGTCGAACTGCGCGTGATGTCCGCCAGTTACCGACGGCTTGAGGACGGCACGCTGGAGCAGCGCGACGGACGGACGTTCCCGGTCGACGTGACCATCTGGAACGAACGCCTTAAAGAGCGCGTGCTTCAGCATATCCGGACCGGGGCAAGTGTCGTCGTCCGCGGCGACTTCTACGTCAGCCCCTGGATCAATCGCGACAACGAGGCGGACGCTGGCGCGCATATCGACGCCGAGTCCATCTCGCTGAACCTCGTGCGCATCGAACAGGTGGTGTATCGGCCGCGCCAGCCGCGCGAAGGTGAAGTTTCCGGTGGCTCATCATTGAGCGAGGGCGGGGGCGAGCAGGAGGGTTCGGCCGATGACGTATCGAATCCGTCTGGGTTGACCTCGGAGGGAGAGTCACCTGCTGAGGACCCGGAGGGTGACACGGCATCCCCGGGGCAAGCCGCGAGCCGGCGTTCGCGCCGGGCGGCGCGGGCGCAAGGCCAATGACTCGCAGCGGTGCTCGCGTGCCAACGGACGAGTGGACGATGCGTGACGGCGCCTGTCCGATCAGGCCGGACGCCGAAGAAGAGCGCATGTTACGGGCCCTCGTGTTTGAAGGCGCGGCGCTCGCACACCGCGGCCCCTACGTTGCATGCTTTCGTGGCTGGCTCGTTCGAGTTTCGCGTGAGAGTTCCTTCGATGCCGATTGCGCAATGCGAGTTACCGCTGAAATTTGTTGCCGCCATGGTGGACTGCTATGGCGCATCAGGTTGCTTGCGAACGTCTGAGTCGGCAGGCAGATCATCAGGTCGACGTTCTCATGCCTGCTGGCGATGGTTGCGAGCTCCAGATGATGTTCGAGCGACAACGCCTGGACTGGGTCAAGGGACGCGGTAACAAGTGTTCTTGCTCAACCGCGGGCGAGAACGTCGCGAAAATCTTCGGCTCGTCGTGAGACGTCACTGAATGGGTTGGCCCGCATCATGAGTCGGCAGGTGTTCATGCAAGATTCTCTGTCGCCGCATACGCGCCGGATGAGGAGGTGTCTTGTTTCAAAGAACCCGAAGATTGCGAATGCGTCCGATTCGCGGTGAGCGCTGGAGTATGAGTTCCGTAATGTATTCGGGCAGCAGCGCACGCGGTATGTTGGGCGGAATCCCTTCTACAAGTTGCGACGGGACCTGAACAATGAATTGGTCGGGATCGCTTTGCAGGCTGTGCTCGTAGCTAACTCGGTAATCCATGTGACGTGCCGTCTGATAGGCTGGAGCGGATGAAAGACCCAATATGGCGGTCGTTTGCTGATTTTCAATATCGAGCGACGCCCTTGGAGCGACTCAGCCCGGGTGATACAAGGGCGCGGACGGGAGCCGGGGCTGGGAGGGGATCGCCTATTGCCTGGTCCCGCATGTTTCTCGTCCTTCCAATGACGCGGACTGCACGAAGGCTTGTCGGCGGCAACCGGCATCTCTGGACTCTACCTGTGTCGCCGGTGCCCAGCAAGGCTTGCGCGCGTACCGGCTTCGCGATACGGTTGCTGGGCTGGCTTTCGACGGTTGCCGTCCACATACCCGGCAGGAAAACTGTCGGCCAGTCTTGATTACCGAAAGAGGAAGAGGTTAATGAATAAACAGGAACTGATTGATGCGGTGGCGTCGGCTACCGGTTCGAGCAAATCCATCACCGGCGAGGCGATTGATGCCGTGATTGGCGCGATCACGAACGCGGTTGTGAAAGGCGACACGGTGCAACTGGTCGGCTTTGGCTCGTTCACCCAGGGCAAGCGTGCCGCGCGCACCGGCCGCAATCCGGCGACGGGTGAGGAGATCAGCATCGCCGCGGCGAAGATCGTAAAGTTCACGGCAGGCAAGGCGTTCAAGGACGCGGTCAACGGCGGTTAACGGTAGGCGCGCGGTCCCATAAGGGGTTACCTGAAAGGCGGCGGTTGCTCCGCCGAGCGTTGCTACCGGATATACGGCGCGAGCACCTTGCCGACAAATGCGGAAGCGGCATGCTGCCCGAACTGTTCCTTAAGTCGGGCGTTGAGCGCATCGCTGGACGTGCCGTTCGCATGGGCCGCGTCGGTGAGCGCGGCATGGGCATCGAGCACATCGGCCGCCGTGATGTCATACCCGGCGCCGGCGTCGATCCAGCGCAGCGCAGCCAGGCCGCAGCTCATCGCGAACGCCGGCTGCCGCTGCGCAAACTCACGTGCTGCCCGTATCAGGGTGCGTGGATCGGTCGGCCCGGTCTGGATGAGCGACGTCGCGAGATCGAAGAGTCCCGCGTCCTTCGCGGCAGCAAACCATTTGCCTTCCGAACCCGGCTCGCTTTCGATGAGGTCCTGGAGGATCGTGGTCTGCGACAGTCCGGGATACTTTTTCACGATTGCGCGGAAGGTCGCGAGGTACGTCCCCGAGCGGTTAGCGGCGATCGCATACCGCTGGTAGGCTTCGTCCGCCATGCCGCTGGCGAGCAGGATCGTTTCACATGTGAGGGCGATGGCACTTTCTGGCGTATGGGCATCACGCGACTGCTCGGCGTAACGTAGCGCGTCCGCGGGCCGGCCGAGCGCTACCAGCGCCTTTACGCCCCATTGCCGGTACCCCCACCATGTCATGCGCGCCGAGTCGACCAGAGCAAGAAGTTCCTCGAACCGCTGCGCGACGTAAAGCGCACTCATGCACGCGGTTGTTCCGACAAAATGTCCACCCTGGCCGTGGGGGCCGATCACATGCGCCGTGATGGGCAGCAGCCTGTCCGCCCATGCGGAGGCCATATCCGGTGTCGCGCAAAGTTCGCCCCATGCATCGGCAAGGTGCTCGATGTATGGTATCTGGTCTTCCTGCAGTGCTTCGAAGAGACGTTCCAGCCACGCCTCTCTGATTGGGGAATCCACTTTTGCGGCGGCAATCAGGGGAGCCAGTGCATCGATTGCCCGGTTGACTGCGGTGCCCATCGCACCGGAAGAACTGTCGACCTGTTCCAGTGCCGGAGACACTTTCTCCAGCAGCAGCACCGCGCCTTCGGCAGCAAGGATGGCATCAGCGCGCGCCGCCTGCCGGATCTCGGCAACGGCTTTCTTCAAGCGCTGGATCGGCAAGGCGGATTTCCAGCCGAAGGCGTTACGCCGAAAACGGGCGGCGAAGGTCCATCGATGTGGGTTCTTATGTGACATCGCGGCTTTCAAGATTCAACGCGTTTTCATGTAGAGCCGATAGAGCGGATCGTGGAGATCACGCAGATTGCGGCGGCTATCCATCAGCTCGTGATGACGGCCTTCGCGCTCGAGCGCGAGCAGCCGAAGCACCAGTCTTGCCGCGCGCTCAGGCTCGTTGTCACGGCCGGGTTGCGCCTGCTTCAGCAGTGGTGCGAGTCCGGTTTTCTGGATCAGCGCCCAGGCCGGAAACCACGCCAGGTCGACGACATCGCCGCTTCCGTCAAAGGACGCATCGAATGTCCTGCGCAGTGTATCCAGCGAACTGTCCTTGAGGCGCGAAAACAGGATATCGAAACGCGTGGGCGCAAGCCATGCGAGTTCGGCCAGAAGCGGCCAGGCGGGCTTAGAGACCATCGATCCGGTACCGGCATTCGGCCATCCACATCAGCGGCGCTGGAATGCGACGCCAAGATTCGATGCGCATAATGGCGGACTCCGTAGCTTTCCAGTTGCCCGCTTGCAGGTAGAGCGAGGCAGCATGCGCATCGGGCTGACCCGCACGGAACGGCAGACCCGCAGCGCGTTGCGCGAGTTCGTTCCAGAAGGGCGCCAGCCATGCGATGGCGCCGCGCTCGCCCATCAGGTCGCGCGCCGAGGGGTGGATGCGGGTCAGGAGTGTCTCACGCGCGCCCAGTGCGTCCTCGTGACTCTCGAAGGGTCTGCTGCAACGTGCTTCGAGGGCAGTCACGAGCGTGTCGAGTGCCTCGATCGCTGCGTCGTCCGGGTATTCGTGCGTGAGGACCTGCAGCGCGTCGCGGGCGACTGCGGCATTGTGGTGTTGCAATGCTGACAGGACATCGTTGCGCAGCATCACATCACGGCTGTCGTCAAAAATATCGAGTTGCATGGGTTGTGCTCAGAAGAGCTGGTCACCAGGGTGTGCGAGGTTTGCCCACTTCACGACACTCCTTAACGGGCGGCCGTCTTCGAGGATGGACTCAATGACGGCGCGCTGGCCGCTCGCCTCGGCCACCACGCGTACCATCCTGTCCCGGTAGCGCATCAGCGCACCGATTGGTGGGCACACAGGTCGCTTTCGTCTTCGGTAGGCTTTCGGCATCAGGACGGCTGGGGCGGAACGATGGACGATTATCCCACGCCTGTCCGCGGCAACAGCAGCTACCGGTTCACCGCACCCAGCAATGGCGTACCGGACAGGCGGGCGATTGCGGCGATACCCTGGCGCTGGATGTGTGCTAGCGCGAGGTCGGAATCGAACCAGCTGTTGGACAGGCTGATGAGCACGTCGGGCGAGTGCAGCAACACGCGCCAATGCGGCCACCACAGCAGGTCCTCATAGCAGATCGAGAAGGCCACGCGTTTGCCGGCGACCGTGATGTATGGCTGCATCAGGCCGCCGCGGATCGCACTGACGGCCACGCCAGGGCGCCATAGCGCCGCGGGCACCGGCTGGCGACTGTCGATGCGCCCGTGGCTGGCGCCAACGATGATCGCGCTGTCGGTGTACCGGAACGGCGTGGCGGACACGGTCAGGTCCATGCCGATGATCAGCGTTCGCTTGGCCGTAGCCAATGCCTGCATGTCGTCACGCCACCAGTAGTCCATCGCTGGGCGCCACAGTCCCACGATTTCCTCTGGCAGGACGACGATGGTGGCGCCCGCAGTGAACGCGCGTTGTGTGATGGCTTGGACCTGTTGCGTTCGGGCGTAGAGCAACGCGTAGCTGGACTGATCGAACCGGCCAAAGTGTGTGTCGAGTGCGACCCACCGGGACGGTACAAGTGGTGTGCTCACCAAACTGTGCGCGATGGCGGACAGGATCACCAGCAGCGCCGCGACATGTCGGACGGGAGGTCCGCGTGAGACGGAGGCCGCGCACGCGATGGCGGTCACACCGAGCATCAGGCCCGGCGCCTTCCAGCCAGGAAACAGGGTGCTGGCAACGTATGCCGGCGATAGCCAGCCGATGATGCCGAGTGGTGGTACGGTCACGAGCACGGTCGCGACAGTGGCGCACAAGGCGTAGCGTGCGGCGCCCGCATTCGGCTCCGGCTTGACCACGGCCCACGGTGTCGCCAGCACGCACGCCTGCGCGATCCAAAACAGGGAGCCGAGTACGAGCCCCTCCGGTCGAGTCAGCTCCCCATAACCGGAAAAGAAGCGCATGCTCACGACGGGAATATCCCGTGCGCCAGCGAGGTAATAGCCCATCCAGATCGCGAGTGCCGAGGTTCGTTCCCGCACGCGGGACCATATGGCTGGCAGGAGCAGCAGGAGCACCTGCCAGTGCCCCGGGTACCATGTGGACAGCGCCACGAGCGCGCCGGTGGAGATCAAAGTCGCCCATGCAAGGCTGCGTCGGAGAGACTGGACAGTTGCCCGCGTTGACAGAAGAAGTGGAGGCAGCGAAAACATGGGTCCACAGGGAGGCAGAAGTCAGCGGCACGGTCGATGCCGGCCGGGCTTTCCCCAGTGATCTGCGCGCTGCAACGTCAAGCATAGGATAGCTCTTGCGTTCGCGCTACCGTCGAGAGAAAAGTCATCGAGAAAAAAAGCGCCCGGTCCCGGAAGGGATCAGGCGCATCGCTTTGAATGGGAGCGAAAAGGAAGGAGACCTTCAGGAGCGTGGGGCCACAGCGTTGATGGAGAGGTAACCGGCGTCGGCTTCGATCTGGAGATCGAAGCCTTCGGCGATCACGTGGTCGAAGACCGCATCGTCGCGATCGAGATACTCGACGAAATCATCGCCGCCGAATTCCGCCTGGGCGCGTTCCCACCAGTCGGCGAATGGCACCGTATCGGGATTGCATTCGACAGCCCACGCGATGATCCTGCGACGGCCGTTTTCCATTTCGCCTTTCTCCGACAGCATGTAGTCGCCGTGATCCTTGACCAACACGATTCGACATTGCTGTGTGCGGGCTTCGGAGATGATGGGACGCAGATCCGTGGCCAGGAAGTGGATCATGATGAATTCCTCCATGAAGGGTGGGGTAGGAGATGAGGTTCCCGGTTATTCCTGACTCACCAGTTGCCGCGCGAGTGCAACTTCGATGCTCTCTCCGCCCTGATTGAGGATGTCGAGACCGGACTCGGGCATGTCGCCGGAGGTGGACTGCGAGACGGCGATCTTCTGTCCCATCAGCTTCAGACACCGCATCTGCGCGGTCCCCTCATACCCGAGAAAACGCACCGTGACGTCGAGCGTCTGACCAATACGCCAACTGCGGCGTGCGGCCTGTTGCAACGTATAGACGTTATAGCCCGACTGAAGAAAAGCAATCGTCGGGAATTCGAGCAGATCGAGGCCGGTCTTGACCAGTTCCGGGTTTGTGATGATGACCTCGGCGCCGCGTTCGAGCTGGTCCGCGACCCAGTCCTCGCGCTTTTCGGCAGGGACACTCGCACGGAGCACGGATGCCCTAACGCCCACTGCATCGAAGAGGTTCTTCAGCCGCACCGACGTATCCCGCGTACCGGTATAGGTCGTATAGACCAGCGTGCGCCGGCAATTCAGCAGTTCGCCGCGCACGAGACGCAGCAACGCTTCCTCCTTGGGACCCGGCTGGTCGTTGCGCAGCAATGCAGGCACGCTGGCGAGGATGCGCTTGGTGCGCGGATGACGTACGAGCTCGGGCCTAAAACAGCATTCCGGCCATGCAAGTAATGCATTGAGCACTACACCGAGCAGGCTCTTGTCGCCGCAGCGTAACGCGGCGCGCAGTTCCGATGTCAACGTCGACTCGAGCGCACGATAGGCGGCCGCCATATCGTCGGTCATGGCGACCGGGAGCAACGATTCGTCGTAGGGCGGCAAGACATTCTGGCCGATCTGCGAGAGCTTCAGAAAGGCCGTGTACGGCACGACGTACCGCATGATGCCCTTGGGGCCGAAGCCCGGGCCCTTCACCGTCGAGACGCTCTTGCGATCGCCCTTCGCGGTCCGGTGCGAACCTTCATCGACCTGCTTGTGAATGTCGATGAGCACACCATGCTCACGCATGAAGGCCATTGTGGCAGCGGCCATCGAGCCGTTGCTGTTGTAGTTGAACCCGTCTTCGATCAGCATGGACGGGTTCAGGCGATAGAGCAGGTGATACAAATCGTCGGCGTAGCCGCCCATCAGCGTGCCGGTGAGCAGCAGCGTTTTTGAGGCCTTGCGGGCCAGTACGCCCATGGCCTGTCCCTGGGCCGAATTTTCGTTCTTGTATTCGTGGCCTTCGTCAGCGATCAGCAAACCGAAGTAGCCTTGAGGAAGGTATCGCTTGATGAACTCCGAGGCCTGATAGCCGCCCTGTCCGAACGAGATTTCGGTGTGGGCGAGCGCACGCTCCATGCGCTTGGCCTGCCGGTCCGAGAATACAAGCTCGCCGCTGTCGTCCATCAGATTGATGAACTCGTACAGATTGTCCTGCAGCATGTCGGCGAGCATCGATTCGCCAAAGCGGGAGAGCAGCCGCTCGGCGGTCTTCTCGCCAACGGTCGGCATCTGCAACAGCGCGCCCTTCACCAATTCGCGCATCGTTCGTGTGCCCTGGCCTTTGGGCGCAAGGGTCCACAGCCGCTCACCACAACTGCACGCACGACGCTTTTCGTTAAGTGCTGGGCGAGCCAGTGTGGGCGTCAGTGGATTGCCGTCTTCGTCGCAGACGAACTCGCCGCACGAGGGGCAACAGGCAAAGACGCGCGTGACTGCATCGGTCTCCATGTCGAGCGTCGCGACGCGGCGCGCAAAGGCGGGCTTCCAGTCGAAGCCCATACGCATACGCACGCGACCGAGAATGAAAAATTCCGGCACCGTTGGCTTCGAATGCATGACACGTAGCTGAAGCAGCTTGCGCAGTGTGTCCGGGCCGTTGAGAATCCAGACGCGTGTGCCCGGTATCGTCGTTTTGATTTCGCGTCGCCATTTGTAGACGAGATGCGGTGGCGCGATGACAAGCGTGCGCGGATTACCGGTGTGATGCAGCAGGACCGCGACGCCGATACCCATCAGCGTTTTTCCGGTGCCCATTTCTGCATTGATGACACCGCCTGACGCGTGCTGTGTGAGCAGCGTCGTGATCGCATGGATGACTTCGCGTTGTGCGGGGAAGGGTTGCCGCGAAAGTCCATTGAGCAATGCGTCCCAGCATAGTGGGCGCTGTCCATCATAGATCGACGGATTCTGCTGGCGGACGGCCTCCAGCAGTCCGGCACCGAAGTTCACAATGAAGTCCGGTAGGGCAATTACGTCACAAGATTGATCGTCGCTCACCAGATCGGCGCTGGTGGTGGTGCTATCGACGACAGCGGATTGCAGATCTTCCATGATGCGTCTCCATAAAACGCGGGTCGCACGTTCCCCTGGCGGGATGCGTGAGTCCCGCCGGTTGGGGTAAATGTCGAGGGCCGCAGATGCGGCTTGTGCTGCCAGGATGAGCGCTATTGCGCTTCAGTCGAGCGAGAGCGCGCCGCTGCTGACGAATTCCGAGATCGCCTTCGCGAATGTCTCGGGGAGCGTGACTCGCGAAGCGTGGATGCGCCCGACAGGCGCATAAGACGCGTCATCGAGATGGGCGACGAGCTGACTGCCCAATGCGTCGAGCACGGGCGTACGCCAATGCGGCAGCAGCGGTATTGGACTGAGCTGTCCGATCAGCGACCAGACGCGGGCCTGCAGGGACTCGTCGTCGTGAACCTGCGTTTCGCGATCGACCAATAGCCATGCCGAGCCAGCGGCTCTCGACGGGGAAAGTAGCGACTCGTCGTAAATCCAGGTATGGACAAGGTTGCCGAACAGGTTGTCTTTCGGCAGGCGACCACTGTACTTGTCCAGCCTTCGCGGGTCGCCGATCGGGACGGACGCAACCGGCTGGCCGTTGTCGGGATCGAGCAGCGTGAGCTGCCGGATACCGCCTTCCTGGATGCCCAGGTGCAGGGCGGCATAGAGTTGCTGAACGGCGCCATCACGTCCGAACACGGAGACGAAGACGAGTTCGCCATCGGGTGCACGCACGCAGGCGTCGACGAAGATGTCCTGCAGTTCCTTGATGGGATACAGCATGTGGGTGCTCCAGTCTGAATGTCCGGCGCACCCACCGGATGCGGACCCGGTCGGGTTGAGGTAAATTCCGGGGCTTCGCGAACGAAGCCGCAGCCGCGCAGACGAAGGCGCAGGAAGAAAGCTGCGGGTGGTGCAAAGGTGCCGCGTGACGGACGACAACGGATCTGCGGCCGGCAGATCAGCGGAAATGAGGGCTGCGAACCACGCTTTCCCCGAACGCCGTATGCGACGTTCCGGGAAAGCGCCCCATTCGAGGGACGCACAGGGATTTCGGGCAATGGACTCGCCGGTCAGCAGGCATCCAGCGTGCCCAGCAGTGCGCGGAGATCACGCGCCTGCCGGGCGGTGACCGTCATCGGCACCAGGGCATCGGGATGCCACGCTTCGATCGCCGCTGCGAGCGGCAACCGTCTTTCGGCAAGCCGTGCGAATGCGAGCAGCCGATGCGCAGCGGCATGGAGTTTGGCTGCGCGTACCGAGACATCGGCAGCCGGCCATGTTGCGACTGGCGTGGCATCAAAGTTGAGGACCTGCCCGTTAAGCTCATCGTAATCGTCGTAGAGCAGTGGCATGTCCAGCGTGTCGTCCCATAATGTCCCGGCGTCGAATGCCGCACGGGCGATGGCGCAAGCTGCGTCGGCGCTGGCGGCCCGAATGCCGACGACGACGCGGTGGGTATGGTCAAGGCTGTAGCCAACCATGAAGGCGGGCAGCGTCTGCCCCGTGAGGCTCGTATCATTATTCATGACACAGGTGTCCTGGAAGTGCGGAAGCCCGTCGCTGCGGGGCGTGGCCCCGCGGGGTTGATGAAGGTGACCCGGGCTAGCGGATCGTGACGATTCGGCCGAGGTTCGGGCCGGGAGTGAAGTCGATGCCCGCGATCGTCGGAACGAACCGGTCCCGCATCAGGATCGTGGTCCGGATATCGCCCTTGTCGGTTTCCTCGATCTGGACTTCCTGTTCCTTCTGCTTGATGGTGTCGCCGCGGATCAACAGGCGCGTACCGTCAGCACCGATCACCACACCCGTGATCTGCCCGGCCGCGAGCGCGAGCGCTAGATGCCAGTCGGAAAGATCACGTAGCGGACGCCGCGGCGTGACAGCTTTCGTCGCGAACATCGTGGCGAACTGTGGCCACAGCGTGGCGTGTTGCAGGCGTTTCAGCTCGTGTTCGAGCTGCGGCGCATCGATCCGTGTCGACATGAAGGTGTATTCGCCGGCCGTCGAAGGGATGCGATACGGCTCAGCGGTCCAGCTCTCCGGCAGCTCGGGCGGCATTTCGCCTTCGTGGATGCGAGCCAGGCGCGCGGCCAGTGCGGTGTCGACCCCATCCGCCCGGCGCTTGACGCCAAAAAGCACGAGCTGTTTGAACGTCTGGTCGGGCGCGAGGAACACCTCAACCTTTGTGAAGTTGCGGGCAATCATGGTGGCGAACTCTCGGTCCATCACGTAGTGCGGCACGATCAGGACCAGGACGCCGCCGAATACGAGCCACGAGACCGTCTTGAGGTAGAAGATCTTCTCGAGACGATCTGGCTGACGCTCGCCGGTCTGTGCCTTGTCCGATACAACATCGCCATACGGTGGATTGAGGAACAGCAGTCCCATGCTGCGGGCCGTGATGAACATGTCGTGGACGTCGGTGTGCGCCACGGTGTCAAGTACTTCCTTCGCGTGCCATGCACGCTCGCGGTCGTATTCGACGCCAAACGCACGGGCCGCATCGGGCATCGTGGAGTGTGCAACAAGCGCAGCCCTAAGTTCCTGCAGCGCGGCACCTTCGCCGCAACAGGGATCGAGCAGCCGCACGGGGCGATCGGGATCGGCCAGCGCGAGCGCCGGCATGATGTGCGCGAGCGTGGCGGCGTCGGTCGGAAAATACCCGTTCTTCACAAAATTTCTGGCGAGGCGGGGAAAGATCAGGGCCATACGACTCTCCTTTGGGTCACGGGTATGCCGCGGCTGTGAGGCCTGGCACACCGTCGATGGATGGGAATCAGGCCTTCAGCCAAGTCTGGCTGGAGGCCTGGAACGCGTAGCCAAATGCGCGAAGCTGATCGCGCTGCTGGCGGAACACGCCGCGGTCGACGGTTGGATCGAGCTTCACCGGCTCCCCGGCGACGATCGCATCGGCCAGTTCGGTGCCGAACAGGTCGGGCAGATACAGCTCGCCGGAATCGTCGCCGGTTTGTGCGGACGCCGGCGTTTCGTCGGCATGCGAGGTGGCTGTGGCACCCGGTGTGCGCTCCTCGTCGACGGGGTCCGGCTCCGTCGAGGCGGGCTCGCGCCCGGTCTCGCTGAACGGTTCGTCGTTGTCGAGTTGCACATCGGCGAGCCTCGCGCGGATTTCGACGGTGACCTTGCCGTACCACACGTAGCTGTGCGGATAGATTTTGTCGATCAGAAAGGTGCCGGTGTAGGCGCCGGGCTCGAACTGCTCGAGCACCTTGTCCTTGACCTTGAACTCGCCGACGGACGTTGTGAGTTCCCCGACCTGGAACGGGCCGTTGCTGCCCTTGATGGTGCGCACGTCAAGCGTGCCGGAAAGCGAAATCATGATGCCTCCATGCAGTGAGGCGGGACCCTCCCTGGCGGGCATGGTGTCCCGCGGGTTGGGAAAGATCGTGCGGATAGACTGTCGCTGCGCGGTCAGTACAGGGCACAGCCGACACGCCGAACGAAAACATCGCAGGTCTTGCTGATAGGGCGATGCGCGACCGATACGGCGAGGCAACAGCCGTCGCTCATTCCCGGAAGCTAATGAACGGAGGCTTCCGGCATGTCGGCCAGGGAGCGCGATGCGTTACCCGACGGCATGGATGGATCAGCCCGCGCGTTGCGGACCGCACTCGTCGGCGGTGCGCTGCTCGACGATATGACGGAAGAGGCGAGGGGGAAACCTGAACAGACGGCCGCCGCTTTCGACGATCCACGTGCGATGGTGTCGACTCACGACCACCGCCTCATTGATCGACAGACCGCTGAGCGTCAGCACATCGCCTGGCGCGAGCGAGCGTGAGCGGGCCGCATGCCAGGCGCGAACCTGCTCGCGCCACGCGGGCGCCACGGGTGGGACCATGTCGAGATAGGCGAGGGGGCAGGAGTAATAAAGCGGTTCCATCTGCTCGCACATATCCTTGTATCCCCAGCCTGCACAGGTTTTGTCCCATGCGAGCAGGTCGCAGCCGATGAAACGCATCGGCGCAACGCCCGCGCGACCGATTTCCCAGACGGTCCAGAGTACGTTGCCACTCGTGCAGTGACGAAGGCAGCGACGTGTGAAGCCGTCATGCCCCTCGTCGCGTGTCAGACGAGCGATGAGCTGCGTGCGCGTCTGTCCATGACCAAACAGCCATCCCATGATGTACCTCGCAAGGTGAGACGAGGCATCGTTCCCGTGGCGGAGCGATGACCCGCGGGGAAGCACCGTTGATACGGTGCAAGTGATGGAAGGAAGTGAAAACGGCGATCGTGATGCCGGGGGTTACACGCGTCGCTGCGCGCGAAGATCGCGATCCATGGCGGTACGAACGGAGCTGATGATGAACACGGTCCAGTCGGCGAAGTACCGGCCATCAAAGACGATGGCCCCCGAGTTGAGCATGAGCTGGATCGGCATCGTGATCTTCCCGGCAGGAACCTCGCCATCCGGTCCGGCGACGACGCCCATGTCAGGGAAGAAGCACCGGCCCTCGTACGGATCGAGGAATTCCAGTTCGAGGTCGCGGGCCTCGGCGGTGTGGCAGTAACGCAGCCGGCCGATCAGCGGTCCGTCAAACCCGGTGACGAGCGGAGATCCAAGTGGATCGTCGCGCCCGTTGAAGAGTCCGAGGTAGAGGCCGTCTGGAAGACCGACGCTCTGGCTCATAAAGCGCGGCAATGTGCGCCCGTCACGGCACTGGAAAACCTGCTGCGACGGACCGTCTTCACCGACGGGCCAGTTCGCGGCGTGCGCGAGCACCGCTGAAATTCGCGTATGGTGTTCCGTTTGCACGCCCGGCCAGCAACGCATTTCGATGTCGCTGGGCTTTCTGACGCGTGGCCGGGAGACGAGGCAGTTACAGCTTGACATGATTTTCTCCGTGAGCGACGCGGAGACGCACCCGTGCGGGGTGCGTTCCGCAGGGTGTAAGAGATAGGCAGGACGTCAGTCGATCGCCGCGAAGATCTCGCGAGCTTCCGGGTGAGACGGCACAAAGGCGAGCAGCTCGTGATACAGGTCCGTGAAGCGTGCTTCTTCCGTCGACCACGCCATGGCGTTCAACGCGAACAGCGTGGCAACAATCCCAGCGGCATCGCTGCTCATCTCGCCGTCATATCCGTTGCCGTCGCAGGTGATGGGCAGCGGATCACTGAGGCGGGGTGCCATATAGAAGGCGCCATTGGACAGCTCGACGTAATCCCAGAATCCACCGTGGTACGTCGGGCACAGTGACGACATGGCCGTATAGACCGCCACTTCGGCGCGGATCATGTGTTTGCCGAAATAGCGCGGCAGGATTTCCATGCGGCGCTCATCCGGCACTATGGTGGCCGTGATGGTGCGTGTTTCGCTGGCTTGAGTCATGACGTTCTCCGAAAGAACGCGGCGAACGGCTGCCCGGGCGGGGAAGCGCATCCCCGCGAGGGTTGGACAAGGTGGGGCCCGAAGGCGTGACAGGAGGTGATTCCGAACTGCGCGCCAGGTGACGCGGGAACAGCCGTGCAGACAGTGGCACCGGAAGTGGGCTGCAAAGGTGTCGCCTCGCGTGGCGACGGACGGGCCTGCAAGCTGGCAGGCCAGCAGTGAAACCGTCATGCGTCATTGGCCTTTATTGGCCCTCATTGGCCGTGGCTGGCTATGAGAAGGGAATGACGTATGACGCCTGGCGCATGCATCTGCCAGGCGTGTGTCTGGGCCGGAGCAATCGGTCCGGCACAAACGGCACGGCGTGGTTGGGCCGCCGCGAACCCAGTGTGGATTGGGGCCAGCGCCGGCTTTCCTGAGCGTTTTGTGATTCGTCGCTCGGGAAAACCGGCTGACCGGTCATGCGAGAAGCCCCCGCGCGGGGCGGGGACGAAGGATTGCCGTTCAGTCGGCGCTGGTGGCGGCTCGACGGGTATTGGCGTTGCCGTGACGGCGCAGTGGCGGATAGCGGTTGGTACGCGGGGCAGTGCGCTCAGTCAAAGCCGAAGCTTTGCGTGGTTCCGGTGCGTTGCGACCGCTGTCGGGCTCATCGACGCCGTCCGTGTCGTGCTGATCACGACCGTCTGTCGACGGCACTTGTCCGTTGACCCGCTCCGGTGCCTGATCGTTTCCGGCGTCCGCGTCGTCGCGTTCTTCGCTTTCATCTCGATAGACCTCCTGGCCGTCGACCTTGATCCAGAAGAGCTTCAGCAGGCGCCCTTTGAGCACGGCGCCGGTTTCGCCAGCGCGGTTGCCGGTGCGCTCGAACGTCCGGATGTAGTGATCACCCGCGCGGAACGAAACGAGGACTTTCACATCGGGATCGTTCGCGTCGTCCATCACGGAGCGGACCGCTTCCCTGGCCTTTTCGCCGGCGACGATCAGGTCGAGCGGGAGATAGACGATGCCGTTCTCGACATTCGGATCGCCATGGAACGCGGAAATGGCGCATGCGAGGAAGGGTTTCGCCTTGCTGCGACCATTGCCCCTGGCGGTCACATCGCGCACGCGCGACAGATACCCGAGGCCACGCAGATGAAGATCGAAATACTTGCGGGGTTCGACTGACTGATTCATGACGATTCTCCAGAACGAAAAAAGGGGAATCGCCAGGGCCCGTGTCGGGGAATGGCAATTCCCCAGACGGGCAAGGAAGGGAGCTTCCGGTCAAACGACCTGCGGTGGTCCAGACAGTGGGACGAAGCGAAACCGCAAAAGGTGTCGCAAAGCGACGGTGCTGCAAAGGATGCTGAATGGGCTCCAGCGGGCAACTTCAATCGCGAATCATAGCCGGCGAAATCAAAAAATCAAGGTGATAACCGCGCCATCTTTTTTTCGTGCGAGACCGGTATAACGGGATTAATGTTGAGCTCATGACGCGTCACGATGTCTCATGATCGGTACATTGCCGTTGCGGCCGATACTCTGTCGTCACGATTGGTCACGGTAGCTTCGTGAACAGCCCCGAAAGAATGTGAGCCGTCACGCAAGCTCATCAAATTCGAGCATTGACGCGGGTGAAACCCCGAGTGTGGCGGCCAGCACGCAGATGTTATAGAGGGCGATGTTGCGCTGGCCCCGCTCGATGCCGCCGATGTACGACCGGGCAAGGCCACTTTCGAGCGCCAGGCGCTCCTGCGACCAGCCGCGCGCCTTGCGAAGCGCAATCAGGCGTTTTCCAAACAGGGCAAGCGGGTCGTACTGCATCAATATCTCGAGCGGAAGGATATCGAAGCGTACGGATTTGACCTGTTTGAGACCACGCTCTATGATAGGACGCACTATGAGTGACAATTATTGCGTCAGTCACAATGGTGCTGTGAAAGCGACGTGGGCGCCGCTCGCAATCGTAGTTGTCGGTGTCCTGCCCGATTGACTTCTCTCCGACAGGAAACTCAGTGAGCCAACCGGTTTCTGATCTCGCGGAGCTGCTTGCGTCTATGCAGCCAGAACTGAATGAAGGTGCCTATGTCTTCTCGTCCGTGCAGGCGGATAGGGACGTGTCGCAGCTCGCGCCCCTGGCGACGTTTCGTGAGCGCGAAGGGCTGACCGTCATCATCGATGAGCCGACGGCCGTGCGCGAGGATCTGCCGGTGCTTTTCCGGGCAGCGTGGATCACGTTGACCGTTCACTCGGACCTGCAGGCAGTGGGGCTCACTGCTGCGGTGGCTGAGGCGCTGACGAAGGCCAGTATCAGTTGCAACGTCGTTGCTGCAGCCTTTCATGATCACATTTTTGTGCCCGTCGAGCGCGCAACGGATGCGCTTGCTCAATTGATGGATCTCCAGTCGCGGGCAGCACATGGCGTGGCGGGTTAGCCGTACACGCGCAGGGAGGTCTTCCGTGGTCCCCGGCGGTCATGCGCCGCTGCGGCGCTGAACCGCCGCGAGAAATTCCTGGCGGAACGCGTCAAACAGCTGACCGGTCCGTTCAGCCGAATCGTCTCCGGGAATCCGCATGCGGCTTGCCATCATGTGCGTGAGTATCAGCGGTGACGGGGCGTCCGGCGCGAGAATGGCGAGGATCTGCGCGCTCACTTCCGGCGTAACGATATCTGCCATGTCCCGACCGAGGAGCGCTGCGCCACCGATGTCGGGGTCATGGTCGTGCTGTTCGATCAGATCGAAGCCATCGTCGGCGTACAGCCTTTCCAGGTTTCCCGCCTCGCCGTACCACGCGAGCAGAAAAAGCAGATCGCTCGCGTCCTTGCGATCGACGCCGTGACGGTCCTGCCAGGCAATGACCTTGAGCATCGCTTGGGCTGGTAGCGAAGCGACCGGCACGACGAGGTCGGCATCCATGCGCACCGGCACCGCCGTGCGCAACGCCTCTTCAAAGCCAGCCACGTTCATGCGGATCGCCTGATCCGGTGGCCAGGCGATCTCGCCGCTGTCGTCCGCGATGCGCCCGAATGGGACGACGTCGAGCCATGTCCTGACGCCTGTGGCCGGTACCCGGTAATGGAGGCGGTGCGTCGCGTTACCCCGCTGCTCGAAGTGACCTGACGCAAGCAGTTCCGCTCTGAGCGCCTCATGCCCGGCCCAGCTTTCGATGGAAATACCAATATCGACGTCTGCCGTGGCCCGTGTCGGTTCAATATCGTGAACATGCGTGAGCAGCATGTCACGCGCGCTTGCACCGCCGACGAACCACGGGATGCCCCTGGCAGTGGCCGCAACTGCCACCTCCCGCAGAAGGGCGATCATTTCCGGTGGAAAGGCGCGATGGGGACGCGGATCAAGCGGGGAGATATTGTTCACGCAGTAGTCGGGCGGTTTCGAGATTGCGGGAATCACCGCTCGCGACGAGATCGGCGTAGACGAGCAGGGGCGGTACAACGTTCGGGGGACTATCCGGCATCGATGCAAACCTGATCGGAGACTTCAGGAATTCGACGTTTCCCTTGTTATCCGGCCGTAGTCGTGCCTTTGCGATCCATTCGCGCGGTACTTCGTCCGTGCAGTATACGGTGAAGAAGGCCGGTTTCAGGTATTCCGTAACGATGGCCGCCGCGGGCTCTCCGCCAAACCGGCATCGGTCGGGAAGTACCGGGACATTTCGCCACCACTCGGGCATGTCCGTGCGGTACTGTCCAAGCTGGAGGGAGCCACGCAGTAGCGTCGGATACAGGGTGGTCCATTCGTCGATCATGCGGGTGCCGTCCGTGAACTGCATGCCTTGTCCGCCCGGCAGTTCAATCAGGTCGCGACGGGCAAGCATGCCGCGTATTGCGTTCTGAACAGTTCCGTGGCTGACGCCAGCGACCTTTGCAATGTCGCGGTAGCTCTGTTGCAGTAACGAAGGGACCGAGAGCAATGCGAGCGCCACCCGTAGTGTGGACTTTGTCCAGACCCGGTCGCTGCCCTGCAGGCTTATCTGCGGTCTTGGGCGCCCCGATACGAGGATCACGCTGTCGCCAAGAAGCACGCTCGCATTGCCGGCCAGGTCGAGCGCGTCGATTTCCATCTTCCGGCAGGCGTCGACGATATTTGGGGAAAGGTAAGTCGTCACAAGAAGGGGGCGATCGCCGGTACTGGGCGTGGCCTGCGCACGGATGGTGGCGAGCGTGCCATAGCGGTCGACTGTCTGCCTGACGAGCGCCGGTCGCTTGAAACGGTGGGTGCCGACCACGAACTCCAGTATCGCGTCCACGGCGGACGCGGCGGGGGCGCTGCGCGATGTGACGGAGATGCCGGTCGCGTCGCGAAACGCAATTGCGGCAGATTCCACGAAGGGAGGCGGGTGCTGATTGGTCGGGGGCATGACAGGGAAAGGTTGTCCAATTATCTCTGATTGTACACGTCCCGTGGACGCCGCGAAATTTTGGACAGAGTTATGGGGTTGTCTAAAAATTTCCCATGTTCACGTTCCGTAGACGCGCCAGTTTTTTGACAAAACTGCCGACAGCTGCCCGTCGGCAGCCGCTCGTCCCTGGCCCCAACGCTAACAGCATGGCGCACGCCACGGCTGCTCACGCAGCTTCGTGCTTTCCAACGAGACCACGATTGGGCGTGATATGCCGTTTTCCACCGTGACACTTCAGTATGGTGTAGGCTGCAACGCAATCATCTGATCAATAAACAACAACCGCAGAAAGCGAAACACGGCGCCAGTTAGCGTCGGCATCAACAAGAAATGGAAGGGCGGTCATGACCACATTTACTCCCGGGGTTTGGGGACGACTGTTTGGCGGTGGATCCCGCTGGAAACTGGTTCTCGGATCACCCCGCAGCGAAATTGTCGAAGTATCGGGACGACGACGCCAAGTCGTGACAGCATCTCTCGAAAAAGCGCGCATTGAAGCCAGCTGGTTGTGGGCCACGCTGACGTTTGACCATGAAGGGGAGCATATCCGGCTGGCCGGGTTGACCAGGCGTCGGGCAGCAGAGGTCATTCATGGTGCCGCCCGCGAGGAAACGGAGCGCAAGCTGATCGCGGAGCGAGAACGAAAAAAGCGTCTCGAAGAGGATCGGCGGCGCGAGTACGGAGAACTGTTGCCGCGCATTAAGGCGCTCGATGCTGCGACCACAAACCTGTTCGAACGAAATCGCTACGTTCGCGGCCACGACATCCGCTGCCTGCTCGATTCGGAAACAGGAAACATCGCAAGGCTTCCCCGGTTTACGGAGTTGCTCAATGTCTGGCCGTTCGATGATGCCCGCTATGACAAGGCGCGCAAGCGGATCGCGGAACTCGGCCGAATCGTCAATCCGCCTCATTCGGGTATCGCCGACTGGAACAAGGCGTTCGTCAAACGGGAAATGGCCGATCCGCAATGGGCGGACTTTTTCAGGCATGTCGAAAAATCGGAGCTGACGCCCGAGCAGCAGGAGGCCGTGGTCGTGTTCGAGGACCGCAATCTGCTGGTGGCTGCGGCCGGGTCTGGCAAGAGCTCCACGCTCGTTGCCAAGGTCGGCTACGCGATCAGGCGAGGCTACGCGGAACCGGACGCGGTGCTGGCACTTGCGTTCAACGCAAAAGCCGCCGAGGAAATCCGAGATCGTCTGGCCCAGCGGCTCCAGATACCGATCACGGCCCAGACGTTCCACAGTCTCGGCAAGTCAATCGTCAGCGAGGTTCAGGGCAGAACAGCCCGTGTCGAAGTCGGCGCGAGGCAGCTTGTCCTGAAAATTGTCGCCGACCTGAGAAACAACGACCGTCAATTTCTCGGCAACTGGCTATTCTTCAAGGCGGTCCATTGGGAGCCTGGCCCGGAACAGGAGTTCGACAGTATCGAGGCGTACGAGGCCTATATCAAGAGCAAGGGCAGGCGAAGAAAGGACCGCGATCAATGGGGTATTCCGACGCTTCAGGGGGAGCCCGTACGGTCATTCGAAGAACTCGCGATCGCGAACTGGCTTTATGTTCACGGTGTTCGATACCGGTATGAGGCGCCATACGAGCACGATGTGACCGCTCATGGCTGGACGAAGTACGAACCGGATTTCGTCTATGAGCTTGCGGACGGCCGAAGGCTCTATCACGAACACTTTGCGTTGCGCCAGGATGGAACGTCCCCTTTTGGTAGCGCCTATGTGAAATCGGCAATCGGCAAGCGCAAGCTGCATGCCGATTGCGGGACCCGCCTCATTGAGACGACGAGTGCCCAGTTCAGGGATGGATCTGTATTTGCCCACCTGCGCCGTGAGCTGACATCCCACGGCGTGACGTTCGCGATGAAAACCGAAGCGGAGCTGCAGGGCTGTCTGAAGGAGCGTAAGGACCTGGATCTTGTTACGCTCCTGCATTCGCTGATTTCGCACGCGAAAGAAAGTGGCTACGACGAGAACCACTTCTCAGTCCGGGCGAGCAAGCAACACAATGTGGTGCGGGCATTGGCGTTTCTTGAGCTCCTGTTTCCCGTGTGGCGGGAGTACAAGCACCGTCTGCACCACGAACTAAAGTCAATCGACTTTGCCGACATGATTGGGCTGGCGGCCACGTACGTCGAAACCGGTCGTTATACCAACTCCCCATTCAAGGTGATTCTCGTCGACGAGTTTCAGGACATTTCTCCAGGGCGCGCGCGGCTGGTCAAGGCGCTTCTCGCGAGGCATCCGGATTCGGTACTTTTTGGTGTGGGCGACGACTGGCAGGCGATCAACCGGTTCGCAGGATCGGACCTTTCCATCATGCGTGAATTTGAGGCGCATTTCGGGAAGACGGAGACCCGTTTCCTCAGTACGACCTTCCGGAGTAACCAGGGAGTCAGCGACGTGGCGGCGCGTTTCGTCCGAAGGAACCCGGCGCAGATTCCCAAAGAGGTGCGAGCGAGAAACAAGGAGGATGTCGGGGTCGTGCGGATCGTCGAATATACCGACAAGGATTCACTCATTGCCTGCATCGAACGGAAGCTGGCCGAACTTGCGACGCTTGCCGGGTCGCAAATGCGCGTTGTCACGGTACTGATTCTGGGCCGCTATCAGTATGAGACGACGGAAGTGGTCACCGAACAGGATATTGACCGATGGAACGATCAGTACAGCACGCGGCTGCAGATCAGAAAAGTGGCCGACGAAAAAAAGAAGACGACGAAGCCCCTCGATACTGTGCATAAGTCGAAAGGGCTTGAAGCGGATTTCGTGCTCGTGCATAGCCTGCAGGCAGGGTGGTACGCATTCCCATCGGAGATGGAAGATGACCCGCTTCTTGGACTGTCATTTGCAAACAGGGAGGCCTTCGAGTATGCAGAGGAGCGCAGATTGTTCTATGTCGCGCTGACCCGGGCCCGTGAACAGGTCACGCTTTTCCTCTCGTCGACTGAGCCGTCTCGATTTGTACTGGAACTGCTCGGGCCGGAATATGGCAAGGCGGTTGTGTTCGAGGGGAAGGACGAACAACCAGTCCGATGCAACGTCTGCAAGCAGGGATATATGGTACAGCGGCCGGGAAAAAATGGTCCCTTCTACGGATGCACGCGATATCCTTCGTTACAGTGCCGCAACCAGATGACCCTGGCTCAACGGGCGACGATCGGGCAATCAATGTAGATTCAGGCCCGGATTAGCGTACTGTTTCTCTGTCCCGCCTGGGTGTCGGCACGTACGTCGGAGGACAAAACCCAGTTGGCCGTCATCCGAAACGTCCCGCTTTTCGGTGAGATACGGACGAGCCGGATTCATTGCGCTGCGCCGCCTGTATGAGTTGTACTGCGCAGTAGAGCCGCGCCAAAATGGGCACTATGGGGCGGCTCGCCAGACGAATCTCGCACCGCACGCGCCTCTGCAGCGCCGGCGCGAAACACCAGCGAGCGCTCCATCTGGTCGACGATGATGTAGGGTGGATCGGGGCGCCAGTGCAGCAACACGAGGCCGCCTGGGGTGTCGGCGAGGATGGCTGGCACCCGCTTCGGATCGGCGAACTGCAGATAGATTTTCTGGCCGTCATCGAACACTTGGTACGGCCGCACGTCGGCTGCACCGTCCAGACGCCAGTCAAAATCGTACACCGGCGCTGTCGCCGCCGGCGGCTCGGCACAGGCCGACTGCATGATGCAGGCCGCTGCAAGCAGGGCAGAAGACAATAGAGTGAAGGGGAAATGTCTCATCGATTGCAGCTCCCGTCGGTGACATTGGGCGGCAACATCATGTCGCGTTGCGTGATGAATGTGATGCGCTGACCGGGCTCGAGCTTCAGCGTTGGCTGGATGTTCATGTTGCGCTGAAGGATGGTCTGCGTCGTTTGCGATAGCGACTGGGTCGCCGCCGACGACAGATCGGTCGAGACACCGCCGTTGATGTTGATCGTGGTGCCGTTCGACTGGTTCTGGTTGTGACCGATCCACGCGGCGACGCCAGCGATCAGGAAGGTCGATCCGAAGATTTTGAAGAAGTGGTTATTGACGTCAGCGCTTACGCCGGCCTCGCCATCGGGGTCGTTGCCGGAGAGCCCGTCGAGGCGCATCGAGGCGTGGCGGAAGATCATCCGTGTGGCGGCCATCAGCATCAGGTCCTGGCCGATCGCCACATCGTTGTTCGTCCGGCCCATAATGCGCGTGCCCTTCGGGATGAGCTTGCAACTGCCGTCGATGCTGTCATAGATGTCGCGGTCGACCATGGCGCGAAATGTACCGGGCATGTCGCTTTTCGCGCCCTGCAGTATGACCGTGGGAATGGGCGTGCCGCCCATGACCATGTAGGGCGAGTCGATCGGTACGGGAATCAGCGGCTTTTCGTCGTCAGCCACGTTCGACTGCTGTTTCAGCCAGTCGGTGTTATGCCGGGCAGTGGCCGTTGCGACGCTTGTCGGCAGCGGCATCGTCGACCCGGTTGCCGGATCGCCTTCACTACCGGAATGCGCACTGGCCATCGATTTGCTGGCGAGCTTCGTGAGGCCTTCCACCGTGCGATCGAGTGCCGGGCCGCTACTGTTCTGGTCCGATGTCCGGCTGGCACTACCCGCTGTATCTTCGTAGGCGACAAGCGACTGGCTCTGCATCGCTTCGATCTGCCGTTGCAGCGCGAGTCGGTCCGCATCAGTGGCAGATGCCGTCCGTCCCGGCACACGATAGTCGTGAGGCAGTGGGCCGGTGTCATCACCAGGCGCACCTTTCGGGATGCCGTCGAGCGGTGTGCCGCCCAGTGGTGCACCGGGCGCCGACGCGGCGCTTGCTGCGCGGGCCAGTGCGAGCGTGCGCTGGTCCTCAAGGCGCTTGCGTAGTGCGTCTGCAGACGCCTTCGGCTGCCGCGCATCGGCTTCGAGCTGTTCACGCTGCAGCCGCTCGGCAGCAGTCTCGTGAGGATGGGACAGCGCCCGCACGAGTACGATCGCGAGCAGCGTGGAGAAGAGGGCGATGACAAGCACTTTCGCGAGGTTGCGCCGGATGCGCGTGAGCCGCGGTGGCTCCGGCGTCAGGGGGGGCGGCCTGCGACCGTTGGGTTGCGGGGCGGCCATGATCAGGGCTTCCCGTAGATGTTCTTCATCTGCGCGGCGTCGCAGCCGAAAATACCGCAGCCTTTGCCCCGACCGTTGAAGATCCGCACTTCCTGCCTGCCGCGCTTGAGCAGCAGCCCGTAGGTCGCCGTCTGCTGCACTTCGTAGAAGTCATTGCCAAGCGGAATGAAGCTCGCGATTTCGGCTTCGCCCTTTTCATCCATCAACAGGATCGCAGGAAGCTCTGCCTGATGCGGGAACTGGAGATACGTGAACCGTCCGTCGTCGAAAACGATGACGGGCGCGAACGGTGCACTGCCTTCGATGCGGTAATCGAAATCCGCGCGGTCGAGCATGATGTGTGGACTGCCAGGGGGCGAGTGTGACGATGATGATCCGCTGGCCGACGCAACGTCGTCTTCATTGTGCCTGTCTGCATGCGGCACGTTGCCCGGGTATTCGATGCCGAACGGCAAGGCCTGACCGGATGAGGCTTTGGCATCCGTGTCGAGGTAATGCCAGGAAACCCGCTGATACGTCTTGCCATCATCGGACGAGCGCAGGTCCAGTTCATAGCGCCGGCGTGACGTGATGATGGTCGCGGCATTCTCGAGACCGGGTAGGCGTGCCTCGATGAACACGTCGCGCTTCGTGAGGGCCGTATGTTCCAGCCAGCGCTTGCCGGTGTCAGAAAGATAGACGCCGACCACTTCCTCATCCGGCGCGAACACCAGATGCGTTTCCTGGCTGGTCCGCACGAGAACCGGATAGAGGTAGTCCGGGTCGTAGTCGTAGACAACTAGCGACGTGGCGTCAGGCGACGGATACGGACCGTTGATTGGCTGACGCGGTGCAGAATGTCGCCGATTCTGCAGGGACGATGTCACTGGACCCGAGGTGCCGGTCTTCGTGTGCCTACTCACCACCGATGGCACACCTGACGGCAGTGGCGACGACGGAACCGGTGAGGGCGCGGGCGATTGCCCGTATGCGGTCGCGATGTTCGCAGCACAGAGCATCGCAAGACACATTGCGTACGCGATGACGTTCATGGATTCGCTCCGGGATTGACGCCAAGGTACGGCGTGATGCTGAAGTGAGTGATGCGCAGCCCGATCGGGTTGTCCTTTTCTTCGCCGGGCTTCAGCGTCTCGGGGGCAAGCAGGAAACTGATGGTGAGCAGCATCTGGCGGGGCGCCGCGGGCTTGCCGTTCACGCTTTCGATCAGCGTGAAGATCAGGTACGCGACGTGACCGTCGGGCGAGAACGACGTCGAGTTTTCGACGAATTCGCGAGTGAGACCAGGTGTCTGTACGACGCGCTGGGCGACCGGATCGGTTACTGTGATGTAGGTTTCGAGTTCCCGTGTCGCCGCGCCCGACGTCCAACTGACGGCAGCGGGGATCTGTCGTGTGAGCGTGTCCTGGCTGTCCGCCTCCATCGTGAAGACGCGCGAAGCCCATTTGACGAGGAAATAGCGCTTGTTGGCCGCCGTGGCGGACCAGGTCTCGGCGTAGCGATCGGACACCCAAACGGCACCGGTTTTCTCATCATGTTCGACGAAATAGGGGCGCGGGCCGCTGTGCATGCTCTGGACGATCAGGGCGGCGCATTCCCCGGCGGCGATGAGTGCGAAGCCGAGCGCGACCTTGATCGCGAGCCGCTTTTCCCAGACAGGGCGCTGGAACGCGGCGAACCAGGCGGCGACCGCTTCTCCGGTATGGGGCGGGGCTGGAAGATCGGCGCCAGAGGCAGCACGTGGTGAAATCGATGGAGGCGGTTGCTTTTGCATCGGTCATGCCTCCGCGCGGGCCA
This sequence comes from Burkholderia sp. SCN-KJ, assembly GCF_024656005.1. Taxonomy (NCBI): domain Bacteria; kingdom Pseudomonadati; phylum Pseudomonadota; class Betaproteobacteria; order Burkholderiales; family Burkholderiaceae; genus Burkholderia; species Burkholderia sp. SCN-KJ. The sequence goes on from NZ_JANKOG010000009.1 coordinate 85,724, forward strand.
GAGCCAGCGGTGCTACACTGAGACCAAGTTCACAAGCTGCGAGGGTGCAGCCATGGCCCGACTCAAAATCATCCTGCTGTATTTCGTATTGCCGGTTCTCGTGTTCGCGGCGTTCGTCCTTTACCAGGTCGGCGTGCAGCATTTCGGCGTCGCGATGATGCTCGCGGGCGCGGTGGTGTTTATTGGTTGGGCTTGGCTGAGCACGTCTCCGCGAGAAAGAGACGATTCGTTGCGCGCGGACACGGAGCGCCAACGTCGACTGGACGACGAGAGAAACACTTACTACGTGATTCAGCAAAGCGCTAAGCATCGCCACCATTGAATTCACCTCAATGACTTGGGAGTGATGTTTCGGCCGAGTAGTCCCTTGCCGAAGCCGCTTGAGCTGCCACCACCGGTGCCCGATACAATCGCCCTGGCGATGTCGGGCACCTGCCACATCATGAAAGCCCCGACGCCGCAGACGAGTGCGAGCGCCAGCATCGCGAGGTAGTTCGTCGCGTAATACGCGTCGCTGTTCGTGCCGCTCTGTGCAGCAGCCTGTTGCACAAGTCCCTGAATGCCGGGCAACGCGCCACTCTCGACGATCGCCATCATCAGCCACGCCACGACCTTGAACAGGCCCGCCGAGATCGTGAAGCGCAGCCATCCGTCGAACAGGAATTCGCCTGCCGGCAGTACATACCAGGGAATCAGCACGGGTCCGAGACAGAACGCGATGTCGAGCAGGAACGAGCCGAACTGCACGACCACCACGAAGATCAGCGTCATCAGCACGATCGCGGCGATCGCGAGCGCCTTCGCAAGGAACGCGAGCAGGATCAATGGCAGGTTTTTTATGAGCGTCCAGATTGAACTCAGTCCGGCCGAGTCGGCGCCGTTATCGCTCGTCGCCCCGCACTCCTGATGTTCGCTGTTGGGAATGACGATGCCTTCTGGTGTCACGTCCGGGACTTCCTGGCAGACCTGCGCCGCCTGCGTGCGTACGCCCTGCATGATGGTCGACGCGGCATTGACGAGCGCGCGCAGGAGGTCGCCTGGATTGCCTTCGCCGCCTGAAACGCGCGAGGCCATCGTCTGCATGTTGTCGACGAAATAGCTGTGAACGGTGCCGCTCCAGGCCGTGAGCATCACGAGGATGACGGCGCACTTGATCAGATGTCGGAACAGGTTCGCGAAGAAGCCCGGGAAGTCGCCTTCAAGCAACCACAGAAACACATGCCAGGTCGCGATGATCAGCCCGAGGGCCGCAAGCAGATCGAGGCCATCGGAGACAAACAGCGTCTGCAGGCTCGTTCCCTTTGCCTGCATGACCGTGAACAGCGCGTTCAGTACCGAGATGACGTCGTTCATGACTCAGATCCCACACATTGCGCAAGCGCTTATCGCAGCCCACCTGCGACGCGCACCAGTGCCAGCAGGGCAGCGAGCGGCAGGGCAATCCAGCCGGCCGCAAAGACCTGCGGGCTGTCAACCTGTACGATCAGCAGGCCTGTGAGCAACGACAGACGCACGTTGCGCGTAATCCGCCGGTCGAACTTCCACTGCACCGCGCGTTCGTCATCGGGCCGCCGGCGGCGCAACCGGTAAGCACGAAGGTTCATCAGAACGACCCGCAGTTCGGCGGGCGTTCTGCACAGCGAGCGGATCAGCCAGCGCAGCAGCACAATCGGCCTCCCAGATCACAGGTCCTGAAGCAGGTCGAAATCCGGGGCGCCCAGCGTCGTTCGCTGTTCCTGCTGGTTGATCTGTCCCATCGCGGCCGCACGGGCGGCCGCGAGTTGCGCCGCATTGCCCTGGGCCTGCGCCTGGGCGGCGCGGTCCTGCATCTGCTGCGCGACCTGACGCTGCATGAGCGCATGCAGGTCGACCATCTCGCCCGCGAGCACATTCGACTGCTGGTTGAGCATCTGCAAACCCTGCACAGCGCCTCCGACGTTCGGAATCTGCGACTGGATTTCCTGCAGGTTCTGCGCGCGGGTGGCCAGCGTGTCGAGGTTCTGCATGTCCTGGGTCAACTGCTGCTGATAGATCCCGCCACGCGTCGACGCGAGCGAGGTATAGGCGGATAGCCACTGCGCGGGCGACATGCCGGTCGTGTTCATCTCGGCGAGGCTGCGTCCGAAGAGCCCGTTCGTGGCGGTGGCGGCCTGTTGCAACTGCGTGATGGCGCTGGACAGCGACTGGAAGCTGGCGATCTGCGTGCGGTACGGCGCAATCGTCTGGTCGATCAGGGACGCAGGCACCTGTTTCAGGTTCTGGACCATCGTCACGTATTGCTGCAGGCGCGTGATCTGAGCCTGGACATTCTGTTCGACCATCTGCGCCTGCTGTGCGACGGATGAGACGAGTTCAGCATGATTCATCAATTGCGTGATCTCGGTCGCGCCGCCCGTCATGCCGCCACCCGCCCACGCCGCGCTGGTGAGCAGCAGGCCGGCCGCGAGGACCGTGCCGACCCGCGCCCTGAGGGCAACGGCGCGGTTATGCATGATCGACCTCCGTTGCGAAATCCGGCATCGCATCTCCGCGCGCCTGCGCGGCGGCCTCCTCGATGTAACGCGCTTTCCAGTCGGGACGGGCCGAATGCAGATGCCGGTCGAACAGGATCTGGGCGCTCATCTCGGAGCGCAGGATGGCAATCGAGACCGGGTCAAGGGGGATGGAGATCCGGCGCGATGCGCCGCCCTGTTCGGCGATGAAGTAGTCGCGTTTGGCGATGAGCTTCTGGATCGTGCGGATCTGTCCGTCGGACAGACCGAAGTCGCGCTGGTACGCCGTCTTCGCGGAGGGCGTGAAGTTCTCGACGGGCACGAACACGCGCACCAGCACGTTGTCGCGGATCTGCGGCCAGATCGGCGAGGACGATACCTGTTCGGGCGACTGGGCGTCCATCCACACGCAGCCGAGCTTCTTGCGCATCGTAACGATCCAGCTACCGATCTGCCGAGCAAAGCTTGCATCGTCGAGCAGGCTCCAGATCTCCGGGAGCATCACGAGCGTCGGGCCAATGACTCCCTGCGCGCGCCGCTGCTCAAGCGAATCCTGGATGCGATACGTGACGTACGAAAGGAAGGGGCGCGCGATCACGGGGCTCGCGAGAATCCGGTCGGTCGCCATCGACACCCAGTGTGAGTCGTCGAAGCTGTCCTCGACGTTGTCGAAGTAGTGCGCCTGCACGGCGGGTCCGATCCACATCGCCAGTTCGTCGGCAAGTGGCCCGGTTGGCAGCGACGCATGAATTGTGCGCAGCCGCCAGAGCCGCCGATTGCTGCGGCTACGCGTGGCGGCGAGTGCCTTTTCGAGCTCGCGACGATCGGCAGCGCTCACGCGATACGTGCCGCGCTGCTGCACCAGCAGAATGATCCATTCGACGAGGAATTCGAGGTGCCGAGGATCGGCCAGCAGCACGAGCGGGTTCATCTGCGCACGCTCGTCGGCGTGAATGCCGCTTGCCTCGCTGATCTCGCTAATTTCGGTTATCTGGCTGTCGAAGTGCATGTAACGCCCACCCTGCAGGATGGTCGGAATGCGCATCGACAGGTCCTTGTCGAAGCCATACAGCCACGCGTTCGGATACTTGCGAAAGAGGGTCGCGCACAGCAGCATGAAGATCGTTTTGCCGAAGCCTGTGCGCCCGCACACGAGCATGTGACCGACGTCGCCCAGGAATCCCGTGAACCAGTACGGCGTGCCGAACTCGGTCGGGAAGGCCGCGAGTGCGGGGCAGCGTTTCCCGGTTTCCTTCGTCAGGTGCGTGTTGATGCGGTGGCCGTCTGAAACACCGCGAAGCGGCAGCAGTCGCGCCAGTGCTTCGGTATCAATGAACGACCAGCGTGCGCATTCGCGCCACATGCCGGGAATGGTGGTGGCGAAAGCGGACAGGGCGTGCAGTGTTTCGCGCACCGGCGTGAAATGGGCCGCGCGCAGTGCTTCCTCGACCGCCTGGTGGGTTGCCACCGCCTGGGTCCACGCAGCTTCAGCGACGCGCCCGTCATCGAACGGATCGGTCTCGAACACCGGCGAGTACGAGAGCACGGACAGGTTGTAGTAGCCGTAGACCTCTTCAGCCATCTCGACCTTGCCCGCGCGACGGTTCGCGTCGTCGGCCGCAGCCGAGCGTGCCTGGTTCTGTCGCACGCCCGAGAGGTCACCGCCGCGCAGAGTCGCGGCGAGCAGTGACCGGGTATCAAGACGGCGTCCCTCGTGATAGCGCCGCACGCCGTCGATGAAGCGCATGGCAGCCGAGGGTGTGGTGAGCCGGAAGCAGTGGCTGATCGTCAGTTCCCCGGGCACCTTGAGCAGACCGTCGAGACTGGTCGGCAGCACGCTGTCAGGCCAGAAGTCCCGACGTGCCGGAATCCCCGCGGCGATTGCGAAGCGCTGCCGGCCGCCCGCGTAAAAGTGCAGGTAGTCGTGGCCGGGGCGGACCTCCGTGTCACACATCGCAGCGTCGAGTGCTGGGATGTCGGGGACGGGTACGGCTTCAAGGTGATCGGCGGGCGGCGCGGCGCACGCATGCATGAACGCGCCCAGCCGGTCACCGGAGAGGCGCCGGCAGTTCAGACGCGGATTGCCGGCCACGAAGCCGAACAGCGTGGTCTCGAATGTCTCGACGATGGCTGCGAGCTCCGATGCGGTGTACGCGAACAGGTACTGGTCGGAGAACGTGCCGCGCACAGCCTGCAGCAGCGACCGCGCGATGGAAAGCCCGTCGTGGGTCATGCCGTGCGTAACCTTGCCCGCGAAGCGGTCAATGCCGACGTCGGGTGCGAGCGTGAAAGTCACATGGTGACGGTTCGTATAGTTCGCGGCCTGCTCGAAAGTATCCCGCCGCGCATCATCGATACGCTGTGAGACGGGATCGGGCATCAGCGCGCTGAGATACCGTGCACTGCGACGACGGTGGACAGTCCACCATAGCGCGATGGGGCGACGCGCCATGTCGCGCAGCGACGTGATGAGGTTGTCCATCAACTCCAGGATGTGGCTCCCTGAGAGTGCGTCGGCGTCTGGCCCAGCAAATTCGTACGTCGCCATCAATGCAGAATCCTTGTTGACGACGAGCGAATCGCTGAAGCGGAACAGCCACGGCACCAACTCCGCGGTCGAGCGGCGATCGCCATCGGTTCGCTGGGCGATGCGCGCGAGCGACTCGGTATCAAACGGCGAGCGTGCGAAGGCGGGCATCAGCATGGCAGGCCTCGCGCGAATCCTTTCGGGCGGGCGTTGACCTTCTGCCGCAACACCTGGCGCGGTTCGTAGTAGTCGCCCTGGCGGCTGTATTTCGTGTAGCAGCGGATCTGGTCCGGGTCGCGCCGCACGGCGAGCCACAGGACCGGGTGCGTGACCAGCACCGCGAGCAGGACCCACGCGTTGCGCATGCCCGCGGCGAACGTGATGACGATCGCCGCCTGCGCAATGCACCAGCGGCGGTCAATGCCGAGCAGCAGGAACTGCTCGAGCATGGTCTTGCGGATGCGTGCTGCGAGCGGATCGTCAGGTTCGCCAGCTGCATCACGATGGTCGGCGTGCTGTGCGTCCATTGCGTGTGCCCTCAGATTCGCCCGTCAGAGCGTGCCGGTGCAGGCCGCGCCGTGGTTGAAGACCTGCGCCCAGAGCAGCGGCATGTTCAGGATCGCCAGCGTGCCAAGCACGCCGCGCAGCACATGCGTCTTGATGTTGCTTCGACCGTCGTCGAGCAGCCACAGTACGATCGAGCCGACCAGCGCCGAGAGCGACACGACTTCGAGCAGCTCATTGTCGAGCACGTCCTGGTAGACAGTGCACAGGCCTCCGTTCCAGATACCCGCGTGGGCCAGAACCGGGATCGAGCCGAGCCAGAGCGCCGCGAGGACGCTTCGCATCGTCGGCGCATGCGGGTGGACAAGAGCGTGCCACGCACAGCGGACCTCCCTGACATGGCGACCGATATGTCGACAGATACGGGAGACAATGCGCCGTGCTGAGGCAATGCGGGCACGGATGACTTCAGGCATGGGCCAACTCCTGTGCAATGGAATCTGCGTCGGCGTAGCGGGAAAACAGGCACCGTGTGACGTAGCGGTCGTTGTCGACGCCGAGCACTTCACGGATCTCGACGGGCCCGCGCACAGCGCCCTGCCGTTCGGCGTGCACGAAGAAGCGGAACGTGGAGGCGATCCGGTGGCGCAGATCGGTGATCGTCATCAGGCGTCCTTCATCGCTCATGCGGATCAGCGATTCGAGTCGTGCGGGTGCGGTATCGGCTGAGTCCGCATGAAACGACACGATGGAGCCTGGGTGCCCCGTGTTGAGCGCTTCCATCAGATCGAAGGCCTCGGCGCCGCGTACCTCGCCGACGATGATCCGGTCGGGGCGGATGCGCAGCGAGAAGCGCACGAGCTCGCGGATCGTGATGCCAAGACCGGTTTCGAGCGCCACATGGTTGCGGGCATGGACCTGAAGTTCGGCCGTATCCTCGATGGTGACGATGCGCTCATCCGGCGGCATTGCATCAATCATCGCGTTGAGCAGCGTCGTCTTGCCGGATGAGGTGCCGCCGGAGAAGGCGACGTTGATCCGCTCGTGCATCACCCACTGAAAGAACTCGCGCAGCGCGGCGCCACCGCGAGGCAGACGCGCCAGCAGCGCCGCGTCCCGGCGGCGGGTGAAAGGTGACCGTGTGTCCGGCAATACGTCAAAGGCGCCGCCGCGCTCGTATTCGGAAAGACCAATGCGACGACGCGCATGCCTGCGGATCGACAGCATGTCGCCGTGAACGGCGACCGGATGGCGGGCGGCCGCAAGGCGCAGGCCGGGCAGGCGGGCGTCGAGCAGCGGTGTCTGTGCCTTCGCATTGACGTTGGCGAGGATCGTGATCGCACGGTCGAGCGCGTCCGGGTCCAGATAGGACCCCGTGACGAACGAGATAGTGCCGTTGCGCTCGACGAAGATCGTGTCGGCGCGGTTGACCATGATTTCCTGTACGTCGGGATCGGCAAGCATCGGTTGCAGCGGACCGAGGTAGTCGTTGAGCACCTCGATCGCATATTCGTACGTCAGCCGGCTCATTGCCCGTTCCCCCATGCGATGGGTTCGAAAAGCCGGGCAATGAAGTCCGGTCTCGCTGGCCGCGCATCCACGACTTCCAGTTGTTCGGTCACGGTCGCGGGGGACACATGCAATTCGCGGTACACGCGCCGAGCATAGGCTATGCGTTTGTCGTGGGCGCCTGCGTTGTACGCGCCGATGGCGTCCCACGTGAGCCCGAGACGACGGATGTTTTGCGACAGGATCCACGCGCCGACATACGCATTGATGCAGCGGTCATGGAGGCCCGCGCGCGAGACGCCGAAGCGCGAGAGTGCCGTGAGCCAGCGGCTGTTGATCTGCATCAGTCCGATGTCCGTGGTGCCATCACCATTCAGATGGACGACGCCGGCTCGCTGGCCAGACTCCACGGTGGCAATCGCGCGGACCAGCCGGACATTGACGTGATGAAACCGTGCGGCATCGTCGAGGCAGTCGGCGCGGACTGTGTGCGTCACCACAACGAGCGATGCACATAGAGGCATCTTCCAGACACGCTTCACATCGACCTCAATCGGTTGGGGGTGCCATCAGAAAAAGAACCTGCCGGGAGCGGGGAGCAACCCGACAGGTCAACAGCGCGCGTCAGTCCAGGGGGGAGGACTGACGGCTTTACTGTAGGTAGCGCAGATGTGCAGATGGCTGGAATACCTGCACGGCAACGATGGCGCACGCGCGGTCATCTGTGACTGCGCGTGACCGTGCCATTCAGCAGGACCTGAAGCACAGGTGCTGTCCAGGGCGGAACAAAGGCGTCAGGAGAAGGCCGGAAAGGCAAGGGGAATAAAGGACGTCGTAAAGGGAAGGGTCCAATCCAAAGGCCGCGGGTGATGCTGGGATGAGTTGCATCACCCGCTCAAAGGCGCAAACGCCGAAGGGCAAAAAAGGACTGTGCAGCAACGGCGAAAAACGCCGCGGCCCTTGCCGCAGAAGGCTCAGAAAGGAGCATGGACTGCGCCCGGACGGCAACCCTCCGCCCGGCAGCGTGACTGCGCGGCACAGCAATTCGTCGTGCAGCCATTTGCGGCGGAGCCAGCAGCGCAATGCGTACCGTTGAACCATGGCGACCCTTGGAGTCGCCTGCCTCATTGCCAAGACAAATTCCCGTTCTGCCCGAATTCCCCTATGACATTCGCCAATGCGCTCACCTGGCTGAGATTGCCACGATCGTCGGCGGCGCAGGCGATACCGCCGGCGCCGCCCGCTGTGCCCCCCGCGTCGCCCGCCAAGCGCGGCATGCCGCCTTCACCGCAGTACCTGCCCGTACTGGAACACAGTGAGCTCATTCAACGAACGGGCGTCGCAGGGACGGTCCTGCGCATCGGCAGTAGTCTGGGGCTGTCGCCCGAAAGCGAACGGCGGGACGTGGAACCGTTGCTGCAGCGGCTCACGGAATTCGTGCAGCTCCTGCCCGCATCCGAGTCGCATCATCACGCGCAACCGGGCGGCCTTCTGATCCATCTGCTCGAGGTGGCGTGCTATGCACTGCATCTGCGCGAAGGCTACCGGTTGCCGCTGGGGGCGAGCCCTGAAGACCAGATGCGGCATGGCGCGCGGTGCAGTTATGCGGTGCTGGTTGCGGCGCTGCTGCATGACATCGGCAAGCCGCTCGCGGATCTGAAGATCGAACTGGCCGCTGGTCACGAGGTGCGGCCCTGGGTGCCGATGGCAGGCAGCATGAACGAGCAGGGTGGCGACTGGTATTGCGTGAATTTCCCGGCGCCCGGTGAACGTGATTACGGTGCGCATTCCCGGCTTGCCATCGTGTTGCTGCAACGCGTCGTGCCACCCGCTTCGCTGAGCTGGCTGGCCGGCTATCCGCCGGTGCTGCAGGAACTGGCGGCATACCTGTCCGGTGACTGCGGTGGGAAAGACAGCGCGAAAGATGGCGCGAAGAACTGCGCACTGGCGAAGATCGTGGGCGACGCGGATCGCCGCTCCGTCGCGGAAAACCTGCTGGCGGGCCCGCGTACGCGGTTTTCGACAGCGCGTGCAGTCCCGCTGATCGAGCGTCTCATGGAAGGACTGCGGCTGCTGCTGGCAGAAGGCGGTATGTCACTTAACCGTGCCGGCGCGACGGGCTATTGCGACGGCGAATCGCTCTGGTGCGTGGCCAAAACCCTGGCCGAGGCCGTTCGCAATTACCTCGCTTCGAATGAGGAACAACAGAGCGGCGCGGCGGGCATTCCGACGGACAACAACCGGCTCTTCGATACGTGGCAGGAATACGGCGCGCTGGTGCCCGCGCCAGAAGGCGGTGCAATCTGGACGATCGCGGTCGCGATAGGTGCCTGGACGCAGACGTTTACCGTCCTGCGCTTTCCGCTCACACGGCTCTATGCCGATCCCGCCCGCTATCCGCGTGCGCTTGCTGCCGGCACGATCCATGTCGTCGAACCTGGCGCCGAGCCGAAGCCGGCGGCGGAATCAGTCGGCAACGCTGATGGCGGTGCAACGCCCACGCCCGCAGACTCTGCCCCGCGAGCGTCATCGCCAGTGGCGGACGCCGCGACGACGGCGGTCGTGCAAAGCGACGAGGTGCCAGACACTGCGGGGTCAACCGCGCGCGGGGAGCAGGATTCGCCGGATCGGCATCAAGCCGACGATAACTCGCCTAGGTCGCAGGAGAGGGCCGCATTCGAAGCCGATTCCATCAACGAGGGTGAGCCCGCATATCTGCCGGACAGCGAGAGCGCCGCCGCGTTGAGTGACGACGCGGTCGTCGCCCGCGGCAAGGGCAGCGACGATGTGCCCCTACCGGATCAGGTGAGTGCGCCGGTCCGCCCGCGCGAGAAGGCGCGAGTTCCATCGCGATCCATTGCCGCCCGCGCGGGTGCGCGGCAGCCGCGGCCCAATGCGGAACGGTTCATGGCCTGGGTGCAGGAGGGGGTGGCCAATGGCGGATTGCCGTACAACGAATCGATGGCCCGCGTGCACTTTGTGCCGGAGGGCATGCTGCTGGTGACGCCGGCGATCTTCCGCGACTTCGCGCAGGCCCATCCCGAGTCGATCGAACAGACGCCGGCTGAAGATGGCCGGATGCCCGAGCCATGGAAGCAGGTCCAGCGCGATTTCCAGAAGTCCGGCTATCCGGTCACGGCCGATGCTGGCGGCACCGGGCGTTCCTACCTGCTCCACTACAACATCAAGGGCGCCGGCGGCCGTCAATTGTCCGTGATGCTCGTGCCCGAGCCGGAGCGGTTCTTCAATCCCGTGCCGCCGCCGAACGCGATGATCCAGTCGAAGCAGAAGGCGGTCGTAGCGGAAGACGCGGCCCCGGTCGAAGACTGAACCGGGAACGCAGGCTGCGGCGATGGCGTATCCGGTCGAGAACCTATTCCGCAAACCGGTCGAGTTGCTCTCATCCGTTGCGGCGCTCGCTGCGACAGGCATCCTCTGGTCCCACCCGGCGCTCTTCCTCATCACGCCCGCCACGGGCGGCGTCACGACGCTTGCACTGCTCTCACTCGCCTGGACTCGCGGGCGACAGGCGTGGCGGCTGATCCGCTTCCAGCGCAACCTGCGGTGTCTGCCGCAATATGTCATTCCTGCGGCTGACATTCCATGTTCCGCGAAAGAGGTGTTTCTCGGACGTGGCTTTCGCTGGAGCGTCATTCACACGCAGCGCCTGTATCAGGCCCGTTTTCCCGAAAACTGCCGACTGCTTGCCCGCAATGACCTGTACGACCGGGCTCGAGATCATGAGCGGCAGCATCCCGGGAGCCGGATCGCGCGTGTGACGCGACGCGAGGCATGGTGGAATCCTGTCGCGCCGTTGCCGCCGCTCGGTGGCGATCCTGCGTTACATGGCGTCGAGCCGGACGAGCGGAACATCTGGTTCGACATCGGCGAGCGCGTCGGGCACATGGCGGTGCTGGGCACGACGCGCGTGGGTAAGACCCGGCTGTGCGAGGTCCTTGTTGCCCAGGACATCCGTCGCGGTGACATCGTGATCGTGTTCGATCCGAAGGGCGATGTTGACCTGTTACTTCGCATGTACGCCGAGGCGAAACGTTGCGGACGGGAGGGCGAGTTCACGTTTTTTCATCTGGGCTATCCAGACAAGTCCGCGCGCTACAGCCCGATCGGCACCTACTCGCGGATCACGGAGGTCGCGACGCGCATCGCCGGCAACCTGCCGAAGGAGGGGCAGTCGGCCGCATTCCGTGACTTTGTCTGGCGCTTCGTGAACGTGATGGCGCGAGCCATGAGTGCGCTCGGTATCCGTCCGACCTACGAGATGATCTACCAGAACGCGGTGAACATCGACGGGCTCGCGTTAAGGTACTTCCGCTTCTGGCTCAATCGCGATCACGCCGGCTGGGAGGAAGGGCTGGAGCCTCTCGACAAGGAAGAGGCGAAGCAGGCGATGCGCCTGCAGCGCAACCAGGAGGTGCTGCAGGTAGCGAACCTGATACGGAAGCAGGGCTGGACCGATCCGATCGCAAACGGGTTGCTGTCGGTCATCAGCAACGAGCGCTCGTATTTCGACAAGCTCGTCTCGTCGCTCTATCCGCTCCTGGAAAAGCTCACCACAGGACGCACGTCCGAGCTGCTATCGCCTGACTATGAGGACCCTCACGACCCGCGCCCCGTCTTCGACTGGAACCGGGTGATGGACCGTGGCGGCATCGTGTACGTTGGACTGGATGCGCTGTCCGACTTCGAGGTCGCGGGCGTGGTCGGCAACGCGATGTTTGCCGATCTGACGTCGACCGCGGGCCGCATCTACAAGTACGGGCACGGCTACGGACAGAGCACGGCGAGCGCCCGTCGGCGCGTGTCGATTCACGCGGACGAGTTCAACGAACTGGTCGGCGACGAGTTCGTGCCGATGGTGAACAAGGCGGGCGGTGCGGGCTATCAGGTCACGGCCTACACGCAGACGAGCGCTGATCTCGAGGCGAAGATTGGCTCACGCGCAAAGGCCGAGCAGATCTTCGGCAACTTCAACACGCTGGTGATGCTGCGCGTGAAATACGTGACGACCGCGAGGATCCTGACGGACCAGCTGCCGATGGTCGACGTGAAATCGCTGACGCTCGCGTCGTCGGCGACGGACGCGGTGCGGCGCGGCGAAGGTGTGCATTTTACGGCGCAGACGCACGACCAGGTTTCGGTGCGGCAGGTGCCGATGCTGCAGGCGGCCGACCTGACGCAATTGCCGAAGGGCCAGGCGTTTGCGCTCGTCGAGGGCGGCCAGCTTGTGAAGGTCCGGCTGCCTCTGCTTGACGCCCATGATCCGGTCATGCTGCCCGGGCTCGACGACGTGGTGGAGGACATGCGCTCACGCTATACGTCCTATGTCCAGGCGGTGTCGGCTTTCGATGACTCGGGCGGTGTGGCGCCCGATGCCATCGGCGGCGCGGTGGGCAGTTTTATGCCGGTGGGCGCGAAGGTCGGCGCTCCGCAATCCACGACCGAGCCGTGGGCGGTGGAAGGCAAGGGCGCGGGATTCTGACGCGACGGGAACGAACATGGCGGCGAAGACGCGTGATGGAAACGCCGATGGCGTGAAGTCGTTTTTCTGGGTCGTCGATCTGGCGATCCACGTTGCACTCTGGCTGCTGCTCGCTAGCATTCTCGCAGTGCTGGCGGATCTGATGGCCGCACATTTCCTGTGGCGTGATGACCCGGTAGGCGGGATACAGGAGATCCTGCGCTGCTACCTGAACGAGACGACCGATCCCGGCTTGGCCGGGCGGGCAGCGGACTTTGCCTACTGGAGCTGGTTCGGCTGGACCGGCATCGGTGCGTCGGCGCGGGCGTGGGAGGCAGGCGTTCTGCCGTCACAGGGTCTCGGCTCATACCTGCGGCCGGCGTTTTCGGGGGCGACGCGCGAGGCGCTCGTGGTTGCGATGTACGGTGTCAAGCTCTTCGGCGTTCGCATGGCGATGTTCGCGATGACGGTTCCGCAGTTCGTCCTCGCGATTGCCGTCGCGCTGGTTGACGGGCTCGTCGCGCGAGACGTGAGACGCGCGCAGGGTGGGCATGAATCCGCGACCCGTTACCATCACGCAAAGCACCTGCTGATGTTTGGCGTCGTCCCGTTGACAGCAATCGTCTGGCTGATCGCGCCGGTACGGCTACCGATCTGGCTGCTTTTCTGGCCTGTCTCGATGATGATCGTAATCGCGGTATGGAACATGGCGAAGTACTTCAAGAAGTACACATAGGTTGCAATTTGTCGCCCTATACTTCGCCCATGAAAAAAGAGAACAGACAGGTCATCCAGCGACGTGTGATGGTGAGGCGCTCGCCTGTGCATGGGCGTGGCGTGTTCGCATTACGGGCACTTGAAGCCGGCGAACGGATTTTCGAATACAAGGGTGAGACGACCGAGTGGGCGGCGGCCGTCAGGCAGCATGAAAGCATTGGCACAGCTGGCCACACGTATTTCTTCGGCCTGTCCGACGGACGCGTGATCGACGGCGGGCGTAGGGGAAACAGCGCGCGCTGGTTGAATCACTCATGCAACGCCAATTGCGAGGCGCTGGAGATTGAAGACCGCGTATTCATTCACGCGTCGTCGGCAATTGCCCCCGGCGAGGAACTGTTTCTGGATTACCAGTTGGTCGTTGACGAGCCAGCAGACGAAGAAGCCAGACTGAGCTACGTCTGCCGGTGCGGCGCGTCGGGATGCCGGGGTACGATGCTGGCTGTGGGCTCGTGATGTTGCACGCGGAGAATCAGCGGCCCGATGGTAGCGCCGACGCCGACCGCTCTCGCGCCGCGGTGCGCTTCGCGAGCCACGCTTCCAGTTCCGACTCACGCCAGCCGGTTGCGCGTTCTCCGATGCGGATGGGGCGCGGGAACTCTCCGCGGCTGATCATTGCGTAGATGGTGGCACGGCACAGGCCGATCTTTTTCACGACATCCTTCATGCGCATTACCTGATCCATTTTGAACGACTCCGAGTCGCACTTGCCATCTCCGATTATCCACGGAGTTCGGCTGTCCGCAATGGACGACCGCAGGGGACACCGTGACACGATGGACGGCACGGCGACATCAATGCAGCTTTGCTGGTCGAGAGAGATACAATCTTGTTACACTTAATTGCATATTCATCGATGATGACCGACGCACCCCCGCGAACGGTCGGCGAGCGCTAAATTCAGTTTCCCATATCACGCTCGTTCCCCTATAAGCGGGTGGGAGCATCAACGGCGATCAGGTTACGGTGAAAGCACGATATCGCAGAGTTTGGCAAAGAACACGGCGAGCCGCTCGCGCCATGACGGTCATGATCATCTCTGCGGATCTAAGGACCGCGCTTTTGAGGGGCAATGAAAGTGAATTTCGAACGGCTGGTATGGACACACTGCATCCCTGCTGATCCCATCGTTTGGGTGTCCGTCAATGCGATCGACATGTCGTGGCAGCACGATAAGGGGCTCTATGTTGGGCCCGGTGGCAAGGGCGGCCAGGATGATCGCTATGCATTCTTCGGAAAGTGGCTCGCGGCAAATCTGCATCGCCCCATTCAGGTACCGGAGATCGGCCTGAACCGCGACGAAGTGGCTTTTTCAAACGGGCGGCACCGATTCGCTTGGTTTCGTGATCATGGACTCCTGGACATGCCAGTGGCAGTTGACCCGGCAATCGTCGAGTCCTTTCGAGCGCGCTTCGCAACGCCACGGCCAGTTGCCAGGCAGCATGAGACGAAGTTCAGCACTTACCCAGGCGATTGACGCCCACGACCCTGACAAGCTGCTTGTGAATCAAAGGGGTAACCTCGCTCTTCATCAGGCGCTGGTTGTGTATCTGGGCATCAACGACACGCACATGCGTCAGGCGTGATCCAGCCTGCGCTGTACCCTGCGATTGGGAAGGCCGGTAAGGCTGTCGTGGATAGCGAGTGGTGACTGTGATCCCGGGCTTTCAGCAAGCCAACGGTATCCCGTTGCTGCGCATGGCAAGAGCCGCACTCGCATGCGGAATAGTCGGGGGCGTGCAGACTGCGTGGCAGACGATCTGCAATTTAACCTGAAAACGATCGGCGCAACTGCGCCCCGCACGGCCGGTAGCCGATGGTAAAGAAGACGAGAACAAATCAGTAACCGACTTGAAGGCGATTGCGGCAACCGGTGGTGGCGACGTCGTGTTGATTTCTCCGGTCGAAAAGCACAACTGAGACGGGGCCAATGGGACTGTTGTACCGTGGCGGGTGCGAGGAAGATGACGGGATCAATGGCGGCAGGCTGCGGCCGAAGGGGAAGCGGAGTGAGGTTAGCCTCACGCGTGACGATGCGACTATTCTGCAGTCGCAACGGAGAGAAGGGATTATGAGGGACGCGACGATAATGCGATATCCGTCGGAGACCAACGCCGTTCGTTCGCAGCACATTCAATCGGGACTCGACGACAACTATTTGGTATCGTTCACCCGCTCCATAGATAAGGCGTGCGCATATGCGACGAGGACCGCCGATGGGGATCGGACGAACGGTTCTTGATCCTATGTGTAGGAGCGAGCGAAAATTCAATGCGTGAAAGTTATAAGAAATTTAGCGAGTTTTTACGCAAGCAGCCAGTTGCAGGGGCCTGCCACCTAGTGTGGAACTCGTTTAGTAGGATTGGAGAGCAGGCCTCATCTTCAAGCGAAACACAGTCAAATTGCGAAATACACGACTGGGAGCTCGAACTCCTGGCGCGAGAAGTTCTGTTGCGATGCCGTCGACCGTTTTTCGCGAACGGAGTGATAGAGAGAAACTTCGTGCCGAAGAGCATCAACTACATTAGGAAGATAAAGAATACCATTTCGGCGAAGAATGTGAGCTCGCCCCATGCCGCGATCAAGATAGTTTTTACATTGTTTCATGAGCAATTTCAATGGCAGGATGAGGATTTCTTGGCTAAGGCCGCGCGCTACAGGAAGATTTTCGCGCATCCTCTTACAAAAGAAGCCGTAGAAGAAGACCTGCGAATTTCGCTCAAAAGTCTTTACATTATGGGGATTGCGATTGCAGGCTCTCTGGCTTATCAGATGGGAGTGCAGTGGCGAGACTACTACCGGCTTCCCGAGGTTCCACGAGATCACGTTGAACGATTCTTCGAACTTTGCGCGGCCGAGCGAGACGAATTGCGCTCACAAATTCGGGCGGAGCAGAAATATGACAAGACTTGGGCGCTAACGTACAACCCGCTTCGTGGAAAGCCGTTGTTCTACAGCTCCGAGCGCCCACAGATAGTGTTCGGTTTCAGCAGCAAGTTGCTCCTGTGGCGAATCACAGAGGGGGTGTACTACGACGTCGCGAAGGGCCGTTCAGGCTTCGGAAAAGCTTTCGGGACTGCTTTTGAACATTACGTTGGCGATGTTCTGAAGACAGTGTTCACAGCTCCGACGTTTCATCTGATGGCAGAGACGTCTTTTGACGTGAAGAAAGGGCACGGGCGCGCTGGCTCAGACTGGCATGTTAGCGATGAAAGCTGTCACGTTTTCATTGAATGCAAGACGAAGCGAATCAGGCTTACGGCAAAGACGGACATGGACCACGAGCATTTTGCAGAAGACCTGCAAAAGATGGCCGAGTTCGTCGTTCAGAACTACAAGAACATTCACGAAGCCCGGATTGGCGTTAGACCAGACTTTCCCAATCGTGACTTGCCGTTTTTTAACGCGATCGTGACGTTGGAAAACTGGCGATTGGGTCATCCTCTCATCGCGCCAGAGTTGCGGAGACTTGTCGTGGACGAGTTGGAACGGGAGAGATTGCCACTATCGCTGCTGTCAGAGTGCCCGTACCGCGTCTTCAGTGCCCAGGAGTTCGAGATGTTCTCTCAGGATGCCGCGCGCCTAGGGTTGGAGTCCATGTTTGCGAAGCCAGAAACCGTCACACGCGGTCCCTACAGGTCACTGTTCCACGATGAGGTGTTTCAGTTGCTGCCTGAAGATGCCCGACCGAAGGTCGATAGCTGAGGCGACGCATCCCAGGCGACCTCAGAACTTGTGTCAAAGTCTTTTGTCGCGAGGCGGCGGCGCCGCTGGAAGAGCCGTGTTTGTGTCAAATTTTTTTTGGTAGGGATTCGATCATGTCCGTCGCGAAGCGTATGATTTTGTTCGCCGCGTTGTGTCAAACTCTATTGCCCATTCACACATGGAAACAAGATGACTGTTGAAATGCCAGCATGTGCTCCGTGCCCGAAGTGCCGGGAGCGAGAACGAATCACGTCGGTGAAGGCAGCTAGCGTCGGATATATGCAATGTGATGCTTGCGGATACATGGGCCCCGAGCTAATGGCTAAAACTGGTACGCCAGAGCATCTGTTTGTGGCGGCTGTCGTGCGGGCATGGAACAACGAGCCGCGTTGAACGGGAAACAAATGGCTAACTACGACGTAGATTTTTCGTACAGCAAGACCGCGACGCCCGACGCGATCGATGTGCATATGGTGATGTATTCGGTACTTGGAGTACCAGACCGTCTCACCGGAAAAGCTTTGCTGGATCACATCGAGGCATATCTCCGTCGGGAAATTCGCGATATAGCAAAGATCGAGGGACTGGGCATCCGTGGCGGCTAAGGTACTTGCCCAGACGGCGGACGGACCCGCCCTGTGATTTACCGCTTACGGGACCGGGCACACCATGGAAAGCAAAAGGAGTCGGAAATGGCAGATGTTGGCGTCGAAGTGAGGATCAAGGATTCGCTGGTGAACGAGTTCGTGAAATCGGAGTGGTATGGCGAGTTACCCGAGGGCGTCGTCGCTCACCACATAACAGCGAGCGAATGGCCGTCTGTGAAGGGACGACTGGACGCTCGCGGGATTAAGTACAAGTGGCGAGAGTTGACCCTGAATGCCCCTCTCAATGTCGAAAACGGCGCCGATTGGTAGGAAAACGCATGGATCTCTATACAAAAAAACGGGATGCCGCTTCAAGTCGCGAATGATTTTGTCTACAGCAGATCCGGTGTACCGGTCGGGAGAATTCGCGGCGACAGAGTGTTCGGTCCAGACGGCCGTTATGTCGGTTCAATCGTGGGAGATCGACTGGTGTTTCGGTCCACTCAGAGCGCTGCCGTAGGGTCACCGTTCTCGGTGGCGCACCGCGCGGGCTCAGCGAGAGCACATCGAGTTGGGTCCGCTGTGTGGGGCGAAGAACCCGACATTCCGGACTGAGCAGTCGTGAAAAACGGATAGTGTGTCATGGACGCGATCGAGATTCCTGCCATCGAATTTCCGCAATGGATGCGATGGGCACATCGAGAGCGGCCGTCGCGGGATTTCGATGTCCCGGTTGGCTTCGGGCTGTTGGGCATCTACATGTTGGCAACAAGCGAGGTCGATGCCGGATCGACGGCCGGTGGGGATAGGTACCTTGACGAAGCAGTGATCTACATCGGGATGTCGGCGCACGTCGAGCAACGATTAGAACAATCACATGAGGCGGTCAAGGCGTACAAACAGCAGTCTGGTGATCTTGCCGCAAGCAATCTTCGATTCACGATTTGGCATTCCGGCGCGACCAAGGGACCGTACGAGCGAAAAGTCCCCGCCGTCGAAGCTGCGACAATAGCTGTGTACGAACGCGTGCTGTTGCTCAAGTATGCGGAAAAGTTTGGTCGGTTGCCCCGATTCAACGGACTGTAGATCGCCACGGAAAAAACAGGACCATATGAGCGAACTCGAACAACGTCAGGCTGCAAGAGCGAGGAGCAAGCGAGCGTTTGAGCTCAGGACAAGTACGAGGCGCGAAGAGCAAGATCTGGAATGGGCTCTGCAAAATAAAGAAATCACTGAGCGTCAAGCTAAGAGCATCCGGAAATTTTGGGAGATAGCGGCACAAATCCGGCAACGATCGCCTTCCGTTGCGGTGCAGGGCGACGCTGGGCAATACATTGGCGAGATGAAGCCGCTGGCTGACTCCGGACGATGGGCGGCGTGGCGATACGGGCCGGAGTATGAGAATGGACCTGTCATCCACGAAACCGAGCAGGCAGCACTTCGCTATGTGAAGAAGGGCGACAAGTTGAGCCCGGTCGAGGAACTAATATCGCGGATTCGTGGCGACTATGGCCGATGGGTTTTGGTTGAGCTGTATTCGGGCCGATGGGCTCCAATTTGGCATGCCTGCTGTGACGATGAGGGATACTGCCGACTCATACTCAGCGAAGGATTTTTCGACGCTGACAACCCGAGCTTTCCGACGCCTCACGAAGCACTTGCCAAGATCGTTCAGGGATATGAAGAGGAAGCTGCAGAGGTCGGACAGTGGGTTTTGAGCGATGAAGCTCATGGGAACGACATAAGGCGAGCACGAAACGAGATGACGAAGCGTCAAACTGCTATACGCGATTCGGAACACGCGGTCAAGAAAGCGCTTGGGAGGGCAAGCAAAGACCATTTGTTCGTGCAGATCGACGGTGCACTTATAGACGCGACTATGACCGTTACTACGGTACCTGCGGACGAAGTCGGTCCATCTCATCGAAAGTATCGCTACGATTTATCCGACGGGCGGTCAGTCGCTTACGGGTATTCAAAGCGGGAGGCATTGGACAGGCTTCTTGAGGTGGGGAAAGAGCGCGGTTGGGCAATCTATCAGCGATTGACATAGGAAAATGGTAGGAACGTGATTGCTCCCACTCAGGTCGTCGGATAAACCACTTTTTCGTTGCGACTAGAGAAGTCGTCGCTCCAAATCAGTCTGATGGGATGCTTACTCTTGCTGTTCAGGGACAGGGCCGCGATGAGCTCTACTGACTGATGCGCGTCCAGTATTTCCAGCGGAAACTTCGAATCAATGTCTGATTGAATCAGGCAGCCATTGCCTTCCGGAAACTCCATGGTTACGTTGCGAGCTGCCGATTTTCCCTTATTCCAGATTTTCAGTCGACGATCATTGCTTCCGATCTTGATGAATGTCGCGCCGAGATCGGCTTTCCGGAAATTGAGGGCTTCACTGGTTTCTTTTTCCAGCAGCAGCCTGTTTAACCGTTCCTGGCTTTCAATGACCTGCTTTTGCTTCTGATTAAACCGGAACGTCATCCAGGTGGAGTAACCAGATGTTAGCGCCGATGTAAAAATGACCCAGCTCGCCGAAGTAAACCTGACCCACCTCGGGGGAGCAAGATGGCGGCTTTTTGCCGCCGATGCTGAGTCAGGAGCAAGCAGTGGAAATCAAGGTGTTGGCAAGACGTGGAATGGGCGTGCGGGAGATAGCGAGGCAGATGGGTATTTCGCGCAATACGGCGCGTCGCTATCTGCGTGACGAACAGGCCGGGCACTACAAGCAGCGCGAGCCGCGTGCGACGAAGCTTGAACCGTTCAAGAGCTACGTGCTCGAGCGAGTGGCGGCTGCGCGGCCGCACTGGATTCCGGCGACGGTGCTGCTGCGCGAACTGCGCGAGGCCGGCTACGAAGGCGGCATCAGTCAGCTAAAGGCATTCCTCGTGCCGCACAAGCACGCCGAAGCTGAGCCGGTGGTGCGCTTCGAGACGGCGCCGGGCAAGCAGATGCAGGCCGACTTCACGGTCATACGTCGGGGCCGCGCGCCGCTGCTGGCGTTGGTGGCGACGCTTGGCTACAGCCGTGCGAGCTTCGTGCGCTTCACTGCCGGCGAGGATGCGACGACGCTGTGCGAGTGCCTGCGCGAAGCGTTCGTCCACTTCGGTGGCACGCCCGAGCAAGTGCTGTTCGATAACGCGAAGTCGGTGATTATCGAGCGCGACGCGTTCGGCGAAGGCCAGCATCGATGGAATACGCAGTTGCTCGCACTGGCGGAAACGTGCGGCTTCACGCCGAAGGTATGCCGCCCCTATCGAGCCAAGACCAAGGGCAAGGTCGAACGTTTTAACCGCTATCTGAAGGAGAGTTTCGTGGTACCGCTGGCCGCTACCCTCAAGCAATCGGGCCTTACGTTGGATGTCGACGCCGCGAACGCGCACATCGGGCGCTGGCTCACGGAAGTCGCCAACGTGCGCGTACATGCCACGACACGCGAGCGCCCGGCAGCGAGGCTGATGGTTGAACAGGCAGCGTTGCTGCCGCTGTCTGCAGCGACGATGGTGCCCTTACCGGCGACACCCAGGCCACGCCGCGTATTGCCGCGCGAGAGCTTGCAACATCCGCTGGCGGTCTACGACGCGCTGCTGGAGGTCGCCGCATGAATTTACAACACGAACGCATTGCCAGCCTATGCTCGCAACTCAAGCTCGACTGTGTTACCCGCGACTGGGGCTCGCTCGCGCAGCACGCTGCAACTCGCGATGCGAGCCTGGCCGACTTCCTGGAGCAATTGCTGCAGGCGGAATTCGATGCGCGCGAAGAACGTAAGCGGCAGACGCTCACGAAGCTCGCGTCGTTGCCGAGCATCAAGACGCTGGAGCAATACGACTTCGGTTTCGCCAGCGGCGCACCGCGCGCGCAGGTTCAGGAACTGGCCAGCCTGGCGTTCATCGAGCGAGCCGAGAACGTCGTGCTGCTCGGGCCGTCCGGCGTTGGCAAGACGCACATCGCGAGCGCCTTGGCCTATCGCGCGACCCAGGCGGGCATCAAGACGCGGTTCATCACGGCCGCCGACCTGATGATGCAACTGGCGACGGCGCGGCAGCAGAACCGGCTGAAGGAGTTCTTCAATCGAGCGGTCGTCGGGCCGAGACTGCTCGTGATTGACGAAATCGGCTATTTGCCGTTTGGGCGCGAGGAAGCGGACCTGTTCTTCAACGTCGTCGCCAAGCGCTACGAGCGCGGCGCCATCGTGTTGACGAGCAACCTACCGTTCACGCAATGGGCCTCGGCGTTCGCCGACGACCAGACGCTGACGGCAGCCATGCTCGACAGACTGTTGCATCACGCGCACATCGTGCAAATCAGCGGCGAGAGCTACCGCTTGAAGGACAAACGAAAAGCAGGACAGACGGGAACGCGGGCGGGCGCGAAGGCAGCCGCGTAACAGGGGCCCGGGTGGGTCAGTTTTACTTCGGCGATTCGTCGAAAAGTGGGTCAGATTTAAATCGGCGTTGACAACCAGACAACAGCAGGGCGCCTGTGGCGATCGCGTCGCCAACGCTGATCGAGAAGGGCATCACTGAATCTTGACGTGTTTGTTGCCAGCAAACGCCTTCTTCAACGATTCGTGCAATTCCTTGTGAACATCCTTCACAACGGCCTCACGAATCTCCTTGATATGCGCTTGCATATTTTCACCGTTTGCCCTGGTCAGATCGTCCTTGGAGATTTCCAGTCCGCAATTGTCGCAGCTGAGTAACTCACCGGGCTGCCCATCCACACCATCATGCGAGAACCCGGTATTTCCGCAAGTCGGACATTGAAGAGTGATCGAGCGGCTATATTTGCCTGCGTTGAGAGTCATCCAATTTCTCCTGTAGTGAAGTTTCGACCCGCAATAGCTGTGATGCCACAGTGGTGGTCCAACGACCGACAGAATGGCACGGTTACGTACCGTGCATGCGACAGACCCAACCATTCCCACGCTATTATAGGGCTCGAATAGCCCGGAAGAGTTCGGCCTGGTAGAGAGCATCGTGCAGCGCATCGTGGTCCCCCTTGAGCGACGGCTTCAGAGTTTGCGCAATCTGGCTTGACCGTGTGCCACTCCAGGTACTCCTTACGGTGCCCATGTACAGGGATTTGATGTCAAGGGCAGCAAAACCGAACGGGTTCTTACCCAAGTAGCGGTGAAAGTAGTAGTTAACAAACGACCAGTCGAATGCAGCGTTAAATCCCACGAAAATAGGGTCCCCATCAACGCCAGCAACAAGCGCAACCCATTCCTGGAAGGCCTGCATGGCGGCCTGCGGTTGGAGCCCATCGTTTTCAAGGCGCTCCAGCGATAACCCGGTGACCTTCAGTGCAGCAGGGTCGGCGTTGCGGGTGGTCGGCTTCAATTCGCATGCAAAAGTCTGTGCTGGTTCGTCTGCGTTGCAGGCGCCGATCGAGAGCAGGCTGTATTCCCCCGGAATCGGTCCGGCAGTCTCGACATCGACTGATATATAGATTTCGCGCGGGCTGGTCATGGAATTAGCGGCTCCGTCGGGACAAGGGTGGGACGGTTTCTGACTGCCTCCCAATGTTTGCGAAGCTCGCGGCGCCGCTCCTCGACACTTCCTGTCGTTTTCCAGTGATGACCGGAAAACGTGGTGATGTCGAACGGGTGTGCGGTGCCTGCCTTCGCCATCAACATGGTCGGCAGGCCGCGACCAAGCGCATAGCCGAGTTCCAGAAAACAGTTCGGACGCGAGCCCGTTATGTCGGCCAGAACAATACTGCTGCGATGGAGCTTTGCGAAAATCTCCTGATCGATGCGGGCGTGATCGAAGGCCTGGTACCCGTCGATGGTGACCATCTTGTACCGCAATTCGTCCTCAATGACGGGTTGCACGACAGTGTCGAAGAATGCCTGCACGTCGTTGAAGTCCTCGTGCTCAGGGTTGAGGAGCCTGACCACAAATGCCTTGGGTGGCGCCAATGCCTCAAGCAACGCCATCAGGTCATCGACGCTCTCCGGTACGGCCTGTCTGGGTGGCATCTCAATCCGGTTGAGCCACCCGTGTGAAGACAGCGCGGTGTCCGTCTGGAACAGACGCGTCGCATTGTTTCCTGCAAGCCCGAAATCAAAGAGGCGAAGCGAGCCTGATTGCGTCGATCCGAGCTTCAGGTTGAGCGGAATCACGGGCTTGCCTGCATCGTGATAGATGTTAGCCAGGAACAGAACACCCTCACCGCCGCCCAAGGTGATGAGCATGTCGCCATGACGCGCCTGCATCTCCATGCGCTTGCTGTTCATGTTCCACAGCGCCGCGCTTTCGATCTGGACCAGTGGCGAGCCGCGTAGCGAGCTCCACAGTGCCGCGTGCTGTTCGGGAATCTGCGTTTCGGTCTTGTGATGCTTGACCGCGATGACAAGCGGGTTCGGCGCACCCTCCGGACGGGCATGCAGATGCTTGTGGACGGTTTCCCAGACCAGCCAGTCGAAACAGATGGGCAAGCCGTCCTCGCGAAGCTTTTCTGCATCGACGGGGATGACGAACGTCGCTCCCTTGCGAATCAGTTCCTTCACCAGCGACTCGACAATCGCGCGAGCGCGCCTGACTTCGTCCGCTGACGCGAGCGCGGGGTCCCCTGAAATGCTGCCGGTAATGTGAACGCGCCGGCCAAAGAGGGCGGATCGGGTCATTACCTGTCCTCCATGATGGGCGACGGGCGCAACGACAACGCGGCTTCGTGAAGATGCCGGAAGGCGAGCGGGATGTCCGGGAAGGCCTTGGCCATAGCGGCGGGATACAGGCGCGTGCGGATATCCGAATAGGTCCACGCCGGCAGTTTGGCACGGGCGCCCGTAACGGCCACGAGATCCTCGATCTGCTGCTGCGTGAGACCGAGTCCGTCGAGATCCATCGAGAACAGCTCGCGGCGCTCGGCGTCGCCGGGGCGCGCGAATTCCTCGATGACGGCGGCGCGGCGCTGCAGGGCCGCATCCAGCACCGACAGCCGGTTGGTGCAAAGGAATACGACAACACGGCCCCCGAAGCGGCGCAGATCGTCGATACACTGGATCAGCGTGTTGACCGCTACCTTGTCTTCGTGATGGCTATGCTCCTGCGTGCGCGCTGCTGCCAGCGAGTCGCCTTCATCGATCACAAGGATGGCGCGGCGCGCCTTGCCTGCTGACTGCGTCACCTCCTGAAATGCCTGGGTCAGGAGCGTGCCCATCTCGCCGACCTTGCCGCTGCCGCGCACGCGGTTGCTGAGCCTGAAGAGCAGGGAGTCTTCCGTGCGTGACTCCCTAGCCAGCCTGTTTGCGATGCATTCGGCCGTCGCCGTCTTGCCGGTGCCGACATCGCCGTAAAAGATCACGAGCGGATACTGTTCGGCGACGAGATCGCACAGGACCAGCCTTTTCCTGTGGTGCTTATTGCTCCACTCTGCCAGGTCGCCCAGATTGAGCAGCAGGCGAAGCTGGTCATGGATCTGCGTATAACGTGCGTCAAAACCCAGCAGCGTTTTTTCACGCGCCGCGAGACCCGCATCGGGCAGCGGCGTTCTGGCATCGAAAATGGTCGTCTGTGTCATCAGTTGAAATCCTTTCGCTGCATGCCGTATCCGTTGCTTACGTAATCGCGGCCGCTACCCGACGTCAGACTTGCATGGCTCGTGTCTGCATTACTCGCGACCCAGCCAATGCGCAGGCGACTCTTCGTCTTTTCCCTGGCCGCCGCGTCGTACGCATCGGTGTAGGACAGGATGATGCGCAGTTCGGCACCGGGGATTTCTGGCCACAGGACGCCGCCAGGTCGGCTTGAGGACAGCTCACCGGAATCGGTATTCACGACAAAGCGCGTCGCCCGGATTTCGACTCCCGCGTACAGCAGGGTGAGGTCGACCATCCTGAGGTATCCGTTCTTCGCCAGGACTTCGATATCGTGAGCCCAGTTCCGTGCTTTTTCTTCGGTCACCGCTTTGGTGCTTCCCGCGATCATTAGCAGGTCGGCGCAAACGCGCCGCATGACGATCTCGATATCGGCAACCGAATAGGTTTCGGTGGAGGCGTAGGTCTCGCTCATGCTGACTCCCCGACCGTGAAGCGCGGCCCGAACAGTTCTTTCCAGATCTCGATTTCTTCTTCCGTCGAGGCGAACACGGCCGTTTCCCATGCCTCGTGTGCCGCTGCAACAATCTCCTTGCGCTCCACCTCGGAAATCCGGCTGGCGACATTGTTGGTGTTGCAGACGGGATCGAGGATCACCACCGGATCGGAAAAAGTCGGGACAACGTTGCCGTTTTCGGGGAACGTGATGACCTCCTTCAACCCCGACTGGGCGATGTACAGCAGAAAGTCGCGAAAACGTTTCTCGAGCGTGCCCGCCGTGCCGTTCTTGGCCAGAACGTGCGCCATGATCAGTTCGATCGCAAACGACTTGAGCGGCTTGAGTTCGACGCGGTTGCGCCACTTCTTCGCCAGACGCACAAGCGTGCGAAAGTCTGGATCCGCGTTCTTCCGGTCACGCACGAACCTGATCTGGCACGGCGCGCAGGTCTGCACGCGGGTGCCATCATGAATATCGAACTGCCAGCCGTAACCCGCACGGGTAGGGTCTTCGATCACAGGCACGATGTCGACGCTCAGCCCGCTGCCTGCAAAGGTGACGGTGGCTGCCTTGCGCTGGATCTGGAAATCCTCGACGGACTTGTTCGGATAGAGCTTGATCAGTGCGTCATAGATGGTCTGGCTAAGGCTTGCGAGCGTTTCCTGGCTCACGCTGCGTCCCGAGATATAGAACACCACGTCGACGTCGACCGGGTCTTCCGAGGTTTTCCGCAGGATCGTGAACTTGGCGAAAGAGCCTGCCTTGACCACTTTCGTGATCTTGATGTCCGTCTGCTCGTGAAGCTTTTTGCTCAGCGCCGCCACAAGCCGGTCGACCTGTTCGTGATACGCCTTGCGCCTGTCGGAAGGCAGACGCAATACGGTGCTGTCGTAGTATCGGATCTCGGTATTGCTCAGTGGCATATGGTCTCCGCGGCAGTGCGAGGTTGAGCCGGATCCGGATCGACGCCGTGCCTGCCGGCGTATCGGGAAGTCCAGATCCAAAGTTCGGAGTAGCGAACTTTTGTGATCTTACATCACATATTTCGATTGTCAAACGAAAAGTTCGGTACCGTGGTATATTAAGTTGACACCTAATCTGTTGGGAGACGCGATGATGGCGACACGTCTCGGTGAGAAATTGCGGGAGCTTCGAAAGGAGCGGCAACTGACGCTGGAGAAGCTGGCCGAACTGGCAGGGATGAGCAAGAGCTATCTCTGGGAACTCGAAAACCGTGAGTCGCAAAGGCCGTCGGCCGAAAAACTGACTGCACTGGCCGATGTACTTGGGGTGGCCACGTCGTACTTCATTGAGGAGGACGTGCGCGCGCCTGAAGAGCGCCATCTCGATGAGGCATTCTTCCGCGGCTACCAGAAGCTCGATCCGGAGGCGAAGGAACAGCTTCGCAGGATACTCAACACATTCAAGAAGAATTAGTGATGGCCGAACCCTGGACGCCGCCGCGCGCCGCGACCCGCCTCGTGCGCGTCACGGAAGCCTTTGCGCTCGCCCATGGCGTCGGCCGGTTCCCGGTTGACGTGCCAACGCTGGCACTGGAAGCCGCGCGCATATTCGGATGGAGCGACCCGATTACCCAGGTGGAACCGGCCGATATCCGGGGATTCGAGGGGGCGCTTTTGCCAGATGAGGAGCGCCGGCGCTGGCTGCTTCTCTACAACGAAACGGTCTCGTCGCCCGGTCGAATACGGTTCACCCAGGCACATGAATTGGGGCACTACATTCTGCACCGGCTGAGCAGGGAATCGTTCCAGTGCAGCGACGCCGACATGCTGAACTGGTCGCAAGACGATCGTGATATCGAGGCACAGGCCGACCTGTTCGCTTCCTATCTGCTGATGCCGCTCGACGATTTTCGCGCGCAGCTTTCCTCGGGCGTTGATCTCGACGCGTTGAGCCATTGCGCAGATCGGTATGGCGTGTCACTCACGGCCGCAGTGCTGAAGTGGCTGCAGTACACGGAAGAAAAAGCCGTCCTGGTGATGTCCAACGATGGCTTCATCAACTGGGCATGGTCGAGCGAGCCGGCCTTCCGGGCGGGCGCGTTCTTCAGGACGCGCGGCAACGTCATTCCCGTGCCTGAACAGTCCCTCGCGGCCAACCCGGAAATCAGACATGACCGACGGGGCGCAGAGATTCGCGCCTCGGTCTGGTTTGAGCATGCCGATCCTCACATGTCTCTGCGGGAAATGAAGCTTCACGCCGGGCAGTACGATGCCACACTAAGTCTGCTTTGGTTGCCTCGCGGTGCGGACGTATGGCCTCCGCGGCACCGGGACGAAGCCTAGGCGGCAGCAGGCAGTCGCATCCGCAACGGGCTGCCTGCGATGGCTTTACTGCCTGGCAACGGGCCCGGCGTCCTGCGCCAGTTCAGGGAATATTTCCTCGAGATGGGTCAGCGCGTGGGCGGCAATGCCCGGCGCGCAGATGTGCACGCCGACTTCGCCGCAGGGGAAGTCGGGGTCTGCCGATGCAGATGCCCAGTTCAGGCTCGTGATGACCAGATTGTCGTCATCCCAGGCGACGAACTTCCCGTGCAAGGGGATTTTCCCGGCTTTCGCCAGAATCACGCCGTTGAGTCCTGCTTCTTCAGCGAGCGCCCTGGCGTGCCGGTTCTTCAGCGGGCCTGTCGTGCGCGTATAGAAAACGACGGTGCGCACGCCGGGGCGTTGAGCCGCCTTCTCCCCTTGCATTAACGCCCCCGGTCTTGCTGTCGAGCCCAGCCGGTGACTGCCCACGACAAACCGCGTCACCGCCGCACTGCTGGCGGCCCGTATCAGGCGGTCATGCGCGTCACCCACAACGAGGGCAATACGACCACTGCCGTCCATTGGCGGCATACGCCGCAGGTCACGGGCGAGCGTCGACATCTCGGTGGCAATATCATCGGACAGGCCACGGCGTCCCACCAGTCGCTGGATGGCCACGGCGACGTCTGCCACGGACTGTTGATCCCGAAGCACAACAGACATCTCGACAGCCTCGAAAGGGGACGATAGCCAGTTGCATGAACCGACGCCTGCGATCCAGCCGTCGTGCGCGGTATCCAGCAGGATCAGCTTGGCGTGGGATCCTGTGGTCCTCATATGGACGCGCACGCGGCCCTTCAAAACCTCGTCTTCCCGCACGAGCCGCGCGATCGCGATCGCTGCGGCAGCATGTTTTCGTTCCGTCTCATCATCCAGCTCAGCGCCCCAGAGCAGGTCAAACGTCACGCCACGCACACATGCGGTCCGTATCGCGTCCGTCAGATCCCTGAAGCGCTCGGGATCGAGGAACGTGGAATGGATGATGACGCGCCTGTGAGCGCTGGCGAGGAGCGACACAAGACATCGCCTGTGCGCCGATCCACCAATGATGAGATCGGACGGCTCGAACGGGCAGGCATGACTCGTGAGCGTGGTGTCAGGCGCGTCCGGTTCGCCCGCGTATTTCACGGTGAGGTGTTTCGTGCCAGGTGGCAACGCCGCAGCCTGGGCGACGAGATCGCGAAGCTTCACGCCTGCCGATTCAGGCAGACCCTTGGGGATTCCATCGATGACACGTAATACCAGAAACTCGTCTTCGCGCAAGGTGGCGGTCTTGCCGTCTATCGTCGCGACCTGTTCGTCCCATCCCCGGACGGCGATATCGGACAGACGGCCTATATTGGCCTCGTGTGACATCGAAGGAGCGCCACCTTCGACGTGGACACTCCGGACTTCGTATCCAGCCTGACGCTCCCGGTCGAGCCGGTGTCCCGGTATGATGCGCACCTCACGCGTCGGGAAAAAATCACCCGTCGCGGCATCAATGACAAAGCTGACGCGTCGTGAAACGCGTTTGGGCAAAAATGGCAGGGTCTCGCCGCTGGCCACGGTTCGGAATCCGTATTCGCTTGCGCGAAAGGCGACACTGTCGCCGCTCAGCGTGACCTCGACAAGGCGAAAGCGCATCAGGCGCGCGATGGATGCAATGATGACCTGGTGTGGCAGGTCAGCTTCGCGGGCGAGCATGGCGATCGACCTGGGCTCGCGCACGATCGCCCACAACACGAGTTCGTCAATGACACTCCATGACCGTCCGCGATCGATTCCGACCCTGCAACTGACCCGGAATACCGGGACTGCGATCAATACGCTCATACGTGCTCCTTTAGCGCATCAGGGCCGATCGAGCGGGCGAGTGCGACGTCATTTCGCTTCTGGCTTTCAAGCTTGCGGATCGCCTCGGCCATCAGGGCAAGAAAAGAGAGGTCGTGATCTTCCGCGTCCGGGTTGACTGCCCGGACCGCCTCGGCGAGGAAATCGAGGCTGCCGACGATGATCAGCTGGGTTTTGGCGCGACTGAGCGCGACATTCATGCGCCGTCGGTCGCGCAGGAAGCCCAGGGCATTGCGCGGATTGTTTCGTACGAGCGAGAGAATGACGACATCGGCCTCGCTACCCTGAAAAGAGTCGACCGTTCCGACCAATGCGCCGTCGCTTCGCACGGGTTTGAAATGCTTCAGGTGCTGCAGGTCGCCAGATCTCCGTGATGAGAGCCGCTCCTGGATCTTGTCGACCTGCGCCTTATAGGGCGAGAGGATGGCGAGCGTTGGCGGCTTCGCGGTTTCGCGGGCCCGCAGATGCCGCAATACGTTCATGACCGCCTCGACCTCGGCGGGGTTGTGCCAGCGAGGCTTTCCGCGTTCGATTTCTGTTGCGCGGCCGGTCGAGCTCACATGCGGGAAATTGACGACGACGATGGGGGAACACGGGAGCGCGCCAAGCTGAACGACGCGGGACGCCTGCGTCCCGGCGGCTTGCGCCCGGCTGGCAGCCGTCTGGAGTTGTCCGTCGTAAAACGCGTGGGACACGACCTCTGCGATGGCCGGATCCATCCGTCTCTGCTCGGTGAGCGTTTCCGAGATCGGCCGATGCGTCGGGTTGCCGTGGCGACGCCGTTCGTCGTTCTCGACGAAGGTGCGAAACGGTTCGAGCAGCCTCAGGGCCATGTCTGCCGATGCTTTCAGGGTGGCGGCATCCGAGGCGATCAGTTCGAGTTCGTCGAGTTCACCATCGTGCAACAGGGAGCCGACGTATTGCCCGGCGATCTGCAGGGCCTCGCTCACGAGACTCTGGTCGCGCAGAATGCGCACCAGCCGTTCCGACTCAAACGGCGGCAACTGCCGGTGGTCGCCAATCAGGAGGCGGCGGCCTGAAAGCATGAGCGGGCCAACCAGTTCAGGTCCGGTCGCCTTGGCTGCCTCTTCGACGATGACCCAGTCGAACTGCTGCCGGGCCTCGACGAGGCTTTCGATGTCGGATGAATTGGCGGTCGAGATGACGATGTTCGCCGCATCGAGTATCAGATGTGAGATCGCGCCGAGCCCGGATCGCTGCTCCCGGGTGATGGTGTCCTTCGCGCGCTCCATGCGACCGGCGGCGTCGCGCAGTTCCGCAATACGCGCGCGCAGCGGTTCCGGTGCCGTTCTCGCGAGCGCGCTTTGCGAAAGGCGCTCCAGATAGTCCAAACCCGTCCGATGGACTTCCTCACCGCTCGTCGGCCGACGTTCGGAGGTGGTCGACCGGACGAGCAGAACGTCATCCTGTCCTGCCTCGGCGAGCGTCTCCCTGATCTTTTTCTGAAGATTGTCGAGCGCGTCATGGCCCTGCGCGGTGATCAGCATGCGCGTTGAGCTATCGTCAGCAAACCGGCGTCTGACCACTTCGGTTGCCAGCCTGGTTTTGCCAACGCCAGGCGGCCCCACGACGAAAAACGACGGAAGCGTGGACCAGAGGCCGATCAGGGCTTTCTGCTTGGGCGGGTCCAGATCCAGAAAGGCTTCGTCCCGGCGTGCCTCGTCGCTGAATTCTTCGCGGCTGGATCTGCGTACGCGCCATGGATCGGCCAGCATGTCGACGAGGTCTGCACGCGTGTCGAGTGCCTTGATGTTACGCAGGCGCCGCGAAATGGCCTGCTCCGTTCCGGCATCGCGTTCCGTTCGAAGAAAGTAGGGGCCCTGGTTTTCAAGGTCTTCGTCGATCTCAAAGCGGTATGCCTGAATGCCGCGATGCTCGAGTGCTTCGACAAAGCTGGCGACCACGTCGCTGGTTCGTGTGGATCCCAGGCCGGCGGCACGACAGAGTTGCCATTTCGCTTCGGCATCGCGCCGGTCGTCCTCGAACAGCCATTTGAGTGCAACGGCGCTTTCGGTCAGGCCGATCCGTTTTGCGATACGGTCGCGCTCGTTGCCGGGCTCGGCACGCAGGAGCACAGAACGACGGCCCTTGTGTATCTCGGTAGCCAGAACCTGCACAGGATAGACCTCCAGCGCCTTGACAACCGCTTCCACGGTTTGCACGAGCAGCAGTGCATTGCGCACGGTGTCACCCTCGTCGGGCCCGATAGCGTCACGTGCCGGGCTGGCGAAGGTGCTCCAGTCGAGCGTGTCGGAGCCAAGCCGGCCACGCGTCTCGCGAGCCTCACGCGCGTTCGGCACGATTGTCACGGTCTGGAGCAGGGCATGTTCCTCGCTCTCGCCAAGACTGAAAGTGCGGTCCCTCACCTCCGCCTTTCTGCAGACCGCGATGTCCCACAGGGCGGCGCCCTCGTCACGGAAGGCAGTAAGCCTGTAGACCATGGTCGATGTCACCAGCCGGATCGTATCGGTTGCCGGATCGAAGGATCGAGGCACCAGCAGTGTTGCGCCGCCGTCGAGGTCGGCGCGGATCCAGTCGAGCTGACGCCGGTGTTCATCGACCGGAATTTCCCCGGCAGTTGCCGTGTAAACGGCATCGCTGACGTTCGGGTTCGATGGAACGCAGAGGATGAATGTCCCGGCGCGCGTCGAGGCGGACTGTGCAACGCTCGCGAGCAGATCATCAATTGCACGTCCGATGGACACGGCGTCGAGCTGATCCATTCTCGCCGGCCTCACGAGGCGCAGCAACAGCAGACGTTCGGCCGTGTTGAGCTCAATGGCGGGGTTATGTCGCCCGGCCGGCATGACATCGCCCGATTCCCTGACGGTGCAGTCCAGACAGTCTGCGATCATCAGTCCCATCGACTGCCAGTCCTGGGCGAACGAATAGCGTTCCGATCTGCGTTCAGCGGCGGCCGATCCGACCTTCGCATGTGACCGGTCCGTTGCGTCGGGAGTCAACCACAGGCTCCACTCGAAGCCCCCCAGCCGGAAATCCGCCTCGTCCGCGCCTTCCGTCATCACCGCGTCGGGGCCAACGGCACCATGCACGAGACCTTGCGCGTGGACAATCCCAAGCGCTGTGACAAGCCGCCTGACATTGCGCCAGAAGAGGATCCGGGCACGGGGCGAACGGAGATTGTTCAGCCAGTGCTGGCGTGAAGCGCGTCTGTGCGTGTCGGCAAGTGGTCGTCCTGTCCGTTCAAGGACCACACCGAAATCGGACTCGTCTTCCACGAACTCCAGAACGTCGACGATTACCTCGCGGGCACCCTCGTACGACATGACACGCTGCACCTGCCGCATCTCGTGCAGCCAGAGCTGTCGGAGATCATCATCAAGCGCCGTACCTGTCTTGCGCCAGAGCTTCAAATTGCGCTCTGCGCCGGATGCCTTTTCCTCGACCTCGAAGACAGCCGGCCGAAGGGCGGCCCGGTCTCCCGGCGCGATGGCGTCTTCGACGAACTCGAACCTGTGATCAAGTGATGCCTTGTTGCGTTTTACATTTTTTTCGCTTGGCATTCTTTCCCCGGAGCCGGATTAACACGGTAGGCATTGTTGGTTATCTTATCGCAGCCTGTCGTAGGTGCCGGTGCCTGCTTACACGGGAACCCGAGCGGCACCGATAGATTGCCGGCCCTGGCTGGACATCATCGACGCCTAGAAGGAGCATTGCACCCGGATTTATGACGTTTGAACGGGCCGCGGTGTACCGGCGGATCTTAGGGCGATGGATACATCTGCATAGGATCGAGTAAGCTGGGTAAATGTTTGACGCTACCCTAGCCGGCCATGGCGTTCAAGCATTCGCATCAGGACTCCGTTCGCCTGCATGAAATTCTCCCGCTGATCGCGAAGCTGGTAAGCCCATTTGGCACCATGAAATAGATTGTTGCGCAGCCTCCAAATGATCAGCAGCAGGCACAGAACCTTGTCGCGTGGGTCGTCATTCGCGCCCTCAAGCACAGCCTGAACGAGGTCGGGATGGTCTGAGGGGCGAAGGTTCAGGTAAGGGAAGTGATAGGTCAGGGCGCCATCGGCGAAGTAACGGTTCCGAAAGTAGGCAAGCTCCGCGTCGTAGAGACCAGCTTCAAGCGTACCGTCCGTCGCCCAGGCGTTGACTCGTTCACGGATGCGGTCGGCACGGGCGAAATTGTCCATGACCTGTGCTTCGAACAGGGTCCAAAGAAAGGCGAACTCGAAGATGGCGCGGCGATCAGGGTCGGGAAGATCCCGAAAGCCGGGCGCGCACGCTTCCAGCCACAGCTCGCTTGTGCTCTGTTCTTTGTCGTTCATGGCTCAGTCGTGTCCCATTCTGCGTTTAGCAATCAATCTTCGAGAAGTCGCCCAGCGTGTCACGGTTGAAGTGTGCTACGCGGCAGACATCTGTCTGCTGCACACTGTCCCGCATTACTGGGCGCACGGATCGCCGACAAACGGCAGCCCTTGCATTCTGTAGAAGCTCCCGTCGTTGTCATCGGATCGGGTGGATAACGTTGAAGCAACGAATCGCGGCTTCATCAGGCTGCGATTTCGTCGTTGTCGAGTGATTGCGAAGGTGTAGATGTCGATTGCACGGGTATCCGGTTGACCCGTTGGGCAAATGACTGTCGCTGGGCGGGTTGCATGCCGGTCTTCAGCACATCAAGGTAGTCGGCGTACCACTGGATCATCGCACGACGTTGCACCAGATACCTGGCGTGGTTGTAGTCGCCGGCAATGCCTTCCTCAAGATGGGCCAGCTGGGTTTCGACGTGATCTTTTACCCAACCGTGCTCGCGAAGGAGGGTACTCGCCGTATGGCGTGTTCCGTGACCGACCATGCGGCCCTTGTAGCCGATCTTCGAAAACACGAGGTTGATGGTGTTCTCGCTGATCACCTCGTGTTTCGTGCCGATGCCGGGGAAGACGTACTGGTGGCGGCCTGTCAGCTTTTTGAGTTCCCTGAGTGCCTTGACCAGTTGCGACGGGAGCGGCGTGACGTGGCTCCGCCGCATCTTCATCTTCTCGGCCGAGATCGTCCAGAGCGCTTCGTCGAGATTGACCTCGGTCCACTCGGCGTAGCGGACCATACCGGGACGGCTCGCCGTCCAGATCGTCATCCACGCAGCGACGTAGGCGATGAGACGACTCGTTGATTTCTCGAGCGCACGCAGGAAATCGGGCAGTTCCGGCTCAAGAAGGTGTGGATAGGGCTTTGCCTTCGGGGCGGGTTTTGCAATGACCTTGAGCTCTGATGCGGGATTGAATTCGCATTTGCCGCGTGCGATGGCCTGACTGAAAATCTCGCGCAGCCAGCCGCGGGCTTTCTTCGAGACGTTGAGGGCGCCGCGCTTTTCGAAGCGCTCCTGGACACGGGCGCAGTCTGCGCGCGTGATATTTACCAGCTTGATCGAACCGAGCTCGGGCAGGATGTCCTTGTCGAGGTACGTCCGGATCTTGTCCAGCGTCGAGGCGGACCGACCTGCATCCTGTTTGCTCTTGTACCAGAGTTCAGCTGCAGCCCTGAAGGTCCCGTCGTCGCTGATATCCGCCCGCTGCCGGTCGATCCGGCGTTTTGCGCGCGGATCGGCACCATCGGCGACGAGCGTGCGGTATGCCGCTGCCTGCTGCCTTGCCTTCTGGAGCGTAACGTCAGGGAAGCGTCCCAGCGAGATACGCGGTTGCTTTCCGTGCAGGCGATAGCGGAAATGCCAGAACTTGTTGCCTTCCGGGGTCACCCAGAGAACCAGACCGTCGCCGTCGGCGACACCGTAGGGCTTCGGCCGGGGGCGGGCTGCTTCGACTTCGCGAACGGTGAGAGGCATGGTGAGTACATTGCGTGATCTCGAACTTTCAATGTACTCAAAAACGTACTCGTCTGCACGTGGCTTGCCGTGTTCCGACTTGGACGGCAATAAACAAAAAACCCCGCAAATTCAATGATTTACGGGGTCTTCTGGACTTCTCTGTACTACGCTAAACAGCCTTATGGTGCCCAGGAGAGGACTCGAACCTCCACGATGTTGCCACCGCTAGGACCTGAACCTAGTGCGTCTACCAATTCCGCCACCTGGGCACGTTTTGCAGTAGCTGCTTGCTGCAAAGAAGCGAAATTATAGCGCCCCAATTAATCGTGTCAACACTTTTTTGCGATGCACCGCAAACCGGTCGCCGCGGCGCCTGCACGCGGCATTCGCGTCATTTGGCGACACAGGCGGGTGATAGAATGATCCGCCGCCGTCACTATAGAACTGTCTGACGGACACTTCTATGTTGATGCCGTGCACCATCAGTCAACGCAACGAGAACAATCATCGACAAACCCTTGAGCAAATATCCGTACCCCATTCCGAGCCGTGAAGAAATTCTCGGCGTGCTGCGTACGAGCGACGCGCCGCTGGCAGCCAACGACATTGCCGAAGCGCTGTCGATCAAGCGTCAGGAGCGCGAGGGGTTCTTCCGGCGTGTCGCCGCGATGGAGCGCGACGGCCAGATCCGCCTCGACAAGCGCGGCCACTACCAGCTCACCCATCCGTCGAACTTCGTTGCCGGCCGCGTGCAGGGCCATCGCGACGGCTACGGGTTCGTGATCCGCGACGACGGCCAGGACGACCTGTTCTTGCCGAACGGCGAAATGCAGAAGGTCATGCACAACGACCGCGTGCTCGCGCGGATCGTCGGCTACGATCGCCGCGGCCGGCCGGAAGGGCACGTCGTCGAAGTCACCGAGCGCGCGAACAAGCGCGTGATCGGCCGCCTGCTCAACGAGAACGGCGCGCTGATCGTCGCCCCCGAAGACAAGCGCATCGGCCACGACATCCTGATCACGCAGAACGTGAAGAAGGCGAAGGTCGGGCAGGTCGTCGTCGTCGAACTGACCGACTTCCCGAGCCGTCATTCGCAACCGCTCGGCCGCGTCGTCGAAGTGCTCGGCGACATCGACGATCCGGGCATGGAAATCGAGATCGCCGTGCGCAAGTACGGCGTGCCGCACGAATTCAGCCAGCCGGCGCTCGACGAAGCCGCCGCGCTGCCGGACAAGGTGCGGCCGACCGACCTGCGCTTCCGCGTCGACTTGCGCGACGTGCCGCTCGTGACGATCGACGGCGAGGATGCCCGCGACTTCGACGATGCCGTCTACTGCGAGCCGACCAAGGTCGGCCGCGGCGACGGCTTCCGCCTGATCGTCGCGATCGCCGACGTGTCGCACTACGTGCAGCCGGGCAGCGGGCTCGATGCCGACGCGCTCGAGCGCAGCACGTCGGTCTACTTCCCGCGCCGCGTGATCCCGATGCTGCCGGAGAAGCTGTCGAACGGCCTCTGTTCGCTGAACCCGCAGGTCGATCGCTGCGTGCTCGCATGCGACATGGTGATTACCGCGCGCGGCGAGATCAAGGCGTACCAGTTCTATCCGGCCGTGATCCATTCGGCCGCGCGCCTCACGTACACCGAAGTCGCGGCCGTGCTGTCGAACACGAAGGGGCCGGAGGCCGCGCGCCGCGCGGACCTGCTGCCGCACCTGCAGGATCTGTACGGCGTCTACAAGGCGCTGTTCGCCGCACGCCAGAAGCGCGGCGCGATCGACTTCGACACGACCGAGACCTACATCGTCTGCAACTCGCAAGGCAAGATCGAGCAGATCGTCCCGCGTCAGCGCAACGATGCGCACAAGCTGATCGAGGAATGCATGCTGGCCGCGAACGTGTGCGCGGCCGATTTCCTGAAGCGCCACAAGCACCCGGGCCTGTACCGCGTGCACGCGGGGCCGACGCCGGAGAAGCTCGAGAACCTGCGCGCGTTCCTGCGCGGGATGGGCCTCTCGCTCGGCGGCGGCGACAAGCCGCATGCGAGCGACTACGCGGCGCTGATGGCGCAGATCCGCGACCGGCCCGACGCGCAGATGCTGCAGCCGATGCTGCTGCGCTCGATGCAGCAGGCCGTCTACAGCCCGGACAACATCGGTCACTTCGGTCTCGCATACGAGGCGTACGCGCACTTCACGAGCCCGATCCGCCGCTATCCCGACCTGCTCACGCACCGCGCGATCTACGCGATCCTGTCCGGCAAGAAGTATGTGCCGAAGGCGCCGGACGGCTTCGAGCTGAACACAGCGCTGTCGCCGCGCGCCCGCGCGATGCAGCAGGCCGACGACGAAGCGCGCGGCCGTTCGCGCTCGAACACGGCGATCTGGGAAGAACTCGGCCTGCACTGCTCGGCGAACGAGCGCCGTGCCGACGAAGCGTCGCGCGACGTCGAGGCCTGGCTCAAGTGCTACTTCATGCGCGACAAGCTCGGCGAGGAGTACGGCGGGATGGTGAACGGCGTCACGTCGTTCGGCATCTTCGTGCAGCTCGATACGCTGTTCATCGAGGGGCTCGTGCACGTCACGGAACTCGGCTCGGACTACTTCCAGTACGACGAGATCAAGAACGAGCTGCGCGGCGAGCGCACGG
This sequence comes from Burkholderia sp. SCN-KJ, assembly GCF_024656005.1. Lineage (NCBI taxonomy): Bacteria > Pseudomonadati > Pseudomonadota > Betaproteobacteria > Burkholderiales > Burkholderiaceae > Burkholderia > Burkholderia sp. SCN-KJ. The sequence goes on from NZ_JANKOG010000009.1 coordinate 123,967, forward strand.
GCATCCGTTATCGCCTGTCGGATCGCGTGCGCGTGCAGGTGAGCCGCGTCGATCTCGACGCGCGCAAGATCGACTTCCGCCTCGTGCGCGACACGCCGGTGAAGGCGCCGCGTCCGGCACCGGCGCCGGCTGTTGCCGGCAACGGTAACGATCGCGGCGGCCCGCGCGTGCGCGCGTTGCCGCCGGTGGAGGATGCCGCGCCGCGCCGCAAGAAGGCGGCCAGCGCACCGACCGTTGCAGTGAAGGAGGCGCGCGCCGCACGGGCTGCGAAGAAGAAGGGCGGTGCGGCGGCGAAGACGGCCGCGAAGAAGGTGCACGCCCGCAAGAAGTATTGAGCGTTCGGGGCGCGCACGCGCACGCCCTTGCAGTATCGAGAGACGCCGCGCTTGACCGGTCACCGGCCGGCAACGCGGCGCTTTCCTTTTCCATGGATCGCGGCTGCGCACGTCGCGCGGCCGCACGTTTGATCGAAGGTTGTTCCAGTCATGTCTCGTCTGAAGGTTCTTTACGGTTTTCATGCGGTGACCGCACGTTTGCGGCACGATGCGTCGACGGTTGCGGAGGTGCTGTACGACCAGACGCGCCGCGACCGCCGCATGCAGGACTTCCTGCACACCGCGAAGGAAGCGGGCGTGCGGCTGATTGCGGCCGATGAAACCCGCCTGTGGGGCCTCGCGCATACCGAGCGCCACCAGGGCGTCGTGGCGCGCGTCGAGGACGTCGCGCTCGCACAGAACCTGTCCGAGCTGCTCGACGGCATCCAGGGCCCGGCGCTGCTGCTGGTGCTCGACGGCGTCACCGATCCGCACAACCTCGGCGCATGCCTGCGTGTCGCCGATTCGGCCGGCGCGCATGCGGTGATCGCGCCGCGCGACCGCGCGGTCGGCCTGAACGCGACCGCGGCGAAGGTCGCGAGCGGCGCGGCCGACACGGTGCCGTACATCACGGTCACGAACCTCGCCCGCGCGCTGCGCGAGCTGAAGGACGCGGGCGTGTGGATCATCGGTACATCGGACGAGGCGTCGGGCACGCTGTACGACACGAAGCTCGACGGCCCCGTCGCCATCGTGATGGGTGCGGAAGGCGAAGGCATGCGCCGGCTCACGCGCGACACCTGCGACGAAGTGATGAGCATCCCGATGGCCGGCAGCGTGGAAAGCCTGAACGTGTCGGTCGCGAGCGGCGTGTGCCTGTATGAAGCGGTGCGGCAGCGGCGCGTGAAGGGCTGATACACGGGCTGACGCGCGCGGTCTAGCGCGCTGCGCGGGTCGTCACGACCCGCACGACGCGTGCCGCGACTGCGCGCGGCACGCGCCTCCCGGAACTCGCGAACATGACCCTGTTTCGCCTCGGCGCATCGTGCGCCATCCTCGGCCTGCTGGCCGCCTGCACGTCGCCGTCACTGGTCGGGCGCGGCACCTACTACGCCGACACGAGCCTGCACGCACGCGGCGCCGATTCGCGGATCCGCTTTCTCGTGATGCATTACACCGAAAGCGACGAAGCGAAATCGCTGCGCACGCTGACGGGCGATTCCGTCAGCGCGCACTACGTCGTGCCGCCGCAACCGCGCATCGAACGCGGGATGCCGGTGGTCTACCAACTCGTGCCCGAATCGGAACGCGCATGGCAGGCGGGCATCAGCGAATGGCAGGGCACGACCGAGCTCAACGCAGCGTCGATCGGCATCGAGAACGTGAATCGCGGCCCGCTCGATCCGCAAAACCGCACGTGGCAGCCGTATCCGCCCGAACAGGTCGATGCGCTGATCCGTCTGTCGAAAGATGTCGTCGCGCGCTACCGGATTCCGCCGACGCGAGTGGTCGGGCACAGCGACATCGCGCCGCAACGCAAGATCGATCCGGGGCCGCTGTTCCCGTGGCATGCGCTCGCGCAAGCCGGTGTCGGCGCGTGGCCGGACGATGCGACCGTGGCCGCCCGGCTCGGCGGCCGCGATCCGCACGCGCTCGTCGACGTGCGCGAACTGCAGCTGAAGCTCGCGCGGTACGGCTACGACGTGCCGGCCGACGGCGTGCTCGACACCCGCACGCGACGCGTATTCGCGGCGTTCCAGATGCATTTCCGGCCGGCCGACTATGCGGGCGATCCGGACGCCGAAACCGATGCGATCGCACAGGCGCTGCTCGACAAGTATTTCTCCGCCACGCCGCCGGCGGGCGACGCATCCGCCACCGGCGCGCCGTGATCGCCGGCGTGCCCGGCGCTGATCGCAGCGCCGGCACCCCACCGAAAATGCCCGGGTCGTCTCCCGAGTCCGGTAAACTGGCGGTTTTCCGCAATCCCGCTGTATTCCCACCCCCATGACTCAAGACGAACTCAAACGCCTGGTCGGCCAGGCGGCCGCCGATTATGTGATCCAGAACGTGCCGGAAGGCGCCGTGATCGGCGTCGGCACCGGCTCGACCGCCAACTGCTTCATCGACGCGCTCGCGGCCGTCAAGTCGCGCTATCGCGGCGCCGTGTCGAGCTCCATCGCGACCACCGAACGCCTGAAATCGCACGGCATCAAGGTGTTCGACCTGAACGAGGTCGAATCGCTGCAGGTGTACGTCGACGGCGCCGACGAGATCGACGCAAGCGGTGCAATGATCAAGGGCGGCGGCGGCGCATTGACGCGCGAAAAGATCGTCGCGTCGGTGGCCGATACGTTCGTCTGCATCGCGGACGGCAGCAAGCGCGTGCCGGTGCTCGGTGCATTCCCGCTGCCGATCGAGGTCGTGCCGATGGCACGCACGGCGATCGGCCGGCGCGTGACCGCGCTGGGCGGCGTGCCGGTGCTGCGCGTGACGAAGGACGGCGCGCCGTACATCACCGACAACGGCAACGAGATCATCGACGTCAAGGGGTTGCAAATCACCGATCCGCGCGGTTTCGAGGCGCAGGTCAACGCATGGCCGGGCGTCGTGACGGTCGGCCTGTTCGCCGCGCGCGGCGCGAATCTGTGCCTGCTCGGCACGGCAAACGGCGTTGAAACGATCGTTTATCCCGATTAATCGAAACTGAATGAGAAGCAGTCCGTAATGGCATCCGGATGCCGTAATGGATTGCATGTTCAAAGTTCGTGGAAAGCCCGGCCCGGCAAGCGCAGCGCGCTTTCCGGGCTTTTTTTGAAGCCTTATAAATCAACCGCATCAAAAAGAGGGATAACCCTGTCAGGTGTTTACCAGATAGCGAAATATCCCCGAACTCATCAACTTATAGATCATAAGAACAGTCGTAACCAGGGCCGGCGGAACTGCGGAGCAGGTGTTCGCAAATCGACGCACGGGGAGGTGTCATGGAGCAGGGCAAAGACCGGTCACTGGTCGCCAAAGTGATGGATGGGCTTGTCGCAGGTATCGTCGAGGACAAGTACGGCGGCATTCTGCCGCCGCAGGATGTGCTGTCGAAAGAGTTCGACGTGAGTCGCACGGTGATGCGCGAAGCATTGTCGATGTTGCTCGCGCGCGACATGCTCGACGTGCGTCCGAAAGTCGGTACGCGCGTTCGGCCGATGCGCGACTGGCGCATGATCGATGAAGACGTGGTGAGCTGGCGGTTTCGTGCGAAGCCGGATCCGCAGTTCATGCGCGACGTCATCGAATTCCGGATGCTGATCGAACCGCGCGCGACCGCGCAGGCGGCGGTCCGTGCGACGGCGGCCGACATCGCGGGCATCCGCGAGGCGTTCGAAGCGTTCAAGGTGTTGCAACCGGGCGACCCCGGTTACGACACGGCGGACGAACTGCTGCACACGCGAATCGTCCAGGCGAGCGGCAACCAGTTCTTCCAGCAGATGGCGGCGATCGTGCGCGGCGCAGTGCGGCTCGTGAATCCGCGCGTCGCGCAGAAGGACGGTGCGCACGACATTGCGGTGAAGGCGCATGCGCGCGTCGTCGATGCGATCGAACGCCGCGATCCGCGCGAAGCCGAGGCGGCGTCGCTCGCCCTGATCGATTTCAGCGCCGACGAGATCTCGCGCGATTTCTCCGTCGACGTGCCGGTGCGCGCCTGAATCGGCGCGCGTCGCTTATCCCTGTGCCGGCGAGCCGTTTATCATGACGGCCGGCCGGCAGCGTGCCGGCCACCGTCATACGACCGACACGGAAGATCCGGATGAACGAATTCGACAACCGCCCGGTGCGCTTCGGCATCGTCGGCGCAGGCAGCATCGCACGCCGTTTCGCGCAAAGCCTCGCGCACGTGCCGGGTGCCACGCTCGCCGGCGTGTGGGCGCGCCGCGCCGATGCGGCAACCGCTTTCTGCGACAACTGCGGCGGCACGCCTGCCGCCAGCCTCGACGCGCTCCTCGCGAGCGACATCGACGCGATCTATATCGCGACCCTCCACGACAGTCACGCGCACTACGCGCAAGCGGCGCTCGCCGCCGGCAAGGCCGTGCTGTGCGAAAAACCCGCGACGCTGAACGCGACGCAGCTCGATGCCGTGCTGGATGCGGCACGCACGGCCGGCCGGCTCTTCATGGAAGCGATGAAGCCGCCGTTCTTTCCGTTGTATCGTCGGTTGCGCGCGCATCTGCATGACGATCCGATCGGCGAGATCAGGCTCGTGCGCGCGGGCTGCGCGTCGTCGTCGGTGCCGGACGATCATTCCGTCTATCGGCTCGACCGCGCCGGCGGCGCGCTGCTCGACATCGGGATCTACGAAGCGTTTCTCGCGGTCGACTGGCTCGGCGCGGCAGTCGACGTGCAGACGCTCGGCCGCATCGGCGCGACGGGTGTCGACGTGTTCGCGAGCCTGAACAGCCGTCACGCGAACGGCGGCATTGCGCAGCTCTTTTGCGGGCTCGACGTGATGGGCCGCGGCGATGCGCTGATCGCAGCAGCGGGCGGGCACGTGACGATTCACGAGAAGTGGTGGAACCCCGCGCGGGCGACGATCCGCTATGCGGACGGGCGCACGGTCGAACTCGACGCGCCGGTCGACGGCGGCGGCCTGAACTACGAGACCGCGCATTTCTGCGACCTGCTGCGCGCGGGCGAACTCGAGAGCCCGATCATGACGCACGACCATTCGCGGCGCATGATCGCGATGACCGATGCGGCACGCGCGGCGCTCGGCGTGCGCTATTCGGGCGAGTAGGCGGGAAGGAAGGGAAGGCGGGGCCGGGCGCGCATCCGCGGCCCGGCGGGAGAGGCGACGTGCTCAGTGCCGCGCGGGCAGCGACAGGCGCTTTTCGTACCAGCGCTGGACCCATTCGAGGATCTGGCACAGCACCCAGTAGATCGCGGCGGCGGCCAGGTACAGCGGCAACGGCTGGTAGGTCGCCGCGATCACTTCCTGCGCGCTGCGCAGCAGTTCGGTCACGGTGATGACGGACACGAGGGACGTGTCCTTGATCAGGCTGATCAGGCTGTTCGACAGGCTCGGCACCGCGATGCGCAGCGCCTGCGGGCCGATCACGTAGCGCAGCGTCTGCCCCCACGACAGCCCGAGGCTGTAGGCGGCCAGCCATTGGCCGCGCGCGATCCCGTTGATCGCGCCGCGCATGCTTTCGGACATGTAAGCGGCGACGTTCGCGGAGAGCGCGATCACGCCGGCCGGTGTCGGGTCGAGCGAGATGCCGAGGCTCGGCAGTCCGTAATAGATGACGAAGATCTGCACGAGCAGCGGCGTGCCGCGCATCAGGCTCACGTAGGCGCGCGCGAGCCCAGCGAGCGCGTTGACCCAGATGCGTTCGAAGCCGTCGAGCGGTTCGCTTTGCCGGATGCCCATCATCGCGAGCACGACGGCGCCGAGCAGGCCGAACACCATCGACAGCACGGCGAACTTGACGGTCAGTACGGCACCCTGGGCGAGCACCGGCAGCGATTGGACGAGCAGGGACGTTGTCGACATGGAATACGAATCGAATGCGTGCGCGAAAGCGCAATCATAAACCGGACCGATAAAACAAAGGGCGGCATCGCTTCGGATGCCGCCCTTTCCGGCCCGCCGTCAGGCGGGAAGCAGAGGCGTGCTTACTTGACCGGCTTCGTCACGTCGATGCCGAACCACTTGTCCGAGATCTTCGTGAACGTGCCGTCGGCCTCGAGTTGCGCCATCGCATCGTCGATCGCCTTCTGGAACTTCGGGTTGCCCTTCTTGAACGGGATGCCCGACGGATTCGCCGAGCCGACGTTCGCGCCCGGGCGCAGCGGCAGTTGCGAGTTCTTCGTCAGGTACGCGAGCATCAGGCGGTCGTTGAGTGCCGCGTCGAGACGGCCGGCCGCGAGGTCGCGCAGGTACTCGGGCGCGCCCGGGTAGGTCTTCACGTCGATGCCGGGCACCGACTTCGCCATGTCCATGTAGTTCGTGCCGAGCGCGACGCCGAGCTTCTTGCCCTTGAGGTCGTCGAGCGACTTGAACTGGCGCGTGTCGTCCTTGCGCTGGATCAGCTGGGCGGACGAATAGGTGTACGCGGGCGAGAAGTCGAGCGTTTCCTTGCGCTTGTCGGTGATGCCGACCTGGTTGGCGATCACGTCGAACTTGCCGGCCTGCAGGCCCGCGATGATGCCGCTCCATTCGGTCGTGACGAACTCGGCCTTCACGCCGAGCTTCGCGGCGATGGCATTCGCGATGTCGACGTCGAAGCCGACGAGTTCGCCTTGCGGGTTCTTCGAGTTGAACGGCGGGAACGTGCCTTCGAGGCCGACGCGCAGCGTGCCGCGTTGTTTCACCTGGTCGAGGAGGTCGGCCGCCTGCGCGGTGGCGGCGGCGAACGACGTGCCGATCAGGCCGGCGACCAGCAGCTTCTTCAGCAGCGAAATTTTCATCGTGTGAGCTTCCTTGCCCCAGCGGGGCGCTTGATTCTGACTGTGGGGTCGATCATAGCAAAAATACAATCGACCATTAAATATTGTTTGTTTGTGGCTATATTACGCGGCGCGTTCGCGCGCGATCGCCTTCACGCACTCGGCGACGAGCGCGGGGCCGCGATAGATGAAGCCCGTGTACAGCTGGACGAGCGACGCGCCGGCCGCGAGCTTCGCGCGCGCGTCCTCGCCCGAGAAGATGCCGCCGACGCCGATGATCGGCACCGCGCTGCCGACTTCGGCATGCAGCTTGCGGATCACTTCGTTGGACGCATCGAACACCGGGCGGCCCGACAGGCCGCCGGCTTCGTCCGCGTGCGGCAGGCCCTGCACGGCCGCACGCGACAGCGTCGTGTTGGTGGCGATGACCGCCTCGATCTTGTGGCGCAGCAGCGTGTCGGCGATTTCCTTGACCTGTTCGTCGTCGAGATCGGGCGCGATCTTCAGCGCGAGCGGCACGAGCTTGCCGTGCAGGTCGGCGAGGCGTTGCTGCTTGTCCTTCAGCGCGGCGAGTAGCGCGTCGAGTTCGCCCGCGCCCTGCAGCTGGCGCAGGTTCTTCGTGTTCGGCGACGAAATGTTGATCGTCACGTAGCTTGCGAACGGATACACGCGCTCGAGGCAGTAGAGATAGTCTTCCGCGGCGCGTTCGATCGGCGTGTCGGCGTTCTTGCCGATGTTCAGGCCGAGGATGCCGCGATAGCGGGCCGCCTGGACGTTCTTCACGAACTGATCGACGCCGTGGTTGTTGAAGCCCATCCGGTTGATCAGCGCTTCCGCCTGCGGCAGGCGGAACATCCGCGGGCGCGGATTGCCCGGCTGCGGGCGCGGCGTGACCGTGCCGACCTCGATGAAGCCGAAGCCGAGCGCCGCGAGGCCGTCGATGGCCGCGCCGTCCTTGTCGAGGCCGGCGGCGAGGCCGACCGGGTTGCGGAACGTGAGCCCCATCACGGTGCGCGGCGCATCGGGCACGCGGGCCGACAGCGCGCAGGCGAGGCCCGTGCGGCCGGCCGCGCCGAGCGCGCGCAGCGTGAGGTGGTGAGCGTCTTCCGCATCCATCTTGAACAGGGATGCGCGGGCCAGCGGATAGAGGGAACTGAACACGGGAATTGGGCGGACGGCCGGAATGAATGACAACCTGCTATTTTACCGGGAGTTGCGCGGCAAGGGCGGCCTTCGCTTCGCATGCGCCGGCGGGTGTCGCTTCTCGTGCCGTGCGGCAGCGCGTGCACGGGCCCGCAAGGCGCCCCATGCAGGCGCACTGCCGCGCCGCGGGATGGCCTGTCAGCCCGACCCGGAATGTCCGCCCGGCAGCGGCGCGCGGGCGAGTGCCGCGTCGACCGGCGGCAGGTCGACGCGATCCGGATCGAGTATTTTCCAGCGGCCGTCGAGCAACCCTTCGAGCGGATGGAAGTTGGCCTTGTAGGCCATCTTCGGGCTTTCGCGGATCCAGTAGCCGAGATACACGTACGGCAGGCCGAGGCTCTTCGCCTGCTCGATCTGCCACAGGATGTTGTATGTGCCGTAGCTCGTGTGCTGCTCGTCCGGCTCGAAGAACGTATAGACCGACGACAGTCCGTCGCCGAGGATGTCGATCATGCTGACCATGCGCAGCTTGCCGGGCTCGCCGCCCGGCGCGTCGAGGTCGCGGAATTCGACGAGGCGCGAATTGATCCGGCTCTGCAGCAGGAACTGCTCGTACTGGTCGCGGCTGTCGCGATCCATGCCGCCGCCCGCGTGGCGCGCCGACTGGTAGCGCATGTAGAGCGCGTAGTGCTCCTCGTCGTAGTGCAGCGGCGAGACCGTCGCGACGAGCGCGCGGTGCCGCTTCCACATCCGGCGCTGGGTGCGCGACGGCGTGAACGCGCCGACCGGCACGCGCACCGGCACGCAGGCACGGCAGCCGTCGCAGTACGGGCGATAGGTGAACACGCCCGAGCGCCGGAAGCCGGCCTTCACGAGCTCGGTATAGATGTCGGAATTGATCAGGTGGCTCGGCGTCGCGACTTGCGAGCGCGCGACGCGGCCGTCCAGATAGCTGCACGGATAAGGCGCCGTTGCATAGAATTGCAGCGCCGAAAGCGGTGAAAGCGGCAGCTCAGTCGGGTGAGTCATGGGCAGCTCTCGATGCAGGGAGGGAGTGCCGCGCTAGCGCTCGATCCCGGAGGGGGCGGCCGGTTCGGCAGGGCTCGTCAGCATGGCGAGCACACGCTTGTCGAACTGCCACGGAATCGGCGGTTCGGCTACCGCGCGGCGCACGTGAGCGACAAAGGCCTTGCGTGCGATCTCGCGGCCGCCGAGCGACGCTAGATGCGACGTATTCTGCTGGCAGTCTATCATCTCCAGCCCCTGCTCGCGAAGGTGGGCGACGAGCGTCGCCAGCGCGATCTTCGACGCATCGGTGACATCCGCGTACATCGATTCGCCGAAAAACATCCGCCCGAACGCGACGCCGTATAGGCCGCCCACGCGTCGCCCGTCGTGCCACGCCTCGATGCTGTGCGCGTTGCCGGAACGGTAGAGCGACGAATATGCGTCGATGATCTCGGCCGTGATCCAGGTGCCGCGCTGCCCGCGGCGCGGCGCTTGCGCACATGCGCGCATCACGCCCGGAAAATCATGGTCGACGCGCACTTCCCACGCGGGGTCGCGCAGCACGCGCTTGAGCGTCTTGCGCAGCGACGGGGACACCTTGAATTCGGCCGGCGCGAGAATCATCCGCGGGTCGGGGCTCCACCACAGCACGGGCTGGCCGTCCGAATACCACGGGAAGATGCCGCGCAGGTAGGCCTCGATCAGGCGGGACGGCAGCAGGTCGGCGCTCGCGGCAAGCAGCCCCGGCGCGCCGGTCGCGGGGCCGAGCGCGCGTTCGACGGGCGGGAACGGATCGTCCGGGCCGAGCCAGGGGACCATGGGGCGCGGGCTCAGCCGTTGCGCAGCGAGCGGAAGATATCGCCGGTATGGACGCCGTAGTCGCCGGCGGCGCGATCGGCGAAGAAGAAGCGCAGCGTCTGGCTGACGGTCGGGAACGCGATCTCGTCCCACGGGATGTCGGCTTCGTCGAACAGCTTGACCTCGAGGCTTTCCTCGCCGGCCTCGTAAGCCGGATCGACGAGCCGCGCCAGATAGAACAAATGGACCTGGTGCACGTGCGGCACGTTGAGCAGCGTGAACAGGTTCTGAACCTCGACGCGTGCGCCGGCTTCCTCGAGCGTTTCGCGCGCGGCGGCCTCGGCCGTCGTCTCGCCCATTTCCATGAAGCCTGCCGGCAGCGTCCAGAAACCGTAGCGCGGTTCGATCGCGCGGCGGCACAGCAGCACCTGATCGCCCCAGACCGGCACCGTGCCGACCACGTTACGCGGATTCTGGTAATGGATCGTGCCGCAGTGATCGCAAATGAAGCGCTCGCGGTTGTCGCCCGGAGGAATGCGCGCGATGACTTCGTGACCGCAGACGGAGCAGAATTTCATGTCGAGTGGAAGGGACGAGGTGATGCGAGTGTATCACCGGGGCGGGGCATTCTCGAACGCGAGCGCATGTGCGCGGCGTGGGGCGCGAAGCACAACGTGCGAGGCGCGCAATCGCGCGCCGAAAAACAAAAAGCCCGGCGCGGAGCCGGGCTTTTTGCATGAATCGGGACGTTGGTTGCGGGGGTAGGATTTGAACCTACGACCTTCGGGTTATGAGCCCGACGAGCTGCCAGACTGCTCCACCCCGCGTCCGTCGAAGAATTGAATTATATGGACTAACCCGAATGCTTGCAAGCATTTTCTGACGATCGCGCTTCAATCGCCGGCGGGACGCCGGCAGGGCCGGTACGGCAGGCGCGTGCGCTAGAATCGAGCGGTTTGCTTGTGTCGTTCACGCCTGCAGCGGCGTCGCGCGCGATCGCGTCGGTGCCGTTGCAACACTCACTACTGCATCGACGGATTCATGGACATCGCTCACGATCTGCAATCGATCGGCGCGCAGGAACAGGCGCTCGTGTTTCCCCATTTCGACCCGGCTCGCGCCTGGGCACTCGGCAACCGGATGCATGCGCTCGCGACGTCGCGCGGCCATGCGATCGCGATCGACATCGTCACGTTCGGCCAGCCGCTGTTCTATGCGGCGCTCGCCGGCGCGACGCCCGACAACGCCGACTGGGTACGCCGCAAGCGCAACGTCGTCGCGCACTTCCGCCGCAGTTCGTATGCGATCGGCCTGCGCATGCAGCAGGCCGGCGCCACGCTCGCCGACAAGCACGGGCTTGCGATCTCCGACTATTCGCCGCACGGCGGCGCGTTTCCGCTGACCGTCGCGGGGGCTGGCGTGATCGGCTCGATCACCGCATCGGGGCTGCCGCAGCGCGCGGATCACGAGTTCGTCGTCGAAGTCCTGTGCGCCGAGCTCGGGCAGGACTATGCCGTGCTGGCACTTGCAAGGAGCTGAGCGATGCAGATTCCGGGTTACGCATGGCTCGCGATCGCGATCGTCGCGGAAGTGGTCGGCACGTCCGCGCTGCGCGCTGCGGACGGCTTCACGCGCTTCTGGCCGTCGGCGCTCGTCGTGGCCGGTTACGGCATCGCGTTCTACTGTCTGTCGCTCACGCTGCGCACGATGCCCGTCGGCATCATCTATGCGGTGTGGTCGGGGGCCGGCATCGTGCTGATCACGCTCGTCGCGATGCTGCTCTATCGCCAGGTGCCGGACCTGCCGGCCGTGATCGGCCTCGGGCTGATCGTCTCGGGCGTCGTGGTGCTGAACCTGTTCTCGAAGATGCAGGCGCACTGAGCGTGCGCTCGCGATACGCCGGATGGCTCACATGACCGATTCCACTGCCGCTTCCGCCGAAGCCGCCCAGCCCGACGTGCGCGCGTATGTCGCGAACCGCATCGGCTATCTCGAACTGAACCGGCCGAAGGCGCTGAATGCGCTGTCGGTGGGGATGATCCGACTGATGCAGCAGGCGCTCGATGCATGGCGCGACGACACGGAGGTGGCGGCCGTCGTCGTGCACAGCCCGCATCCGCGCGCGTTCTGCGCGGGCGGCGACGTGCGTTTCTTCCACGCTGCGTGGCAGCGCGGCGACCGCGATGCGGTCGACACGTTCTTCATCGAGGAATACACGCTCAACCATACGATCTTCACCTATCCGAAACCGTACATCGCGTTGATGCACGGCGTCGTGATGGGCGGCGGCATGGGCATTTCGCAGGCGGCGCGACATACGGGCGGCCTGCGTGTGGTCACCGATTCGACGAAGATGGCGATGCCCGAAACGCGCATCGGCCTGTTCCCGGACGTCGGGATGAGCTGGTTCCTCGCGCGCACGCCGGGCGCGCTCGGCCGCTATCTCGCGGTGACCGGCGCGACGCTCGACGCGGCCGGCGCACTGTATGCGCAACTCGCCGACGTGTACCTGCCCGACGCCGCGCTGCCGTCGCTGCTCGATACGCTGCACAGCGCGCGGATCGACAGCGGCGCGCAGGCCGTCGCGTGCGTGGCCGACGCGGCTGCCGCGCACAAGGTCGTGCCGACGCCCGACACGTCGGCGCTGGCCGACGCGCGCGCCGGGATCGACCGGCATTTCGCGCAGCCCGATATCGGCGCGATCCTCGCGTCGCTCGACGCCGAGCAGGATTGCGCCGCAGTCGACGGATGGGTCGAGAAGGCGACCCACGCGATGCGCAGCCAGCTGTCGCCGCTGTCGATGGCCGTGTCGCTCGAAACCGTCGAACGGGCGCGCGGTGCGACGATGGCCGATTGCCTGCGGCGCGATCTCGACCTCACGCGTTCGACGTTCGCGCACGGCGACGTGATCGAAGGCGTGCGCGCGCTGATCGTCGACAAGGATCAACAGCCGGTCTGGCGTTTCAAGTCGACGGCCGATATCAACCGGGCCGACGTGCTCGCGATGTTCGACAGCCCGTGGACGCCCGACACGCATCCGCTGCGCAACCTGAAGGACTGACGCGCGCGGTATCGAAGCGAAAAGCAAAAAGGCCGCTTGCATGTGCAGGCGGCCTTTGCGTTTGCGTTTGAGGATGCCGATCCGGCTCGGCGGCAGGGCCGGGATCTCGCCGCAAGCCGTGCGTTATTCGTCGCCGGCGTCGTCCGACATGAACGCGCGCATGAACACCAGCGCACCGAAACCCCACACCGCGTTTGCCGCGAAACCGGCGGCGAGCACCGGCATCATGTTGCCCGACGGCCAGATCCCGCGCAGCGGATCGATCGCGAACACGCGGGCGGCCGTCAGCACGATGCCGCCGAACACCAGCGCGCCGATCCACGGCGCTTCGCGCTCCGGCGACACGCGCAGCAGCCACGCCATCGGGATCGCGCAGCACGCGCTGATCAGCGCGTTCGCGACAAATTCAGGAATGCCGAGCGGCGCGAACGGTTGCGTGGAGAACCCGGCTGCGGCGATCAGGTCGGCCGTATGCAAGAGCGCGAGCGTCGCTTCGCGAAAGAAGAGGGCGGCCAGGAAGCCGGACAGGAACGGCAGGATGACTTTCTGCATCGATGAGCGTATTGCAGGCGCGGCCGGCCGGGGCCGTCCGCGCGAAGTTGTTCGGATAGGTGCGTCATTATAGGGCCCGGCCGATGCGATATTCGCTGGAGCGTCGTGCTAATCACGAAAGCGGAAAACCTAAGCTCAAAAAAATCGTTCCAAAGCCCTGCACCGATCCATAGACTGATTTCCCAGAAACAGCCGTGCAATCGCGTACTCGTCCGCGGCACGGCCTGACCGGCGAGCCATCCCGATTCGAATGCACACCATGCATGCGTCGCTGATTTGCGACGCGAGCAGGGCCCCGTTTTATCCAGATTCCGGCAAGGACAGTCAAGCAGGAGCAGCAGATGAATGTTTTCTGGTTTATTCCCACGCACGGCGACAGCCGTTATCTCGGCACCGCCGAAGGCGCGCGCGCCGCGGATTACGATTATTTCAAACAGATCGCCGTCGCGGCCGACACGCTCGGCTACGAAGGCGTGCTGCTGCCGACCGGCCGTTCCTGCGAGGACGCGTGGGTTGTTGCGTCGAGCCTGATTCCGGCGACGCAGCGTCTGAAGTTCCTGGTCGCCGTGCGTCCCGGCATCGCATCGCCCGGTCTCGCGGCGCGGATGGCCGCGACGTTCGACCGCCTGTCGGGCGGCCGCCTGCTGATCAACGTCGTGACGGGCGGCGACGCCGCCGAGCTCGAAGGCGACGGGTTTTTCGCGGATCACGATACGCGCTACGAAATCACCGACGACTTCCTGAACATCTGGCGCGGACTGCTGTCCGCCTCGCACGATAACGGCGGCTTCGACTACATCGGCAAGCACCTTCAGTCGAAGGGCGGCAAGGCGCTGTATCCGCCCGTGCAGCGCCCGCATCCGCCGCTGTGGTTCGGCGGATCGTCGCCGGCCGCGCACGCGATCGCCGCGGATCACATCGACACCTACCTGACCTGGGGCGAGCCGCCCGAGGCCGTCGCGAAGAAGATCGCCGACATCCGTGCCCGCGCCGAGGCGCGCGGCCGCAAGATCAAGTTCGGCATCCGCCTGCACGTGATCGTGCGCGAGACCGAGGACGAGGCGTGGCGCGATGCCGAGCGCCTGATCAGCCGTCTCGACGACGAGACGATCGCCCGCGCCCAGCAGGCATTCGCGAACATGGATTCGGAAGGCCAGCGCCGGATGGCCGCGCTGCACGGGGGCAAGCGCGGCGGCCGCGAGGCGCTCGAGGTGTATCCGAACCTGTGGGCCGGTGTCGGTCTCGTGCGCGGCGGCGCGGGTACCGCGCTCGTCGGCAACCCCGAGCAGGTCGCGGAACGCATGCGCGAATACGCGGATCTCGGCATCGAGACGTTCATCCTGTCCGGCTATCCGCACCTCGAGGAGTCGTACCGCTTCGCCGAGCTCGTGTTCCCGCTGATCAAGGGCAAGGGCGCGGCGCGTCCGTCCGGCCCGCTGTCGGGGCCGTTCGGCGAGATCGTCGGCAACAACTACCTGCCGAAGGCGAGCCAGAGCTGAACGAAGGAGGCCTGCGATGACAACGAAAACGTCGACGACGGGCGCCGCCGTGGCCGCCCGCGCCTGGCGCGGCATCGCGCCGTGGCTCGTGCCGCTCGCGCTGCTGGCCGCATGGGAGGTCGGCGCGCGCGTCGGCTGGCTGTCGACCCGTGTGCTGCCCGAGCCGCTGGCGGTCGTGCGTGCCGCGTGGTCGCTCGTGACGTCGGGCGAGATGTGGGCGAACGTGAAGGTCAGTACCTGGCGCGCGCTGTTCGGCTTCGCGATCGGCGGCGGCGTGGGCCTTGCGCTGGGGCTCGCGACCGGCCTGTCGAAAGCGGCGGAGGTCGCGCTCGATTCGACGATCCAGATGATCCGCAACATCCCCGCGCTCGCGATGATTCCGCTCGTGATCCTGTGGTTCGGCATCGACGAGAAGGCGAAGCTGTTCCTCGTTTCGCTCGGCGTGTTCTTCCCGGTTTACATCAACACGTATCACGGGATCCGCTCGGTCGACGCGAACCTGATCGAGATGGCGAAGAGCTATGGGGTGCGCGGCTTCGCGCTGTATCGCGACGTGATTCTGCCCGGCGCATTGCCGTCGATTCTCGTCGGCGTGCGCTTCGCGCTCGGGCTGATGTGGGTGATGCTGATCGTCGCGGAAACGATCTCCGCGCAATCGGGCATCGGCTACATGACGATGAACGCGCGTGAATTCCTGCAAACCGATGTGGTGGTGGTCGGCATCCTGCTGTATGCGGTGCTCGGCAAGCTGGCCGACGTGCTGGCGAAATGGATCGAGCGTGTGACGCTGCGCTGGCACCCCGCTTATCAATCAGGAGCAAAGGCATGAATGCGACGACTTCGGCGGCCGCCTACGGTCCGCTCGCCGGCGCAGACCTCGAGGCCGAACTGGTGCAGGCACGCGTCGCGGACGACGACGCACGCGATGCGGCGATTCTCGATCGTGACGGCGGCGCCTCGGTCGTGCCGCTCGCGCGGCGGCGTACGGGCAGCCCGGCAGTCGACGACGCGGTGACGCTGTCGGGCGTCAGCAAGCGCTTCGGCACGCGCACCGTGCTCGACAACGTCGAACTCGGCATCGCGCGCGGCAGCTTCGTCGCGATCGTCGGCCGCAGCGGCTGCGGAAAATCCACGCTGCTGCGTCTCGTCGCGGGGCTCGAGGCGCCGAGCAGCGGTGCGCTCGTGACGCGCGGCCAGGGTGGCGGCACGCTCGACACCCGGATCATGTACCAGGATGCGCGACTGCTGCCGTGGAAGACCGTGCTGCAGAACGTGATGCTGGGCCTGGGCCGCGGGGCACGCGACCAGGCGCGCGCGGTGCTCGACGAAGTCGGGCTGCTCGAGCGCGCGAATGACTGGCCCGCCCAGCTGTCGGGCGGCCAGCGGCAGCGCGTCGCGCTCGCCCGCGCGCTCGTGCACCGGCCGCAATTGCTGCTGCTCGACGAGCCGCTCGGTGCGCTCGACGCGCTGACCCGCATCGAGATGCATGCGCTGATCGAGCGCTTGTGGCGCGAGCACCGGTTCACCGCGCTGCTCGTCACGCACGACGTGCAGGAAGCCGTCGCGCTCGGCGACCGGATCCTGCTGATCGAGCAAGGGCGCGTCGCCCTCGATCAGTCCGTTCCACTCGACCGGCCGCGTGCGCGCGCGTCGGCCGCATTCGCGGCGCTGGAGGACCGTGTGCTGCAACGCGTCCTCGCCGGCGGGCCGGGCGGGGGCGAGCAGGGTGCGGTGCCTGAGGTGGAGCACGTACGACCGGTCGGGCAGATTCGCTGGGCCGTTTAAATCCGGGCGGCACCGGCCGCCCGTTCTCAGACTTTTTTCTTCGGAGCGATCAACCCGATGAGCATCACTGCAATCAACGTGCGTAACCAGTTCAAAGGCAAGGTGAAGGAGATCATTCGCGGGCCCGTGGTGTCCGAGGTCGACGTCGAGACGCCGTTCGGCATCGTCACGTCGGTGATCACGACGCGCTCGGTCGACGAACTCGAACTGAAGGTCGGCGCGGAAGTCGTCGCGCTCGTGAAATCCACCGAGGTGTCGATCGCGCGCCTTTGAGCGCGTTTCCGGTGCAGGGCGCCGCGGTCGGGCCGTCTGGCCGTCTACGGCGCCCTTGGTTCATGGTCGAGCGTTTGCCTCGGTATTCGGCGTCAGGACGAAGTGCTAGGATGGAACGACACCGACGCCGGAGGCCAACGCATGACCCCCATCCTTTCTCCCGAAGCCATCGTGGCGCTGAAGTGGATCGACCAGTTCGGCGACAGCCGGCCGGTCCCTGCCGCGTTCGACGACGTCGTCTATGCGTTGCTGAACGAAGGGCTGATCTACCAGGCGGCGGCCGGCCGTGTCGACCTGACCGCCGATGGCAAATCCGTTTTGTCCAACGAATACGATTGAGCGCACGGCGCCGGCCGCCGCGGCGGCCTGGCGCCGTGTCGCCACGGAGCGAGCGATGGAACCGAGAGGCAGCGATCTCGGCGATTTCAGCGAGCCGTACCGCGGCTACGAGATCGAGGTGAAGACCGAGCAGGTGTGGGACGGCGAGCATGCGCACTACCGCGTGCTGCAGGGCTCGGCCGTGCGGATCGACTGGCGGCTCGTGAAGGTCGACGGGATGCTGCTGACCGAACGGCGCGTGATCGAGCGCGTGCTCGACGAGGCGCGGCGGGCCGTCGACGCCGAACTGGGCGAGGGCGGGCCGGTCTAGTCAGGCTGCCGGGCCGGCCTGGTCGCGTTGCGGTAAAATGTCAGGTTGTTTCCCGCGCCGCTTGCTGCCCCGAATTCCATGTCCGTACCGTCCTCGCTTCCTCCCCGCCGCGTTTCCGTGGCGCCCATGCTCGACTGGACCGACCGTCATTGCCGGTCGTTCCATCGCACGCTGACGCGCGACACGTGGCTGTATACGGAAATGATCACGACGGGCGCGCTGCTGTTCGGCGACGCCCAGCGGCATCTCGCGTTCACGCCGAACGAATCGCCGGTCGCGCTGCAACTGGGCGGCAGCGAACGGGACGATCTCGCGCGCGCCGCGAAACTCGGCGAGCAGTGGGGCTACGACGAGATCAACCTGAATTGCGGCTGTCCGTCCGAGCGCGTGCAGCGCGGTGCGTTCGGCGCGTGCCTGATGAACGAGCCGCAACTCGTTGCCGACTGCGTGAAGGCGATGCGCGATGCGGTGTCGGTGCCGGTCACGGTCAAGCACCGGATCGGCGTCGACGCGGTCGAGGATTATGCGTTCGTGCGGGACTTCGTCGGCACGGTGGCTGAGGCGGGCTGCGAAACGTTCGTGGTGCACGCGCGCAATGCGATCCTGAAGGGGCTGTCGCCGAAGGAGAACCGCGAGATCCCGCCGCTCAAGTACGACTATGCGTATCAGCTGAAGCGCGATTTCCCGTCGCTGGAGATCGTGATCAACGGCGGGATCAAGACGCTCGACGAAGTCGCGCAGCATCTCGAGCACGTGGACGGCGTGATGCTCGGCCGCGAGGCTTATCACAACCCGTATGTGCTCGCGGGTATCGATGCGCGCTTCTACGGGTCGACTGCGGCGGTGCCGACGCGCGAGGAGGCCGAGGCGAAACTGATCGAATACTGCGCGGCGGAACTGAAGCGCGGCACGTATCTCGGCGCGATTGTGCGGCATGCTCTCGGGCTCTATCGTGGCGTCGCGGGTGCGCGCGGCTGGCGTCGTGTGCTGTCCGACAACAAGAAGCTCGCGCGCGGCGATCTGGCCGTGTTCGACGAGGCGCGCACGCATCTGAACGACGCCGAAGAAATTTTTGAAAAAAATGCTTTGCAAGACGGAAAAGTCT
The DNA here is from genome assembly GCF_024656005.1 of Burkholderia sp. SCN-KJ. Lineage (NCBI taxonomy): Bacteria > Pseudomonadati > Pseudomonadota > Betaproteobacteria > Burkholderiales > Burkholderiaceae > Burkholderia > Burkholderia sp. SCN-KJ. The sequence goes on from NZ_JANKOG010000009.1 coordinate 142,595, forward strand.
TCGTATAATCTTGTTCTTCGCTGCTGAACACGAAACGAAACAGCGAAGAAACAAAGCAGTATCAGTGGTGGCTGTAGCTCAGTTGGTAGAGTCCAGGATTGTGATTCCTGTTGTCGTGGGTTCGAGTCCCATCAGCCACCCCAAAATTCTCAAACAAAACAGGCGCTTCGGCGCCTGTTTTGTTTTGTGCGGAAAATTCGATGCGAGCGCATCGATTCGAGCCGCGCCATTTCCAGAGCGTTCTGCTCGCCATTCATCCATTTCGCGTCAGCCGACGAAAGCCGTTTCGATATTGAGACTGCGCGCCGAGTCACGTCACTCGCGCGTGGCCGATCCATCGAGCGGCCGCTGAGCCCGCGAAGCGAAGCGGCGACCGGCTTCGCTCATCGTCTCGCAGATTGGCGGATTAAACCAATGACTTGGCACGAGCCGCCAATGCTTAATAGTCTTACATTCATGTAATGTATCGATTCCTCGTGCCCTTAGCTTTGCAGGGCCGTTCGGTCCCGACGCCCCGGAAGGCGTCGGGACATTTTTTTGGCGGCGCTGCTGTCGAGGAATTGGAGAAAGCGGCAGGCGTCACGGTGAACTACGCGATTACCACGGCATGACGCGCACTGCCGCCCGCGATTCCCTATGCAACCCGCCGCTGAAACGTCGCGATTGCTACACTTTCCCTGTCTCCATCGCACAACGAGAGCGACCCTCGCATGCCGGAAAACCGCACCGTCACGCTGCGCAACGCGACACCACACGACGCGGAACACATCGCTCGCTTGCACACGCTGAGCTGGCAGAACGCCTATAGCCATATCCTGCCGGCGGCCTATCTCGCCGATGAGGTGCCGACGGAGCACGCGACGCGGTGGCGAAACTATTTCGACCGCGCCGAAGCGGAGTGGGGCCTCGTGCTGATCGCCGAGTCCGACGGGGCGCCGGTCGGTTTCGTCAGCGCCGAAAGACCGGTCGATCCGGCGCGCGGCGTCCTGCTCGATTGCCTTCATGTGCATCCCGCGCATCACGGAAGCGGTACCGGCAAGCGCATGATCGAAGCCGTTCGCGCATGGGCCCGCCATATCGGCGAGGACAAGGTTCATCTTTCGGTACTCGACGGCAACGTCCGCGCGATCGGCTTCTACGAGCACAACGGCTGGCGGTTGGCAGGCGTCGAAACCAGCTTCATCGGCCGCACGGAGGTCGCCGACCGGATCTACGTGATCGATGCCGGCACCGAACCCCAAGGCTGCACGCTGCACGACCGATGCCGCTGAAGATGAAGCGGCGCGTCCGCTACTCGCCGCAATACCGCACGAGCAAATCTGCCTCCGTTTCATGCACCTCGACAGGCAGGCTCGTTGCCCCTGCAAACGCCAGATAGCGCGCGCGATGCTGACCGTTCCGGAACGACGCGATGCCGACTTTCGACAGGCCCGGAAGGCCAAGCAGCGTCCGCGTTCTCGTCTCGCGAAACGTGATGAAGGGCATGTCGGGAATCCGGGCTTCGGCCGGATCGAGGAAATCGCGGATGCCGGCGGCCTTGCCGGGCGCCCAGTATTGAACCGACGGCAGCACATAGTCGGTCGTGTCGCGATCGGCGCACGCGAGCAGCTTCGCCAGGTCGACCGTCACGACGCGATGCCGCGAGTCGTCGGACGCGAACACGCGCTTGAGGTGCGTATAGGCATAGGCGGGGTGTCCCGGAAGCTGGATGATCCAGACATCGACGCCGTCATGTTGTGCCCGAGCGACTGTCATTGTTTCCTTGGGTGGGGCAAGCGTTTTTTGTGGCCGGAGTGTAGCAGCGCGGCTGCCGCCGCGGAGCAGGCGGATACCCGGAATCGACCCGGCGGAATCATGCGCGAAAGAACGCGGCGCGGAATCGATCACGCAACGGGTATCGGGTACTGGACGGGGGCGGCCATGCATTTTCAGTCGAGGTCGACAGCTTGCGAGAATATCGCGATACTGCCTGTCGGCATGCCATGCGGTCCGGAATTCACACAAGATTCACGCGGCGCGTGAAACCGGACTGGCGTGGCACATCAATAAGAACCGAGAGGGCGGATTGGCCGCAGAAAATCATGTCGCCTGAACTTGAGATCGAATATCTCGATTACCGCTTCACAGCGACGCTCGAAACCCGGGAAACGGGGCGGGTCGCCGTGGTCGAGTGGCAACTGGATTCCGTTTCCCGAAGCAAGACGCTCGCGTGGGTCGTGTTCGATCGTTTTCTGAAGCGCAACGACTTCGCCGACGAGGACGACGCGCGTGCCAGTATCGTCGACTGGCTGGAGCAGCTGGTCAGCCCGCAGGGCGCGCCGCTCGTCGAAATCCCAGCTGCGAAGGCGGTCGCAGCCGGTGCTGCCGCGGGTACCGCCAGTGCGGTCGCCAGCGATTCTTCAGTCGAAGAAACCATCAGCGACGTCGTCGTCGAAATCGCCAGCGATCTCGACTGGATCGACATGATTGCAGGATGGTTCACGGACGGCCCGGCATAGCGTCGGGTTCGCACCGTTCCATCCAGAAAGAGTGGATTAGATCGTGAAACGTCGTTTCACGAAAATCCGGAAAGAAAAGCGCGGATTCACGGAAAGCGGCATCACGCCGCTTCGACAATGCATGCGCGATACCGGAGACTGGCGCGATTTAAAAATCGCCGATATAAATCAAAAAAATCCGGACTCGAAACATGAAAAGAAGAACGCTGCTGACTGCCGGCGCGCTCGTCGCTGCCGCCAGTCTGGCAGGATGTACCGCAACGCTGTTCGAAAACGGCCGATATGAAGAGACGGTCGATCGATTCATCGTCAGCGAGGACGGCAAGAAATTCGTCGTGCTCGGCCGGGCTTTCCGGTTGAAAGGGTGAGTTGCCGCACAGACGGTTGCACGGGCCACGATGACAATCTGGCCGGTTGACCGTTCTACCCCGGCCCGGTCAACCGTTACCCCGCTCGCTCGCGCAGGAGCGGGGGCTTTTTGGCCGCACGACGCATGCAAGCCGCGTCGGCGGAACCGGACAGGCGTTCGGCAAGCGACGTTTCGCGTCCCGGCATCCGTTCGCCTGATCCGTATGAATCGCATTCCTCGTGGCCGAGCGATCGCTTGGGCCGATCGGCGGTTGCGGCCGGCGATGCCCGGGTCCCGACGGTACGCGGTCGCGCCGCCGGGATGCTTTCGGTCCCGAACCCGTCACGGTCCGATCGCGCGTCACGCGCGTGTCAGCGCAATCAGCCTGCCTGTTCGACGCTGGTTTCCCAGCCGTCGTATTCGCCGCCGAGCGAGCGCACCTCGCGATTGATCTCGAGTGTATGGTGCGTGATGTCGGCCAGCGCCGTCGTGCCTTCGTGCGCGAACCGCACGGCCGATTTGCCATCCTCGGTGGGCGCGACCGATTCGACCAGATAGCCTTTCGACTCGGCCCAGTCGGCGAACTGGTGCGCGTCGCTGGGTTCCGGGAAGTAGGCCCAGTGCATCACGCGCCGGCTCACGTCGCTCACGTCGCCTTTCTGCCGCAGCGCCTCGAGCACGCGCATGTCGCGCATCAGCTGCCAGTCGTCGTCGGTCGGGTAGAGCGTGCGCCAGTACGTTTCCTTGTCCGGATCGTCCTGATAGGCGTACTGAAGTGCGTAGGTCGTCTGTTCGGCCAGCGAGTCGACGATCTCGCCCGCGGCTGCTTGGTCGAACGGCACGTAGAACAGGAAATCCTGGTTGCCGTCGACCGTGATGCGGCCGACCTGCACGCCGTTTTTCGCGGTCACCGCGGCGTCCAGCAGATCCTCGATCTTCGTGAGATCGGCGAATTCGTCACCGCTCGGCAGGCCGTCGGGCGTCGGATGCGCAAGGGTGACGCGCACGCTGAGCAGCGACGTGCGCGGGTCGCTTTCGGCGATTTCCGCAAAGCCGTGATTGAAGCTGATGAAGGCCTGATGGTCGCCCATTCTGGCAGGGAAGGTTCCCCAGGCGTCGGTCATGTGTTTCTCCCGTGCACGATTGTCTGTTGACGGTTGCAAAGCGTCCCAATGTATCATCGAAAATCGCGTTGGCCGAAGCTGCGTGCCTCGGTGATCGCGCGTCCGGCGGGTCCGGTGGCGATCGAACGCGTGCTGTCGCGCCATCGCCGGTTTCCATCGTCGGGCGTTCGCCCGGCCGCAACCGTTTCGAAGGAGATTCCGATGTCGATGTTCGCGGTGAATGGTGTCCGAATCGATGTGCGCAGTGCGCGTGTGACGCACGTGCGCTGGGCGGCCGTCAATCCGGCGGACCGGTCGTGGGCGGCGACGCCGAGCGAGGCGTCGGTGGCGGAAGTGGCACGCGCGCTTGCCGCCGGCAACGACGTTCGCGCCGTATTTGACGAAGCGGACGGCACAGCGGTGGGGCCGCGGCTGAAACGCGTGCTGTATCGCGACGCGTCGGAGGGGATCGAACTCGACATCGATGCGACGAGCGAGTCGCGCACGTTGCGCGACCTTCCGCAGATCTGAGCGGCGATCGGCGCGTGTTCCCACGAGCCGTGCCATCGCGCACGAGGCCATGCCCGGATGTGCGATCGCCCCATTGGACGTCGCACGCTGCCTGATGCTCGCGCGTTGTCAGGCCGAACCTGCTCCGGCGCCTGTCGCGAATAAAAAAATGTCGTCCGGCGTGTCGATTTTCGTCGAGCCCGTCCGTCGTAGCATCGGAGGCGTGCGCATCGTGCGTCCGTCCCGATTTCCGACACGACACCGACTGAAGGAGCGACACCCATGACCACATCCGTCAATCCGATCCCGGAAGGGATGCGCACGCTGACGCCGCATCTGATCTGCGCCGGCGCCGCCGCAGCCATCGACTTCTACAAGCGCGCGTTCAACGCGACCGAACGGTTCCGCCTGCCGACCCCGGACGGCCGGCTCGCGCACGCATGCCTCGCCATCGGCGATTCGACGCTGATGCTTGTGGATGAAATGCCGGAGCACGGCGCACTCGGGCCGAAGACGCTGAAAGGCACGCCGGTCTGCCTGCACCTGTTCGTGCCGGACACCGATGCGGCGATCGCGCAGGCCGTCGCGGCCGGCGCGACAGTCACGATGCCGGCCGCCGACATGTTCTGGGGCGATCGCTATGGGCAAGTGGAGGATCCGTTCGGCCATCGCTGGTCGATCGCGACCCACCAGCGCGACCTGACGCCCGAGCAGATCGCGGAAGCGATGGCGAGCGCGCCGCCGTGCGGAGCCTGACCGGGCCGGGCGAATCCGGTTGAACGCGACTGAACGTGGCTCATGGCCGCGCGTATCGGCGCGCGGCTCGTCCGCGTTCAGGTGCCGGCGGCGTTGCTTCGCCGCTTGTCCGCGGATTCGTACCTGTGCCGATCGGCCGATCCGAGCCGGTCGGCGACCGCGCGATGCCGCGCGAGATCGTATGTCGTTCGGCGCTCGCGCAAGCCGGGCGGCGTGCTTCGCTTCTGTCGATACCGCAACGCTCGACGAGCGCCCGTCGAGCAGCATCACGCATTCTCCATCGTGCTGCCACCACGCGTTGTAGCCATGTCGATGCAATACGGACGCTTCACGCGTCGTGCGTTGCCGCCGGCCGTGCAATTCGATGCCCGGTGCTCAAGCTGTCCGACGTGATGCCGTAAACAGGGCAAGATCAATCGTTCGTCTATCGCACCATGGTTCGAATTCTGTACGCCGGATATCTCGCGTTGGCGCTGTATCTGCTCTATCCGATGGTCCAGAACACGTTGACCTTCAGTGCGGATTGCGTACTCGACGCGTTGCCTGACGGTACGCGCGATCGGCCGAAGCCTTCGGCAAGCGAAGCGCGTGCGCATGCCGGCCGGTGCGTCGCGGCCACGCAGGTCGCCGGGCGATCGCCCGACATCCACTGATTTCAACCGATTCCAGCGATCGCGGCGCCGTCACGCCCGGTGTGCAGGCCATTCGGCCAGGTTGATCGCCATGCGATGCGCACCGATCATTGATGACATCACGCGCGGATGTGCGACGACGACGCGCGTCGGCCGCGCTGCGCACGAAGGGCGCCTGCGATCGCGTGCGGCGAAGCGTCAGTACGACGAGCGGTACGGCGTGCCCTGGTCGAAGCGGCTTTGCCAATGCGCGAGGTAGCGCGACGCGAGTTGCGGATTGTTCCAGACCACGACGACGTTTTCGGAATTGCGGCTGGCTGCCGAAGCGCTGTAGTTGAACGAGCCCGTCTCGACATGTTCGGCATCGATCACGAGGTACTTGTCGTGGTGGATCGCATAGGCGTCGATCGTGCGCGTCGGAATGCCCGCGTTGACGAGCAGGTTCAGCGCCTGCTTGCTGCTCTTCGCGCGATTGCCCTTGTCGTCCACGACGACCGCGACATTCACGCCGCGTCGCTTCGCGGCGAGCAGCGCGCGCGTGACGGGCGGCGACGTGAACGAGTAGGCGGCCACGCGAATCGAGGTGCGCGCGGCACCGATTGCCTTCAGCACGAGCGCCTCCGCACCGCCATCGGGCGAGAACGCCGATTCGACGGACTGCGTGGCGGGCGCTTCATGGGTCGGAGTCGGCAGCAGTTGCGCGATGAAGTCGAACGCCTGCTGCAGCAGCGATTCATTGTGCGTCTTGCCGAAGGCGGCGAAGGGTGTGGCGACGAGGGAAGCAGCGAGGCAGGCGGCGGCGAGGCGTTTGCGCGACAACATCTTGGACAGCGAATCTTTTTTGAGACAGCGGGCCGTGAGTGTAACGCAGACACGGCGGCGCGGTCACGCCCGAATGCGAATGGAAGACGCTGGATGGCTGCCTGCAGCGCTCGACGCGGTGATGTTCATCATGCCGCGCGGCGCCTGCATCGGCTCGGCGGTCGTGCCGGGTGACGGAAGTCGATGCGGTGCGCGTGTGTGCGCAGACGGCACGGTCCCTGCGGGACGAACGGCTCGCACGTGCGGGCGCAGGGACAATGCGGCGTGCGATCGACGAGACGGGAACGGCAGACAGGGCGCGGCAACACGAACGATGCGCGTCGGGCGAAGACGCACGCAACACGCGCACGCATGATGGCCGCGCCGCGCTGTCATGGGCGTACCCATGTGCGTACAGCCGGCGCTCGGCGCGACGCGTCAGGCATCGCGCGTTCCGGCCACCTCGTGTGCGACCCAGCCGGGCCCGGGTTCCGGCTGCACGTGGCGCGGGTCGAGCGGCTCGCCGCACGCCGAGCACACCGCGACCGCATGCATCAGCTGGCCGCAGGTGCGATGGCGCAATTGCACCGGCGGCCCCTGGCCGTCGTCCTTCCAGCGGTCGCCCCAAGTCATCAGCGCGAGCAGGGCCGGGTACAGGTCGAGGCCTTTTTCGGTCAACCGGTATTCGAAGCGCGGCGGGCGTTCCTGATACGCGCGCCTGACCAGTACGCCTTCGTCGACGAGGCGCGCGAGCCGCTCGGCCAGTACGTGACGCGTGAGGCCCAGTTGCGTCTGGAATGCATCGAAGCGGCGACAGCCGAGAAAGGCGTTGCGCAGGATCAGCATGGTCCAGCGATCGCCGAGCACGGCAAGCGTGCGCGCGACCGAGCAGTTCAGCGTACCGATGTCATCCCATTTCATGATCGAGTCTCGTGCGACGGTTCAGCGAAGGAGCGGGTTCGATTATAGAACTGACCTTCGGTTGCACCGGGCGCCGGCTGCATTGACAAGCTCGGCGCGGTTATCAATAATCAGTTCCAATTTAGAACTTACTCGCGCGGCGACGCGCATTCAATCAGGAGACAACCCGATGAATCCGCTTTCCCTGTCCGGTCTCGAACTGCTGCGCGCGGCGGCGGCGGGCGACGTGCCGCTCGCGTCGATCTCGGAGACGATCCCGATGCGGCCGCTGGGCGTCGAGCTCGGTTACGTGAAGTTTTCCGCGCGGGCGGACGGCCGGCACCTGAATCCGCTCGGCGGCGTGCACGGCGGATTCGCCGCGACGGTGCTCGACTCGGTCACGGGCTGCGCGGTGCATTCGATGCTCGACGCGGGCGTCGGCTACGGCACGGTCGACCTGCACGTGAAGATGCTGCGTCCGGTGCCGCGCGACGTCGACCTGATCGCCGAAGGGCGCGTGATTCACCTGTCGCGTTCGCTGGGCGTCGCCGAAGGCACGCTGAAAACGCCGGACGACAAGATCGTCGCGCATGCATCGGCGACCTGCTTCATTCAGCGGCCGCAGTAATGTCGCAAATGGCGTCATGACGTCGGTTCGCGTCCGAACGACGCGCAGATGGCGGCGACGGTGCCACGCAATCCGCATTGGCGATGCGTCGCGCACGCACCGCAGAAGGCCGCCTGTAAGCGTCTGCATCGGCCATCTGAAGCATTCGCTTCAGTGTGATAGCGTTTCTGCTTTCCACTGACGCGACAGGAACAGCATGGAATACCGCACACTCGGCGATTCGGGCATCGAGGTGAGCCTGATCGGTCTCGGCACGATGACGTGGGGCGAGCAGAATTCGGAGCGCGACGCGCACGAGCAGATCGATTACGCGCTCGGGCAGGGCGTCACGCTGATCGATGCCGCGGAAATGTACCCGGTCCCACCGAAGCCCGATACCCAGGGCCGCACCGAGCAGTACATCGGCACCTGGCTCGCGCAGCATCGTGCGCAGCGCGACCGGATCGTGCTCGCGACGAAGATCGCGGGCCCGGCGCGGCAGCCGCACAATCCGCGCCATATTCGCGGCGAAGGCAACCAGTTCGACCGCAAGAACCTGACCGAGGCGCTCGACGGCAGCCTCAAGCGCCTGCAGACCGATTATGTCGACCTGTACCAGCTGCATTGGCCCGATCGCAGCACGACGACGTTCGGCCGCCCCGCGTATCCGTGGGTCGACGATGCGTATACGGTGCCGATCGAGGAAACGCTCGGCGTGCTCGCGGAATTCGTGAAGGCCGGCAAGATCCGCGCGATCGGCGTGTCGAACGAAACGCCGTGGGGCGTCGCGCAGTTCCTGCGCGCGGCCGAGAAGCTCGGGCTGCCGCGCATCGCGAGCATCCAGAATCCGTACAGCCTGCTGAACCGCACGTTCGAGAACGGCCTGTCCGAATTCACGCATCGCGACGGCGTCGGCCTGCTCGCGTATTCGCCGCTCGCGTTCGGCTGGCTGTCCGGCAAGTACGAGAACGGCGCACGTCCGGCCGGCGCGCGCATCACGCTGTTCGAGCGCTTCCAGCGTTACAGCAAGCCGCAGGCGGTCGAAGCGACATCGCGCTACGTCGCGCTCGCGCAGCGCCACGGGCTGTCGCCCGCGCAGCTCGCGCTCGCGTTCGTCAACAGCCGGCCGTTCGTGCGTAGCAACCTGGTCGGGGCGACGTCGCTCGCGCAACTGAAGGAGAACATCGGCAGCATCGGCGTGAAGCTGTCCGACGAAATCCTCGCCGAGATCGACGCGCTGCACGAGCTGCAGCCGAATCCGGCGCCGTAAACGTCACGGTAAATGGCGCGCGGCCCGTGCGGCACGGATGCCGCGACGGGCCGCGTCACGCGCGCATTGCCGCGCCGTCGTTTTGTTCGCGAGCGCGGTCAGCGCATCCCGAGCCGCGTGCGCGCGACCAGCAGGGCGATAAGACTCAACACAGCGCAACCGATCAGGTACAGCGCCGGCGACAGCCGGTTGCCGGTCGCGCTGATCAGCCACGTGATCACGAACGGCGCGAAGCCGCCGAACAGCGTGACGCCCGTGTTGTAGCTGACGGCGAGACCGGTCGCACGGGTCTGCGACGGAAACAGCTCGGCCATCAGCGCCGGCAGCGCGCCGCAGTATGTCGCCTTCAGCAGGCCGATCCAGATCAGCGCGGCGAGCATCGTCGCGAACGACGCGTGATGCGTGAGCCACGCGAACGTCGGCCAGACGGTGACGAGCATCAGCACGGCGGCTGCCGCCATCACGCGGATCCGTCCGGTGCGATCGGACAGGTGGCCGACGAGCGGCGTGACGAGCGTCAGCACGAAACCGGTCGCGAGCGTCGCCGCGAAGCCCGTCGATGCCGGCAGCCCGAGCTGCTTGATCGCATACGTCGGCATGTACAGCACCATGTAGTTGATCGCGGTCGAGATCACGAGCACGCCGATCGACAGCAGCACGCGCATCTTCTGGTCCGCGAACAGTTCGCGTACGGGCGCGGCGGAGCGCGCCTGCGTCTTGAACTCGATGCCTTCGTCGACGTAGCGGCGGATGTAGAGCCCGACCGGGCCGATCGCGAGGCCGAACAGGAACGGCACGCGCCAGCCCCAGCTTTCGAGTTGCGCGGTGCTCAGCGTCGACGTCAGCAGTGCACCGAAGCCCGATGCGAGCAGCGTCGCGAGACCCTGGCTCGCGAACTGCCAGCTCGACATGAAGCCGCGCCGCTGCGGCGCGTGTTCGACGAGGAACGCGGTCGAGCTCGCGAATTCGCCGCCGGCGGAAAAGCCCTGCATCAGCCGCGACAGCATGATCCCGAGCGGCGCGAGGATGCCGATCGACGCATAGGTCGGCATCAGCGCGATCAGCAGCGTGCCGGCCATCATCATCGCGATCGACAGCAGCAGCGACGCCTTGCGGCCCGCGCGGTCCGCGTAGGCGCCGAGCACGAAGCCGCCGATCGGCCGGATCAGGTAGGACAGCCCGAACGTGCCGAGCGTGAGCAGCAGCGAGGTCGCCTCGCTCGTCGCGGGGAAGAACAGCTTGGCGATCGTCACCGCGAAAAAGCCGTAGACGATCAGGTCGAACCATTCGAGCGCATTGCCGATCGACGCGGCGAAGATGATGCGGCGGATCTTCGCGGTGCTGGGGCGCGCGGCGTCCTGCGACGTCAGGGTGGTCGTATTCATCGTGTGAGCAGTCCCGAGAAAGGGGGCGAAGCGCGTTACAGGGCGGCGCCGGCCGCGGCGGGTGCCGCGCGGCGAACGGGCGGCGCGGCGTCGCCGAGATCCCAGAAGAGGCCGGCCATCATCTGCAGTCCTTCCCGCACGACGCTCGCGAGCAGGTGCTCGTCGGGCGCGTGCTGCGAGCACGCCGGATACGAGTGCGGCACCCACAGCGTCGGCAGCCCGAGCGTGTCGGCGAACACTTCGTTCGGCAGCGTGCCGCCAAGGTTCGGCAGGATCGCGGGCTTCTTGCCGGTCGTGCGCGCGAGCGACGCCACGGCCCAGCGGACCCACGGATCGTCCGGCGGCAGGCGCGTCGCCGGCGCGCCGCGTTCGACGTCGATCTCGACGTCGGCGAAGCCGTGCGCATCCAGATGCGCGCGCAGGTGCGCATGCAGCGCCTCCCAGTCGGTGCCGACCACGAAACGCAACTGGCAGTGCGCATACGCGACGGGTGGAATCGCATTGACCGGATGGTCGGGATTGCCGGCCTTGAACGCGAGGATCTCGAACGTATTCCAGCCGAACACGCGCTCGGCGGCGGAGAGGCCCGGCTCGCCCCAGTCGGCGTCGAGCGCCGGATCGCCGGGGCCGCCGCCGACGGACAGGTCGGCGAGCGCGGCGCGCACGGCCGCCGGGATCGGCGGCGGGCGCAGCCCCGCGACGCGGATCGCGCCGCGCGCGTCGACGAGGCTCGCGAGCGCGTTCGCGAGCACGGTCGCCGGGTTGCGCAGCAGGCCGCCCCAGTTGCCCGAGTGATGGCCGCCGTCGCGGGCGCGCAGGCTGAGCTTGAAGTTGACGGAGCCGCGCGAGCCGAGGAACACGGTGGGGCGTTCGGCGGTGACGCGTGGCCCGTCGGACGCGATCAGCACGTCGGCCGCGAGCGTGTCGCGCTCCTGGCGGCACAGTGCGTCGAGGCCCGGTGACCCGGTTTCCTCGCCCATCTCGATCAGCAGTTTCGCGTTGAAGCCGAGCCGGCCGCCGCGCGCGGCGAGCACGCTCGCCAGCGCGGCCAGGTTGATCGTGTGCTGCCCCTTGTTGTCGGCACTGCCGCGGCCGTACCAGCGATCGCCGTCGACGGTCAGCGTCCACGGCGACAGCGGCGCCCGCCATTGCGCGTCGTAGCCGCGCACGACGTCGCCGTGGCCGTAGATCAGCACGGTCGGCAGCGCGTCGTCCTCGTGGCGCGAGGCCAGCAGGAACGGGCCGCCGCCGTCGGCAGGGTTCTCGACGATCCGCGACGTGAAGCCGAGGCGCGCGGCCTCCGGTGCGATCTCGTCGGTCAGGTAGGCGCGCAGCGCGGCGCCCGAGGCGCTGTCCTGGCTTTCGGTGCGCAGGCCGACGCGGCGGCTCAGGGTCGTGAAGAATGCGCCCGATTCGAACTGGTTCAGCGCGTGCTGGATGGCGGCGGTACGGCTCAAGACGGGTCTCCTGTATCGGTTTTCAGGCGGGCGCGGCGCGCACGGCCGGGAGTGCGATCGATTCTAGGAAGCCCTTTTTTTTGTCACAATGATCGAATTTCGAACATTTCTTTGCCGAAAAGGCAAAGCGGAGCGGCCTGGGCGACGGGCCCGGGGACAGAACGATGGCGGCTTTCCTGCATGGTCTTGCGCTGCGGTATTTCGTCGAAGTGGCGCGCACCGGGTCGATCAGCGACGCATCGGCGCGGCTGCACGTGGCCGTCTCGGCGATCAGCCGGCAGATCGCGAAGCTCGAAAGCGAGCTCGGCGCGCCGCTGTTCGAGCGCCGGCCCCGCGGGATGGCGCTGTCGGAGGCCGGCGAGCGGTTGCTGGGCTTCGCGCAGCGCAGCCTGCTGGAGGCCGAGCACGTGATGAAGGAAATCGGCGGGCTGGAGGCGCTGCACGGCAGCCTGCTGAAGGTTGCCTGCTCGGAAGGGTTCGCGATCGATTTCCTGCCGGGTGCGCTCGCGGGCTTCAAGGCGCGCCACCCGGGCGTCGATTTCTCGGTGTGGGTCGTGTCGCCGGCGGAGGCGACGCGGCGCGTGCGCGACGGCGATGCCGACATCGGGCTGACGTTCAGCCTGGCGCCGGAGCAGGGCGTACGCGTCGAACACACGGAGCGCGCGCCGGTCTTCGCGCTCGTGCGGCGCGACCATCCGCTCGCGGCGCGCGACTCGGTGTCGCTCGCCGATGTCGCCCGGCACCCGCATGTGCTGCCCGAGGCCGGCACGACGGTGCGCCAGCTGATCGACATCGCGTGCGTGCTCGACGGGCTCATGCTCGAGCCGGAACTGACCAGCAACAACACCGCGGTGATGTACCGCTACGCGCAGCGTACCGGCGCGGTCATGTTCACCGGGCTGCTGTCGGTACGCGACCGCTTCGCCGCGGACGGCTTTGTCGTCGTGCCCGTCACGAACCCCCAGCTGCGCGAGCGCAGCATCCAGGTGCAGACCATGGCGGGGCGCGATCTGCCCGCGTCGGTGCGCGCGTTTCGCGACCATCTGATCGACGTGATGAGCGCCGCGTCGCCGCCCCCGGTTGCCGCGCGCGGCCCGGGACGCCCGAGCGTGAGATAATCGCGAATCCGCCTTCCGTGCCCGTGCGGCTCGCCGAGCCGCATCGCCCCTGTTCGACGCCAAATTGAAGAACCTGATTGTCACCCTCGATCGCGCCGGCGAGTTCGACGAGATCATCGACGTGCGTACGCCGCTCGAATTCGCCGAGGATCACATCCCCGGCGCGCTGAACGCGCCCGTGCTCAGCAACGAGGAGCGCGTGATCGTCGGCACGATGTACCGTCAGGTGTCGCCGTATGAAGCGACGCGCGTCGGCGCGGCGATGGTCGCACGCAACATCGCGCGCCATCTCGACACCACGTTTGCCGACCGTCCGCGCAACTGGCGGCCGCTGATCTACTGCTGGCGCGGCGGCAAGCGCTCGGGTTCGATGACGACCTGGTTCAACCTGATCGGCTGGCAGGCGCGCCAACTCGACGGCGGCTACAAGGCGTACCGCCACTCCGTGTGCGCGACGCTCGACACGCTGCCGACACGGTTTCGCTACATCGCGCTCGTCGGTCATACCGGCTGCGGCAAGACGCGGCTGCTGAACGCGCTGCGCGACGAAGGGGCGCAGACGCTCGATCTCGAAGCGCTCGCGCGCCATCGCGGCTCGCTGCTCGGCGCGCTGCCGGGCAAGCCGCAGCCGTCGCAGAAGGGCTTCGATTCGGGGCTCGTCGAGACACTCGGGCGTTTCGACCCCGAATGGCCGGTGTTCGTCGAATCGGAAAGCCGCAGAATCGGGCTCGTGCACCTGCCGATCGCGTTGATCGACGCGTTTCACGCCGGGCCGTGGGTGCAGGTCGAGGCGGCGCACGACGAACGCATCGCGTTTCTCCTTGACGACTATGCCCACCTGTTCGACGAGCCGGCCGCGTTCAAGGCGCAGCTCAATCGGCTGATCGGCCTGCACAGCCGTGACGAGGTGGCGCACTGGCATGCGCTGATCGATGCCGACGCGCGGGCCGAGCTGTTCACCGAACTGATCGACAAGCATTACGATCCCGCCTATGCGCGCACCTACCGCGCCACGTACAACAAGCCGAACCGCGCACTGACGTTCACTTTCCGGCCGAATGCGGCCGACGGGCGCGAGCAGGCGCGCGCGCTGCTCGACGCGCTCGCGCAGGCCGGGCTGCCGGCCTCGCCCGCGGCCGGCGGGGCGGCGCGAGCGGCCACCGACCACAACCCTACGACCACCGCACGATGACGACCACACGCACCCAACCCAGTCCGGCGCTCGGCTGGCTGACCTTCCTGCTGATCGCGGTCGCGGGACTGTTCTACGTGAAATGGTTCCCGTACTACAACAAGGCGTTCGTCGCCGCCGAGCATCATTCGATCGGCCAGTCGATCCTGATGGGCACGTCGGCGAGCGCGCCCGAGCCGTCGCTGAAGGCGGCGCTCGACTACGCATGGGCGTATGGCAAGGCGATCTGGCAGGCCATGGTGCTCGGCCTGCTGCTCGGTTCGGCCGTGCAGGCGCTGCTGCCCGCGCACTGGGTCGCGCGCGTGCTCGGCCGCACGGGCTTCGGCAGTGTCGCCGCGGGCGGCCTGCTGTCGCTGCCGGGCATGATGTGCACGTGCTGCGCGGCGCCGGTCGTCGCGGGCCTGCGTGCGCGGCACGCGTCGCCGGGCGGCGCGGTCGCGTTCTGGCTCGGCAACACGGTGCTGAATCCGGCCGCGCTGGTGTTCATGGGCTTCGTGCTCGGCTGGCACTGGAGCGCGTTGCGGCTCGTGCTCGGCATCGCGATGGTATTCGGGATCGGCTATCTGCTGAACCGCATCGCGCGTCCGGAGGACCGCAGTATCGACGACGCGCAACTCGCCGCGCTGGTGGCCGAACAGGCCGCCGCGGGCAATCCGTTCGTCCGCTGGATGAAGCTGCTCGCACGCATGGCCGTGCGGCTCGTGCCCGAATACATCGTGCTCGTGCTGCTGCTCGGCGCGGCGCGCGCGTGGCTGTTCCCGCACATCGGCCCGGACATCGGCAACCATCTCGGCTGGATCATCGCGTTCGCGGTCGCGGGGACGTTGTTCGTGATCCCGACGGCCGGTGAAGTGCCGATCATCCAGGCGATGCTGTCGCTCGGCATGGGCGTCGGCCCGGCCGCCGCGCTGCTGATGACGCTGCCGCCGATCAGCGTGCCGTCGCTCGCGATGCTCGCGCGGTCGTTCAAGCCTTACATGCTGGCGATCGTCACGGGCCTCGTCGTCGTGTTCGGGATCGTGAGCGGGCTGCTCGCGATCGCATTCGGGTTCTGACGGACTCGCGGACGGGACGGCGAGCGGGCGCGACGGCCGGACAAGTCCGGCTCGCGTGGCCGGTCGAGGCGCGAGGCACGACATGCCCGGCTGCCGGCGACCGGACCTGCGTTGGTGGCCGCTGCGGGCTGCGGCCCGCGCCGACCGGTCCCGTCGCATGACCGTCGTATTCATCCGGCGCCGCCGCCTCACGCGCGCGGTGCCCTTTACAAGAAGCAAA
Organism: Burkholderia sp. SCN-KJ; assembly: GCF_024656005.1. Lineage (NCBI taxonomy): Bacteria > Pseudomonadati > Pseudomonadota > Betaproteobacteria > Burkholderiales > Burkholderiaceae > Burkholderia > Burkholderia sp. SCN-KJ. The sequence goes on from NZ_JANKOG010000009.1 coordinate 158,448, forward strand.
CAGGAAAACGCATGACCCAACCGAAGATTCATCCTCGACTCGAAAAGGCGCTGACGCGTGGCGATCTCGCGATCCGCCAGGCCAATTCCGCGCGGGCGACTGCCGTGCTGAACGCGCTCGGCACGATGATCATCGAAGCCTCCGCCACGATTGGCGTTGAGGCCAGCATCGAGATTCCGCAAGGCGACCGCATCTACGATCCGGTGAACGGCCTGTGGCCGCAAAAGATGCTGGTGTCGTTCGACGGTCCGGTCGACGAAGCCGACGCCGAAGAATTGCGCGCGGTCTATCTGGTTGCCGACGATCCGGGTACGCAGTTCCGCGTCGAATGGCATCGCGCGGACGGCAAGCTCGGCCGCCACGAAGGCGGCCCGCTGGCGACCGTCGCATTCCTGACCGACGTCGAGATTCCGTGGAGCGACGACGACGAGTAACGCCGCCGCCGCTTCGTCGCCGCTTCGTCGCAGCGAGCCGGTGCCGTGCGCGCCGGCCGTCAGCGCATCATGCGCCGCCGGAACAGCCACGCGGAGACGATGAATCCGCCGACCGCATAACCCGCGAGCACCGCGAGATGCAGGCCGGCGTCCGTCGCCGGCCGGCCGAGCATCGCGGGCCGGATCAGTTCGACCGCGTTGGCGAGCGGCAGCACGTGCGCGGCATGCTGCGCGATCGGCGGCAACTGCGTGATCGGGAAGAACACGCCCGACAGCAGCAGCATCGGCGTCAGCACGAGCGTCTGATAGAACATGAAGAAGTCGTAGGACGGCGCGAGCGCGGTGACGATCATCGCGGTGCTCGCGAACGCGAGGCCGGCGAGCACGATCACGGGTAGCGCCGCGAGCATCGACGGAAAGCGCGCATAGCCGAGCAGGCCCGCGACGAGCATGATCGCGACGCCCGACAACAGCGCCTTGCTCGCCGCCCAGACGATCTCCCCGAGCACGATGTCGCCCAGCGCGAGCGGCGTGTGCATGATCGCTTCCCAGGTGCGCTGCACGTGCATCCGCGAGAAGCCCGAATACATCGACTCGAAGCTCGCGGACATCATCACGCTCGAACCGACCGTGCCGGCCGCGAGGAACGCGATATACGACACGCCGTCGACGTGGCCGAGCATCAGGCCGAGCCCGAATCCCAGCCCGAACAGGTAGATCATCGGATCGGCGAGATTGCCGAACAGCGACGCGAGCGCGAGCTTGCGCCACACGAGGTAGTTGCGCCGCCACACGGCGATCCAGTTGGTGGCATTCGCGGGCAGCGCGACTGCGAAGCGTGATTCGCGTGGCGGTGCGGACGGCGCGGCGGCGGAATAGTTGCGTGCGTCCATGATCGATCAGTCCTGCATTTCGCGGCCCGTGAGCCGCAGGAACACGTCTTCCAGATTGGCCGGACGATGCAGATAGCGCAATCCCGTGCGACCCTTGAGCCGGGCGCTGAGCGGCTCGGGATCGCTCACGTAGCAGAACAGCGTCTCGCCGCTGATCTCGGTGCGTGTCGCGAACGGCGTCAGCTCGTCGCGCAGCGCGACCGGGTCCGGCCCGTAGATCTCGATCACGTCGCAGCCGATCTCCGATTCGATCAGCGCGTGCGGCGCGCCTTCGGCAATCTTGCGGCCTTCCTCGATCACGCACAGCCGGTCGCACAGGCGCTCGGCTTCCTCCATGAAATGCGTGGTGATCAGGATCGTCTTGCCGCGCGCGAGCAGCGAACGCAAGCGCTCCCACATCAGGTGCCGCGCCTGCGGATCGAGCCCCGTCGTCGGCTCGTCGAGCACCAGCACGTCCGGATCGTTGACGAGTGCGCGCGCAAGCGTCAGACGGCGCTTCATCCCGCCCGACAGCTCGCCGACCTTCGCATCGGCCTTGTTTTCCAGCTTCGCGAATTCGAGCAGCGGCTGCACCAGCGCGCGTGAAGCCTGTGCCGACATCCCGAAATAGCGGCTGAACACGAGCAGGTTTTCTCGGACCGTGAAGTCGGGGTCGAGGTTGTCGAACTGCGGGACGACGCCGACGCGCTGGCGTGCATGCCGCGCGCGCGACGGAACCGGTTCGCCGCACAGTGAAATGGTGCCGGCGTCGGGATACACGAGGCCGAGCAGCATCTTCAGCGTCGTGGTCTTGCCGGCGCCGTTCGGCCCGAGCAGGCCGTAGCATTCGCCGGCCTGCACGTGGAAGGACAGGTCGTTGACGACGAGCTTGTCGCCATAGCGCTTTTCGACGTTCCGGAAATCGATCGGTGCAACGGACATGGGCAGGTTGTCGTTCTAAGCGGATGCGTTCCGCGGCCGGCCGGATGGGCATGCCGGTCGGCGAACGGATCGGGCGAATGCGTGTCACATGGGCATGACCGGGGCGAACGCACGTCGAGGACACGAACGGGCCATTCTAGTGCATCGGCTGCGTCTCTTCAGGGCGTGCACGCGCGGCGCGGTGCATGCGCGCACGGATCGTGCACCGCATCATCGCCGACGCGCCCCGCGTGGCGAATCAGCGTTTTCCATCCCTTGCGTCCGCAATTGCGGCGCACCATGATGAGTGCATAGGGCACGTTGTCGCGATAGGGAGGTCTCATGGCTAGCTACAACAAGATTCTGCTGTGCTACGACGGCACGCTCGAAGGGCGCAAGGCCTTGCGGTGCGGTGCGAATCTCGCGCTGGACCTGAAGGCGGAAACGCATTTGCTGTCGGTCGTCGACATGCGCTCGAGCATCGCGCAAAGCGCGGGGCTGCTGACCGACGTCGCCTGCGGCCGCTTCGAGGAAACCGCGCGCGAGATCCTGCAGGAAGGCGTGAACTGGCTGCGCGAGCGCGGCGTCCAGGCGGAAGGCCATTTTGCGTTCGGCTATCCGATCGACGAAATCGCGAATCTCGCGACCGAGTTGAAGGCTGACCTCGTCGTTGTCGGCCATCGCTGCCGCAGCGGATTGTCGAGATGGTGGATGGGGTCGGGCAATACGCAACTGCTCGATCGCGTGAACTGCAGCATTCTGGTCGCGTGTTCGTCGGCGGAAGAGCAAAAGGCCGAGATCGCGCGCGAACGCGAAGCGGCCACCGCGAGCGGCAAGTGACACAGTGATCGTGTGACCGGCCGGGTTGTCCTGCGACTCGCGCCGGTCGCTCGCCATGCCGCCGCAGCGGCATCGATCCCGATCGCGACCGCTCACGCGTGCAGGTCGATCGCGGACAGCTTCCAAGAAAACAGGCCGAAGCGGTGGAAGATCGCCGCATAGCGCGTGCCGTCGGCACTGCGCTGGTAGGTCACGACAAATTCATCGATATTCCGGTAGCCGGCGCTCGTTTGCTGCGGATGGCGCGTGTCGCCCGGGCCGGCTGGCGCGGATGCGGGGGCCGGCGCGGACGCGACCGAGGCATTGCTGCCCGGTACGGGGGTGCTCGCCGGATTGGCCGGCGGTGCGGCCGATGCGTTGCCAGACGCACCACTCGACGGTGGGCCCGACCATTCGGGTGGCCGCTCGCCCGGATTACCGCGCGGGGGAATGCCGCTCATCAGCGCAGCGACGCCTTCCGGTGTCGCATACGCATCGACGAGCGGGCCGATCAATGCAGAGCCGATCAGCGCGCCAATCACCGCGAACGGGTTGTCCTTCTTCACCGCGTCGATCCGGTGCATCAACTCTTCCGTGACCTGCTGCTTCAGACTGACGCGCAGCGATGGAAAATCGACATATTCGCTGACCGATTGCGCATCGCGCGCATCGATCGCCGATTTCAGGCGACCGAGCGCGACATACGGCGATGCGTACGCATAGCCGATCGCTACCAAAACGGCGACGGCCAGCACGACGATCAGCAGGGGCTTGAGCCGCCACGCGCGGCCCGAAGATCCAGTCACGATGCCTCCGGTGCGGACAGGTTCCGCAATCAGAGACCGCCGTGCGTGGCCGATCGTTCCTCGTCGATGCAGCGATCGATCATCCGGCACACGGCATCGATCGTCCCGACCATGATCAGGCGCGACCGGCCGTGATACACGCGCACGGGCGCACGGCGCGCCGGTTCCGCGTGATGCAGGCCGGCGTTCAGCGAGACCCGTGCGAAGGCGGGAAGCGCTGAGGGCAGCAGCGACGCCTGCCGTTCAACTGCGACTTCTTGGCTCACCACGGGCGCCGCGGCGGACAGCGGCGCGCAGGGCGTGCGGCCGCGCAGGTGACGCAGGCGACCGAATTGACGGAAAGGCAGCAAACGGGAAAGGCGTTCCATGATGTTCTCCTCAGCGAGACCGATTGTCAGAGTTCGCCCGAGCGGATCAGCCCGACGGCGATGCCTTCCAGCGCGAATTCCGCGCTGCCGGCCTTGACGAAGATGTTTTCGTAATCCGGGTTCTCCGCGATCAGCTCGAGGCCGCCTGGCCGGCGCATCAGGCGCTTGACCGTGACGTCGTCGCCAAGCCGCGCGACGATGATCTGGCCGTCCTTCGCTTCCGTGCGCTTCTGCACGGCGAGGAGGTCGCCGTCGAGAATGCCGGCGTCGCGCATCGACAGGCCGCGCACCTTCAGCAGGTAGTCGGGCTTGCTGGTAAACAGCGCGGGATCGCACGCGTAATGCTGCGAGATGTGCTCCTGCGCGAGGATCGGGCTACCGGCCGCCACCCGGCCGACGAGCGGCAGCGACAGTTGCATCAGGCCGGCATGCGGCAGCGTGAACTGATGGGGGGCGTCGTCGATGCCGAGCAGGCGGATGCCGCGCGACGCGCCGGCGGCCAGCTCGATCACCCCTTTGCGCGCCAGCGCCCGGAGGTGTTCCTCGGCCGCATTCGGCGAGCTGAAGCCCAGCTCTGCCGCGATCTCGGCGCGCGTGGGCGGGAAACCGGAGCGTTCGATCGCGCGGCGGATCAAGTCGAACACTTGCTGCTGACGGGCGGTGAGTTTGGTCATGGCTGAACTGTATGGATAGACAGTGAGCTGTATTTTTATACAGTACTTCGCGAATTTCAAGTGTTACTTGAGGTTCGACGCGATCGCGCCGGTTCCGACGTGATTTCGTGACGCCCGGACGCCGGTTCATCTGCCTCAACCGTCCATCCCGTCTGCGTTAGCACTTTTGAGTATTAAAAAATAAGGAACGATTATTTTTAATCATGTAACCCGTTCGCTAGACTGGCCCGACATCGCAATACCGACAACACTGGAGAACCAAGGATGGCGAAGCGCAATACGGGGCTGGTGGGCGGAGTGGGCCGCCTGATCGCAACACTCGCGCTGGGCGCGGCGGCGGCGCTGGGCGTCGCGACGCATGCCCAGGCCGATACGACGTTCCTGAACGTGTCCTACGACCCGACGCGCGAGCTGTACCAGGACTTCAACCAGGCGTTCGGCAAGGCGTGGAAGGCGCAGACGGGCGAGACGGTCAACTTCAAGCAGTCGCATGGCGGCTCGGGCGCGCAGGCGCGCTCGGTGCTCGACGGCCTCCAGGCCGACGTCGTGACGCTGGCGCTCGCCTACGACATCGACGCGATCGCCAACAAGGGGCTCGTCAACAAGGACTGGCAGAAGCGCCTGCCCGACAACGCATCGCCGTACACGTCGACGATCGTGTTCCTGGTGCGCAAGGGCAACCCGAAAGGGATCAAGGACTGGGACGACCTGACCAAGCCGGGCATCTCGATCGTCACACCGAACCCGAAGACGTCGGGCGGGGCGCGCTGGAACTACCTGGCCGCATGGGCATACGCGGTCCACAAGCCGGGCGGCAACGAGCAGAGCGCGAAGGAATTCGTGACGAAGCTCTACAAGAATGCGGGCGTGCTCGACTCGGGCGCGCGCGGTGCGACGACGAGCTTCGTGCAGCGCGGGATCGGCGACGTGCTGATCGCCTGGGAGAACGAGGCGTTCCTGTCGATCAAGGAATTCGGCACCGACAAGTTCGAGATCGTCGTGCCGTCGGTGAGCATCCTGGCCGAGCCGCCCGTTGCCGTGGTCGACAAGGTGGTCGACAAGAAGGGCACGCGCAAGCTGGCCGAGGCCTACCTGAATTTCCTGTACAGCCCGCAGGGCCAGGAAATCGCGGCACGCAACTACTACCGTCCGCGTTCGAAGAATGTGCCGGCGGAGCTGACGAAGCAGTTTCCGAAGCTGAAGCTGTACACGGTCGACGACACGTTCGGCGGCTGGACGAATGCGCAGAAGACGCATTTCGCGGACGGCGGCGTGTTCGACTCGATCTACAAGCCGCAGTAACGCCAGGCAGCAAACCATAACGACAGCGGCGCGCCACGACAGCGCGCCGCATCCCCGACGGCCCGCCGGCGCGACTCCCCGCGCCGGCGTTTGCGTCGGACCCGTGAGCAGCAACGACCCAGCAAGAGCATCCGATGACGACGTACACCTTTCGCAAGCCGAGCGCGCTGCCCGGTTTCGGCGTGACGCTCGGCATCACGGTGGCCTATTTGAGCCTCGTGGTGCTGATTCCGCTCGCCGCCACGTTCCTGAAGACCGCGACGCTGTCGTGGGACCAGTTCGTCACCGCCGTCGCGTCGCCGCGCGTACTCGCGTCGTACCGGCTGACGTTTGCCTCCGCGCTCGGCGGCGCGGTGATCAATGCCGTGTTCGGCTTTCTCGTCGCGTGGGTGCTGGTGCGCTACACGTTCCCGTTCAAGCGGCTCGTCGACGCGATCGTCGACCTGCCGTTCGCGCTGCCGACGTCGGTCGCCGGCATCTCGCTTGCCGCCGTCTACGCGACCAACGGCTGGGTCGGCCAGTATCTCGCGCCGTTCGGCATCAAGATCGCGTTCACGCCGGTCGGCGTGCTGGTGGCGCTGACCTTCATCGGGCTCCCGTTCGTCGTGCGCACCGTGCAGCCCGTGCTCGAGGATTTCGAGCGCGAGCAGGAAGAGGCCGCCGCGTGCCTCGGCGCAACGCGCTGGCTGACGTTCCGCCGCGTCGTGCTGCCGGCCGTGCTGCCCGCGCTGCTCACCGGCTTCGCGCTGGCGTTCGCGCGCGCGCTCGGCGAGTACGGGTCGGTGATCTTCATCGCCGGCAACGTGCCGATGAAATCCGAGATCACGTCGCTGCTGATCATCACGAAGCTCGAGCAGTACGACTACGCGGGCGCGACCGCGCTGGCGGTCGTGATGCTGGTCGTGTCATTCCTGATGCTGCTGCTCATCAACACGCTGCAGTGGTATCTGCAGCGCCGCACGAGCAAGGGCGCGAGCGGCCCCGCGCCCGCGACCGTCACCGTTGCCGCGACTGCCGCCGGAGGCCAGCAATGAGCCAGGAGTCCACCGCCGTGCTGAACCACCCGTCCGCCGCGCGCGCGCGCGCCGCGAAACAACCGGATCCCGTCAACGAGCCGCGCGCCGTGCGCTGGCTGCTGATCGGCGTCGCGCTGGCGTTCCTGGCGTTCTTCCTCGTCGTGCCGCTCGCCGCGGTGTTCTTCGAGGCGCTGCGCAAGGGCGTCGGCTTCTATCTCGAATCGCTCGCCGATCCCGACGCATGGTCGGCAATCAAGCTGACGCTGACCGTCGCCGTGATCGCGGTGCCGCTGAACCTCGTGTTCGGCGTGTGCGCATCGTGGGCGATCGCGAAGTTCGAATTCCGCGGCAAGGCGTTGCTGACGACGCTGATCGACCTGCCGTTCTCCGTGTCGCCGGTGATCTCGGGCCTCGTCTACGTGCTGCTGTTCGGTGCGCAGGGCTGGCTCGGGCCGTGGCTGCAGGGCCACGACGTGCAGATCATCTTCGCGGTGCCGGGCATCGTGCTCGCGACGATCTTCGTCACGTTCCCGTTCGTCGCGCGCGAACTGATCCCGCTGATGCAGGCGCAGGGCACCGACGAGGAAGAGGCCGCGCGCGTGCTGGGCGCGTCGGGCTGGCAGATCTTCCGGCGCGTGACGCTGCCGAACGTGAAGTGGGGCCTGCTGTACGGCGTGATCCTGTGCAATGCGCGCGCGATGGGCGAGTTCGGCGCGGTGTCGGTCGTGTCCGGCCACATCCGCGGCGTGACCGACACGATGCCGCTGCACGTCGAGATCCTGTACAACGAATACAACTTCGCGGCGGCGTTCGCGGTGGCGTCGGTGCTGGCGCTGCTCGCGCTCGTCACGCTCGCGCTGAAGCTGCTCGCCGAGCGTCACCTCGCCGCCGAACTGGCCGGCGCACGCGATGACGTTCCCGCTCATGCCGGCCCCGCCGCCGCCATTTCGTCGAAATCGTAAAGAGGCAACCAGAATGGGTATCACCGTCCGTCACCTTCAGAAGCGCTTCGGCGATTTCACCGCGCTCGACAACGTGTCGCTCGACTTTCCGCCGGGCGAGCTCGTCGCCCTGCTCGGGCCGTCCGGCTGCGGCAAGACCACGCTGCTGCGCGTGATCGCGGGCCTCGAGCACGCGGACGCCGGGCAGGTCGTGCTGCAGGGGCTCGACGTCGCGTCGGTCGGCGCGCGCGAGCGCCAGGTCGGTTTCGTGTTCCAGCATTACGCGCTGTTCCGCCACATGACCGTGTTCGAGAACGTCGCGTTCGGGCTGCGCGTGAAGCCGCGCCGCGAGCGGCCGTCGGAAGCCGTGATCCGCGAGAAAGTGCACGAACTGCTGAAGCTCGTGCAGCTCGACTGGCTCGCGCAGCGCTACCCGTCCGAGCTGTCGGGCGGCCAGCGTCAGCGGATCGCGCTGGCCCGCGCGCTCGCGGTCGAGCCGAAGGTGCTGCTGCTCGACGAGCCGTTCGGCGCGCTCGACGCGAAGGTGCGCAAGGAACTGCGCGGCTGGCTGCGGCGCCTGCACGACGACCTGCACATCTCGACGATCTTCGTCACGCATGACCAGGAGGAGGCGCTGGAAGTGGCCGACCGGATCGTCGTGCTGAACCGCGGTCATGTGGAGCAGGTCGGCAGCCCGCAGGACGTCTACGATCATCCGCAAAGCGCGTTCGTCTACGAATTCCTCGGTGCGGCGAACCGGCTGCCGGGCACGGTCGCCGGGCGCGGCTTCGTGGCCGAGGGGGCGGCCGCGCCGATCGCGGTCGACGCCGATTTCGCGGGCCCCGCGAACGCATACGTGCGGCCGCACGACCTGCAGCTGTGGCCGGCCGGCGACGGCCATCGCGACGGCATCGCGGTCGACGTGCGCCGCGTGATCCCGCTCGGCGGCTCGGTGCGGGTCGAACTCGAGGCGCGCACGGGCGGCGCACTCGAAGCGGAACTCGATCGCGACGCGTGGCGTGCGCTCGCGCTGCAGGTCGGCGACGGCGCGACGGCCGTGCCGCGCGCGGTCCGCGTATTTCCCGCGCACTGAGGCCCGGCCGCGGTAAAGAGAAGAGGGCGGATACCGCTCCGAATCGACATTCGAACAACGACAGCCTAAGAGGCATACCCATGAATTTTCAGCAATTGCGTTTCGTGCGCGAGGCCGTGCGCCAGAACATGAACCTGACGGAAGTCGCGAACGTGCTGTACACGTCGCAGTCGGGCGTGTCGAAGCAGATCAAGGATCTCGAGGATGAACTGGGCGTCGATATCTTCATCCGGCGCGGCAAGCGGCTCACGGGGCTCACGGAGCCCGGCAAGGCCGTGCACCAGCTGATCGAGCGGATGCTGCTGGATGCGGAAAACCTGCGCCGTGTCGCGCGCCAGTTCGCGGACCAGGACAGCGGCCACCTCGTCGTCGCGACGACCCACACGCAGGCGCGCTACGCGCTGCCGAAGGTGATCCGCCAGTTCACCGAGGTGTTTCCGAAGGTGCATCTCGCGCTGCGCCAGGGCAGCCCGCAGCAGATCGCGCAGATGATCCTGAACGGCGAAGCCGATCTCGGCATCTCGACCGAGGCGCTCGATCGCTATCCGGACATCGTCACGTTCCCGTGCTATTCGTGGCACCACACGGTCGTCGTGCCGAAGGGGCATCCGCTCGTCGGCCGCGAGAACCTGACGCTCGACGAAATCGCCGAGTACCCGATCATCACGTATGACCAGGACTTCACGGGCCGCTCGCACATCGACCAGGCATTCGCACAGGCCGGCGCCGTGCCCGACGTCGTGCTGACTGCAATCGACGCGGACGTGATCAAGACCTACGTCGAGCTCGGGATGGGGATCGGCGTCGTCGCGGCGATGGCGTTCGATCCGCAGCGCGACACCGGGCTCGTCGCGCTCGACACGCAGCACCTGTTCGAGGCGAGCACGACGCGGGTCGGGTTGCGCAAGGGCGCATTCCTGCGCGCGTATGCGTACCGGTTGATCGAGATGTTCGCGCCGCACCTGAACGAAGCGGAAATCGCGGGGCTGCTGCGCGAAGCGGTCTGACGGCGGGACGATGTTCCGGGGGCGCGGCTGGCGCCCTTCGGACGCGTTGCATCGGGCGCCGATGTTGCATCCGCCATTTCATCGCGTGCTGGCGCGTCGAACCTTCGATCGAAGCCGTCGCTGACAAGCCGGGTTGCCTTGAGCGGCGACCGTCATCTGATCGCCGACCAATAGAAAAACAAGACGGCGCATGCGCGTGCCTCGCTTCGATCATGTAACGCGCCGCAATCGGCACGTGCAACCGCGCGCTCCGAATAAACCCTTAAATATTGATCAGACGGGTTGCGCGTCGAACCGAAACGGTACAGCATAGCTTCCACTCCGCCGGGGTCCCGCCGGCGGTGGCGCGTCGACGACAGCACGCGCCAGGCAGTCGGCCGTCTGCCTCGCTTCCATTCCGTGGTACCGACAAGCAGCAACGATGGCCAATGCCCGGGAAGTGTAGCGCAAACGTTTGCTCACATTAAAACAACAGTCAAACAATAATCTGGCCCGTCGGGCCAGTCGCCAGGAGATGTGTATGAATGTCCTCTTTCGCCGTCGCTTCCTGACCGCCGCGCTTGCCGCTGTCGCGGTCGCTGCCGCACCGGCCGTCCATGCGCAGGCTGCGGCCAAGCCGAAGGTCGCGCTCGTGATGAAGTCGCTCGCCAACGAGTTCTTCCTGACGATGGAAAACGGCGCGAAGGAATACCAGAAGCACAACGCCGGCCAGTTCGACCTGATCACGAACGGCATCAAGGACGAGACCGACACCGCGAACCAGATTCGCATCGTCGAGCAGATGATCGTGTCGAAGGTCGATGCGATCGTGCTCGCGCCGGCCGATTCGAAGGCGCTCGTGCCGGTCGTGAAGAAGGCGGTCGACGCGGGCATCACCGTCGTGAACATCGACAACCGGCTCGACCCGGACGTGCTGAAGTCGAAGAACCTGAACGTGCCGTTCGTCGGCCCCGACAACCGCAAGGGCGCGCGCAAGATCGGCGACTACCTCGCGAAGCGGCTGAAGGCGGGCGACCAGGTCGGCATCCTCGAAGGCGTGTCGACGACGACCAACGCGCAGCAGCGCACGGCCGGCTTCGAGGATGCGATGAAGGCGGGCGGGATGAAGGTCGTGTCGGTGCAGTCGGGCGAATGGGAGATCGACAAGGGCAATGCGGTCGCGTCCGCGATGCTCAACGAATACCCGAACCTGCGTGCGTTGCTGTGCGGCAACGACAACATGGCGATCGGCGCCGTGTCGGCCGTGCGCGCGGCGGGCAAGCAGGGCAAGGTGTTCGTGGTCGGCTACGACAACATCAACGCGATCAGGCCGATGCTGAAGGACGGCCGCGTGCTCGCGACCGCCGACCAGTACGCGGCGAAGCAGGCCGTGTTCGGCATCGACACGGCGCTCAAGGCGATCGCCGAGCATCGCAAGCAGGCCGACATGTCCGGCGTGGTCGAGACGCCGGTCGATCTCGTGACGAAGTAACGCCGCCCCGTCGCGGCCGCCGGCCTCAAGAATCGGGGCCGGCGGCCGTTATACGGGGTGAGCGCGATCACGGCCACTGCATGCACATGCACTTGTGAGCGTCACACCCGCGCGCCGCGTGCGCGCGGCCGCAACCAGGATCGCGATGGAACCGACCTTCCAACCCTCCCGTTCAGCCGTTCCCGTGCTGTCCGTTTCCGGTGTGGGCAAGACCTACGCCGAACCGGTGCTCGCCGACGTCACGTTGACGCTCGTGCCGGGTGAAGCGCTCGCGCTGACGGGCGAGAACGGCGCCGGCAAGAGCACGCTGTCGAAGATCATCGGCGGGCTCGTCGACCCGACCGCCGGCACGATGCAACTCGGCGGCCGGGCCTACGCGCCGGCGAGCCGCACACAGGCCGAGGCGCTCGGCGTGCGCATGGTGATGCAGGAGCTGAACCTGCTGCCGACGCTGACGGTCGCCGAGAACCTGTTCCTGAACCGACTGCCGCGGCGCTTCGGCATCATCGATCGCGCGCGGCTGCGCGACGATGCGCGTGCCGCGATGGCGCAGGTCGGGCTCGACGCGGTCGACCCCGATACGCCGGTCGGTGCGCTCGGCATCGGCCACCAGCAGATGGTCGAGATCGCTCGCAACCTGATCGGCGATTGCCGTGTGCTGATCCTCGACGAACCGACCGCGATGCTGACCGCGCGCGAGGTCGAACTGCTGTTCGAGCAGATCGACCGGCTGAAGGCGCGCGGCGTGGCGATCGTCTACATCTCGCACCGGCTGGAGGAACTCGCGCGGGTCGCCGAGCGTGTCGCGGTGCTGCGCGACGGCCGGCTCGTGCACGTCGGCGACATGGCCGCGACGACGTCCGACGGGCTCGTCACGCTGATGGTCGGGCGCGAGGTCGGCGAGCACATCGATCTCGGCGCGCGCCGCATCGGCGCGCCTCGCCTCGTCGTGTCGGGCATGACGCGCGGCACGGCCGTGCAGGACGTGTCGCTCGAAGTGCGCTCGGGCGAAATCTTCGGCATCTCGGGGCTGATCGGTGCCGGGCGCACCGAATTGCTGCGGCTGATCTACGGCGCGGACACGCCGGACGCCGGGATGATCGCGGTCGGCGATCCGCTGAAGCCGGCGCGCATCGGCTCGCCCGTCGACGCGGTGAAGCACGGCATCGCGCTGATCACCGAGGACCGCAAGGGCGAAGGGCTGCTGCTGTCGCAGTCGGTCACGTCGAACGTGTCGCTCGGCCAGCTCGACCGGCTCGCGCGCGGCGGCATCGTCGATACGGCGCGCGAGACGGCGCTCGCCGAGCAGCAGATCGACGCGCTGCGGATCCGCACCCACGGCGCCGCGCAGGCGGTCGGCGAACTGTCGGGCGGCAACCAGCAGAAGGTCGTGATCGGCCGCTGGCTCGCGCGCGACATGGGCGTGCTGCTGTTCGACGAGCCGACCCGCGGGATCGACGTCGGCGCCAAATTCGAGATCTACACGCTGATGGGCGCGCTCGCGCGCGAGGGCCGGGCGCTGGTGGTCGTCTCGAGCGACCTGCGCGAGCTGATGCTGATCTGCGACCGGATCGGTGTGATGTCGGCCGGCCGCATGACCGCCGTGTTCGAACGCGGCAACTGGACCCAGGATGCGCTGCTGGCCGCGGCGTTCGCCGGCTTCGGCCGCGCAGCGCTGCCCGGCGGCGCACGCCATCCGGATGCGGAAAGCGCGCCGCGCGCGGCTTCCGCCTCTTCGACGACAGGACGACAGCAATGACCCAGCCTCCCGTATCCCCGAGCGACGCCGGCGCGCAGCAGGACGTGACCGGGCGCCGCGCGCGCACGCTGTCCGGCACGCGGCTCGGCGTGTCGAACTATCTCGGGCTCGCCGGCGCGCTCGCCGCGATGATCGCGCTGTTCTCGGCGCTGAGCTCGCATTTCCTGACCTACGATACGTTCAGCACGATCGCGAACCAGATCCCCGATCTCGTCGTGATGTCGGTCGGGATGACGTTCGTGCTGATCATCGCCGGCATCGACCTGTCGGTCGGCTCGGTGCTCGCGCTGGCCGCGTCGATGGTCAGCGTGGCCGCGCTGAAATGGCATTGGGGGCCGCTGCCCGCCGCGCTGATCGGGATCGCGGTCGCGACCGTGACCGGCTCGCTGACGGGCGCGATCACGGTGGGCTGGCGGATTCCGTCGTTCATCGTGTCGCTCGGCGTGCTCGAGGCCGCGCGCGGTGTCGCGTACCAGCTGACGAATTCGCGCACGGCCTACATCGGCGACGCGTTCGATTTCCTGTCGAACCCGATCGCGCTCGGCATCTCGCCGGCGTTCCTGATCGCGGTCGCGGTAATGATCGCGGCGCAGTTCGTGCTCACGCGCACCGTGTTCGGGCGCTATCTTGTCGGTATCGGCACGAATGAAGAAGCCGTCCGGCTTGCCGGGGTTAACCCGCGGCCGTATAAAATCCTCGTATTCGCACTGATGGGCGCGCTCGCGGGGCTCGCGTCGCTGTTCCAGATTTCGCGGCTCGAGGCCGCCGACCCGAACGCGGGCGTGGGCCTCGAACTGCAGGTGATCGCAGCCGTCGTGATCGGCGGCACGAGCCTGATGGGCGGGCGCGGCTCGGTGATCAGCACGTTCTTCGGCGTGTTGATCATCTCCGTGCTGGCCGCGGGGCTGGCGCAGATCGGCGCGAACGAGCCGACCAAACGGATCATCACCGGGGCGGTGATCGTGGTGGCGGTCGTGCTCGATACGTATCGCAGCCGGCGCGCGCGCGCCCGGTAGAACTACACAGAAAGCAGACCAGAGAGAAACGGGAAATGGCGACGATCAAGGATGTGGCGGCCATGGCGGGCGTGTCGTTTACGACCGTCTCGCACGTGGTGAACAATTCGCGGCCGGTGTCCGCGGATGTGCGTGCGAAGGTCGAAGGCGCGATCCGCGAGCTGAACTACGTGCCGTCGGCCGTGGCGCGCTCGCTGAAGGCGCGCTCGACGGCGACCATCGGCCTCGTCGTGCCGAACAGCACGAATCCGTACTTCGCGGAGCTTGCGCGCGGCATCGAGGACCAGTGCGCGGCCAACGGCTATTGCGTGTTCTTCTGCAACTCGGACGACGATCCCGTGAAGCAGCGCAACTACCTGCGCGTGCTGCAGGAAAAGCGCATCGACGGGCTGATCGTCGCGTCGGCCGGCGAGGACGCGGTGCTCGCGCAGACGCTCGCCGACGCGCATGCGCCCCTCGTCGTCGTCGACCGCAACATCGAGGGGCTCGCGGCCGACCTCGTGCAGATCGACCACGAACGCGGCGCCTATCTGGCGACGCGCCACCTGCTCGAACTCGGGCACGCGAAGATCGGCTGCATCACCGGGCCGACCGACACGGCCGTCAGCGCGATGCGCGTGCACGGCTTCATCCGCGCGATGGCCGAGCGCGGGATCGACATCGTGCCGGGCGCGATCGCGGAAAGCGACTTTTCGTGCCTGGGCGGCTATCACGCGGCATCGCGGCTGTTCGAGTCGGTGCACCCGAGCGCGATTTTCGCGGGCAACGACCTGATGGGCGTCGGCGCGCTGCGCGCGGCGGCCGAGCGCGGCATGCGCGTGCCGGACGACTGCTCGATCATCGGCTTCGACGACATCGAATTCTCCCGTTATACCTATCCGGCGCTGTCGACGGTCGGCCAGTCGGTGCGCGCCCTCGGCGAAATGGCCGCGCAGACGCTGATCGAGCGGATAGGCGGCGGCTCGACGGCCGCGCCGAGCCGTCGGCGCGTCGTGTCGCCGCGGCTCGTGCTGCGCGAATCGACGGCGGTTTACCGCGAGCCGGCCGCGCCCGGTGCTCGCCCATGACGGCGCGTGCGGCAGGTGCCGGCCGCGTGACGGTGGTCGGCAGCCTCAACATGGATCTCGTTGTACGGGCGTCGCGGCTGCCGTTGCCGGGTGAAACGCTCGCCGGTCACGCGTATGCGCAGGCCGCGGGGGGCAAGGGCGGCAACCAGGCCGTCGCGGCCGCGCGGCTCGGCGCGCAGGTCGCGATGATCGGCTGCGTCGGCGCGGATGCGCACGGCACCGCGCTGCGGGCCGGCCTCGAGACCGAAGGCATCGACTGCTCGCGGCTCGCGACGAGCAAGACGGCGTCGACCGGCGTCGCATTGATCGTCGTCGACGACGCCAGCCAGAACACGATCGTGATCGTCGCGGGCGGCAACGGCGAAGTCACGACGGATACGGTGGCGCGGCACGAGGCGGCGCTGGCCGCGACCGACGTGCTGATCTGCCAGCTCGAAACGCCGCCGGACGCCGTGTTCGCTGCGCTGTCGGCCGGGCGGCGGCTCGGCCGCACCGTGGTGCTCAATCCGGCGCCTGCCGTCGCGCCGCTGCCGGACGGCTGGCTGCCGCTGGTCGATTACCTGATTCCGAACGAAGTCGAGGCGGCCGCGCTGACCGGGCTGCCGGTGCGCAATCCGGCCGAGGCGGAAGCCGCGGCGCGTGCGTTGCGGACAACCGGCGCGCGCAACGTGCTGATCACGCTCGGCGCGCGCGGCGTGTTCGCGCTGACGGCCGACGGCGCGGCACGCCACTATCCGGCCCCCGTCGTCAAGGCGGTCGACACGACCGCGGCGGGCGACACCTTCATCGGCGGTTTCGCCGCACGGCTCGCGGCCGGCGCGGACGTCGACGCCGCCATCCGCTTCGCGCAACGCGCGGCGGCGCTGTCGGTCACGCGCGCAGGCGCGCAGCCGTCGATTCCCACGCTCGCCGAACTGGCCGAATAGGGCTGGATCGCGCATCCGGGCCGGCGCGTGCGACAGCACGCGGCCGGCCATCTTTCCCCACTTGCCTGACCTCGGATTGCTTGCCACGCGCTTTCGCGAAGGGCCGGCGATGCTTCGCCCCTATTATTCGGAAATCCGTAATGAACGGAGGAATTGCTGAAAAAATTGGCGTGAATACCATCAAGCTGCGCTACATCCGGTCGTAAATACATCAGGACGAAACACTGTTTCGAAAAACGGGCCTTGCCCGTTCACGACGACGCAATACAGGAAGAATGATGGTGATCGGAAACCTGACGATACGTGCGCGCATCGGTTTGACGATGGCGTTTCTCGCAGTACTGCTGGGCCTGCTCGGCGTGCTCGGCGTGTACGGGATGACGCGCTCGAACGACGCGACGCGCGAGATTTTCACGAACCAGATGCCGAGCGCGGTCGACGTGGCCGTCGCCGAAATGTACGCGGCGCGCGAGCGCCTGGCGCTCGATCGCGCCGCGCTGCTGGTGGGCACGCCCGACTCGGCTGCCGCCGTGGAACGCAGCCGCGCGATGCGCACGCAGTCCGACGCGTGGTGGCAAAAATACCTTGCACTGCCGCGCGGCCCGGAGGAAGACCGTCTCGCGCAGGACGTCGCCGCGAAGCGGCTGGCGCTGCAGCGCAGTTGCGACGCGTTCGGAGGCCTGGTCGCGGCGGGCGACCATGACCGGATCGGCGAGGGCGCCAAACAGCTCCAGGCGCTTTACAACGAGCTCGCGACCGCAGGCGAAGCGCTGCGCAATTTCCAGTTCAGTGCCGGGCAGACGGACTTCGACCGCGCGGAAGCGATGTACGACACGCTGCGCGTGCTGTCGATCGTCCTGCTGGCGGCCGGCCTGGTTGCCGCTGCGCTTTCCTGGCTGACGCTCAGCCGTGCGATCGGCCGTCCGCTCGCGGACGCGCTCGCGCATTTCGACGCGATCGCCGCGGGCGACCTGCGCCGCGCGATCGTCGTGCATCGGCGCGACGAAATGGGCCAGCTCCTGGACGGTCTCGCGAGGATGCAGCGCGGCCTTGTCGACACGGTGCGCACCGTGCGCGGCGGCAGCGAGTCGATCGCGACCGCGGCGCGCCAGATCGCCGCCGGCAACATCGACCTGTCGTCGCGCACGGAAGAGCAGGCGTCGGCGCTGCAGGAAACCGCATCGAGCATGGAACAGCTGACCGGTACCGTGAAGCAGAACGCCGACAATGCGCGGCAGGCAAGCTCGCTGGCCGCGAACGCGTCGGAGATTGCAAACAAGGGCAATACGGTGGTCGTCCAGGTGGTCGGCACGATGGGCGAGATCAACGACAGCTCCGCGAAGATCGCGGACATCATCGCGATCATCGAGGGAATCGCGTTCCAGACCAACATCCTGGCGCTGAACGCGGCGGTCGAAGCCGCGCGCGCCGGCGAGGAAGGCCGCGGCTTCGCGGTCGTCGCGGGCGAGGTGCGCAGTCTCGCGCAGCGTTCGTCGAGCGCGGCCAAGGAGATCAAGATGCTGATCGACGCGTCGGTGGAGCGCATCCGGACCGGCTCGGCGCTGGTCGACGAAGCCGGCCGCACGATGAGCGACGTGATCGGCGCGGTGCAGCGCGTGACCGACATCATGGGCGAGATCGCGGCGGCGTCCGAGGAACAGAGCGGCGGCATCGACCAGGTCGCGCGCGCGGTCGCGCAGATGGACGAAGTCACCCAGCAGAACGCCGCGCTTGTCGAGGAAGCGGCGGCCGCCGCGCAATCGCTCGACGAACAGGCCGCGCGCCTGCGCGAGACGGCGTCGGTGTTCCGGATCGACGACGACGCGGCGCAGCCGGCGACCGCTGCCGCCGCACGTCAGGCGCCGCGCGCGGTGCCCGCAGCGGCTGCGGTGCCGGTTGCGCCGTCCGCGCCGGCCGTGGCGCGCGACGATCGTGATGCGGCGCCGAAGCGCGTCGCGCCGGCGCGCAAGCCGGCGGCCGCTGCACCCGCGCCGGTGGCTGCCGGCGCCGACGACTGGGAAACGTTCTGATTCGCGCGTGACGCGCATCTTTTCGCGGTAACGCTCCCCGGTATCTTTCCCCGTATCTCTCCCCATTTGGCAGCACACGACGCCCGCGACATGCGGGCGTCGTCGTTTCGACCGATGGAATGTGACAACGCACGTGAACGTTCGTGCGTCACCGCGCGCTGCGTGTTCGCATCCGCACTACGGGTATCTCCGGACGATGCGAAAAAAATTTGTAACGGCGCGCGCGGCGTGTCGTCGTAAACGTCCGCTCGAACGTCTAGGGATGAAGGGGGAGTGAAGGGTGCCGCGACGACGACGGAGGTGTCCAACGCACGAGACGTTCCGATGCTCGACGAGAGGTGGCGGATGCCGTTTCCGCGACACGGGAGATCGATTGTAAAGCGTCGAAATGCGTTGTCCAAGCGGTGTTGTCGAGAATGACGAACTTCATACGAAGAGTTCGTGAAAAAAAATAAGAAAGGGTTTAGGATGAATTCGAACGCGCTTGCTTCTGCGCAGTCATAGAAGGCAGGCACGTCTTCAGACTCAGGCGAGGGAGGTAGCATGGATATTTACAGCAGCTTCGCGAACCGCTTCGAAAAAACGCGAGAGGAAGAGTTCTCGCTGGAGGAGTACCTCGCGCTCTGCAAGAACGATCCGTCAGCGTACGCCACGGCTGGCGAACGCATGCTGGCTGCAATCGGGGAACCCGAACAAATCGATACCCGCATCGACCCGCGCCTGTCGCGGATCTTCGCGAACAAGGTTATCAAGGTCTATCCCGCGTTCCGTGAATTCTACGGAATGGAGGAAGTGATCGAGCAGGTGGTCGCGTACTTCCGCCACGCTGCGCAAGGGCTCGAAGAGAAGAAGCAGATTCTCTACCTGCTCGGCCCGGTGGGCGGCGGCAAGTCGTCGATCGCCGAGCGGCTGAAGCAGCTGATGGAGCGTGTGCCGTTCTATGCGCTGAAGGGTTCGCCCGTCAACGAATCGCCGCTCGGGCTGTTCGACTACGACGAAGACGGCCCGATCCTCGAAGAGCAGTACGGCATTCCGCGCCGCTACCTGAAGAGCATCCTGAGTCCGTGGGCCGTCAAGCGCCTGCACGAATACAACGGCGACATCCGCCAGTTCCGCGTGGTACGCCGCTTTCCGTCGATCCTGCGGCAGATCGGCATCGCGAAGACGGAACCTGGCGACGAGAACAACCAGGACATCTCGTCGCTCGTCGGCAAGGTCGACATCCGCAAGCTCGAACAGTACGCGCAGGACGATGCCGATGCATACAGCTACTCGGGCGGCCTGTGCCTGGCGAACCAGGGCCTGCTCGAATTCGTCGAAATGTTCAAGGCGCCGATCAAGGTGCTGCACCCGTTGCTGACCGCGACGCAGGAAGGCAACTTCAAGGGCACCGAAGGATTCGGCGCGATTCCGTTCGACGGCGTGATCCTCGCGCACTCGAACGAGTCGGAGTGGAAGGCCTTCCGCAACAACCGCAACAACGAGGCACTGCTCGACCGGATCTTCGTCGTGAAGGTGCCGTACTGCCTGCGCGTGTCGGAAGAGATCAAGATCTACGAGAAGCTGATCCGCAACTCGTCGCTGGCCGAGGCCGTGTGCGCGCCGGGCACGCTGAAGATGATGTCGCAGTTCTCGGTGCTGTCGCGCCTGCACGAGCCGGAGAATTCCAGTCTGTTCTCGAAGATGCAGGTGTACGACGGCGAAAACCTGAAGGACACCGATCCGAAAGCGAAGTCGTACCAGGAGTATCGCGACTACGCGGGCGTGGACGAAGGGATGACCGGCGTGTCGACGCGCTTCGCGTTCAAGATCCTGTCGCGCGTGTTCAACTTCGACTCGAGCGAGGTCGCGGCCAACCCCGTGCACCTGATGTACGTGCTCGAACAGCAGATCGAACGCGAGCAGTTCCCGCCGGAGACCGAGCAGAAGTACCTGTCGTTCGTGAAGGACGTGCTCGCGTCGCGCTACGCGGAGTTCATCGGCAAGGAGATCCAGACGGCTTACCTCGAGTCGTATTCGGAGTACGGGCAGAACATCTTCGACCGCTACGTCACGTATGCGGACTTCTGGATCCAGGACCAGGAATTCCGCGATCACGACACGGGCGAGAGCTTCGACCGCGCCGCGCTGAATGCGGAACTGGAGAAGATCGAGAAGCCGGCCGGGATCAGCAATCCGAAGGATTTCCGCAACGAGATCGTGAACTTCGTGTTGCGTGCACGGGCGGCGAACGCCGGCAAGAACCCCGTGTGGACGAGCTACGAGAAGTTGCGCGTCGTGATCGAGAAGAAGATGTTCTCGAATACCGAGGAACTGTTGCCGGTCATTTCGTTCAATGCGAAGGGCTCGGCGGAGGAGCAACGCAAGCATGAGGACTTTGTGAACCGGATGGTCGCGAAGGGCTATACGCCGAAGCAGGTGAGGCTGCTTTGCGACTGGTACCTGCGCGTGCGCAAGTCGTCATGACGCGCGCGGTACCGCGCCCGTGCGGCGAGTCCGTACGGGCGCTTTCAGAGGCGCCGCCCGCATGACGGCAGACGGCATGCGCGGCGAGTGCCCCGGCAGATCGACTTTCGAGCGGGAGACCGGGAGTGCTTCATCAAATCATCGACCGCAGGCTGGCCGGCAAGAACAAGAGCATCGCCAACCGCGAACGCTTTCTGCGTCGCGTCAAGAACTACATTCGTCGTGCCGTGTCCGACGCGGTGCGCGACCGTAGCATCAAGGATATCCAGAGCACGCAAAGCATCACGATTCCGCGCAAGGACATCGCCGAGCCGAATTTCCGGCACGCGCCGGGCGGGCGTCGCGAATACGTGCACCCGGGCAACGAGGACTACGTGCGCGGCGACAAGATTCCGCGTCCGCAGGGCGGCTCGGGCGGCGGCGGCAGTCAGGCGAGCAACGAAGGCGAAGGGCAGGACGACTTCGTGTTCGAGCTGTCCCGCGACGAATTCATGCAGTATTTCTTCGACGATCTCGAACTGCCGCGCCTCGTGAAGACGCACCTGCTGACGGTGCCGAGCTGGAAGAACGTGCGCGCGGGCTGGTCGGCGGAAGGCACGCCGAACAACATCGACGTCGTGCGCTCGCTGCGCAGCGCGCTCGGGCGACGCATCGCGCTCGGTTCGCCGCTCGTCAACGAGCTGCGCGAGCTCGAAGCGCGGCTCGAGGTGATGAAGCTCGATCCGGAAGACCGTCGCGAGGATATCGCGACGCTCGAGGCCGAGATCCATCACCTGAAGGGGCGCATCTGGCGGATCCCGTTCATCGATCCGTTCGACCTGCGCTACATCAACCGCGTGAAGCAGCCGCAACCGTCGAGCCAGGCCGTGATGTTCTGCCTGATGGACGTGTCGGGCTCGATGGACGAGCAGCGCAAGGATCTCGCGAAACGCTTCTTCATCCTGCTGTACCTGTTCCTGAAGCGCAACTACGAGCGCATCGAGGTCGTGTTCATCCGTCACCACACGCGCGCCGAGGAGGTCGACGAGGACACCTTCTTCCATTCGACCGAAAGCGGCGGCACCGTCGTGTCGAGCGCGCTCGAGCTGATGCGCAAGGTGATGAACGAGCGCTACTCGCCGACCGAGTGGAACATCTACGGCGCACAGGCGTCCGACGGCGACAACTGGACTGACGATTCGCCGAAGTGTCGCAAAATCCTGGAAGAGGATATCCTCACCAAGACGCGTTACTTCGCGTATATCCAGGTCGCCCCGGAAGAGCAGAACCTGTGGCTGGAGTACGCACAGCTGGCGCTGTCGCAACCGCACCTCGCGATGAAGAAAGTCGAATCGGCTGCCGACATTTACCCGGTATTTCGCGAATTGTTCGAAAAGCAGGTGGAAATGTCATGACGACCCGCCATCTGCACAACGAGTCGCGCGGCTATGCGCCGCGCCCTTCCGGCGACGACACGACCGGGCCTGCCGCATCGCAGCAAAGCGGCCGGACCGAACCGGCGGCGCCGGCCGCCGACTTGCCCGGTGCCGGGCAGAAGGAAGCGCGTATGAACGTTGCCGAACGCAAGCCGCTGCCGTGCCCGTCCGACTGGACGTTCGAGCTGCTCGAGGAATACGACACGCACATCTCGCAGGTCGCCGAGCAGTACGAGCTCGACATCTATCCGATCCAGCTCGAGCTGATCAGCGCCGAGCAGATGATGGATGCGTATGCGTCGGTCGGGATGCCGGTCAACTATCGCCACTGGTCGTTCGGCAAGCACTTCCTCGCGACCGAGAAAAGCTATCGCCGCGGCCAGATGGGCCTCGCGTACGAAATCGTCATCAACTCGAATCCCTGCATCGCGTATCTGATGGAAGAGAACACGATGACGATGCAGGCGCTCGTCATCGCGCACGCGGCGTACGGGCACAACTCCTTCTTCAAGGGCAACTACCTGTTCCGGTTGTGGACCGACGCGCACGCGATCATCGACTATCTGGTGTACGCGAAGAACTACGTCGCCGAATGCGAGGAGCGCTACGGCCTCGATCGCGTCGAGGAACTGCTCGATTCGTGCCATGCGCTGATGAACTACGGCGTCGACCGCTACAAGCGGCCGCAGAAGCCGTCGTTGTCGAAGGAGGCCGCGCTGCGGCGCGAGCGCGAGGCGTATCTGCAGTCGCAGGTCAACGAGCTGTGGCGCACGCTGCCGGGCAAGAAGCCCGAGCAGATGGAGGAGCAGGAAGGACGCTATCCGCCTGAGCCGCAGGAGAACCTGCTGTATTTCGCGGAGAAGAACGCGCCGCTGCTCGAGCCGTGGGAGCGGGAAGTGATCCGCATCGTGCGCAAGATCGGCCAGTATTTCTATCCGCAGCGGCAGACGCAGGTGATGAACGAAGGCTGGGCGACGTTCTGGCACTACACGCTGCTGAATACGCTGTACAACCAGGGCAAGCTGGAAGACGGCTTCATGATGGAGTTCCTGCACTCGCACAGCAACGTGGTCTACCAGCCGCCCGTCACGAAGCCGTACTACAGCGGGATCAATCCGTATGCGCTCGGCTTCTCGATGATGAGCGACATCCGCCGGATCTGCGAGGCGCCGACGGAAGAGGACTACAAGTGGTTTCCGGAGATCGCGGGCACCCCGTGGCTGCCGGCGATGCACTACGCGATGCGCAACTTCAAGGACGAGAGCTTCATCGCGCAGTACCTGTCGCCGAACCTGATCCGCGAGATGCGGCTGTTCTCGGTGCTCGACGACGACATGCGCGATTCGCTCGAGGTGTCGGCAATCCACGACGAGTCCGGCTACCAGTACGTGCGGCAGGCGTTGTCGCGGCAGTACGACATCCATCACCGCGAGCCGAACATCCAGGTGTGGGCCGTGAACACGCGCGGCGACCGCAGCCTCACGCTGCGCCATTTCATGACCGACAACCGCCATCTGTCGAACGACAGCGAGGAAGTGCTCAAGCACATGGCGCGGCTCTGGCAGTTCGACGTGTTCCTGGAAAGCGTCGACGAGGCCGGGACCGTGCGCAAGCGCTACGAGTGCCGCTACGTGCCGCCGGAGGTGCGCGTCTGACGATCGCCCGAGAACAGTTTGCACCGGACGCCAGCCTGAGGGCTGGCGTTTTCATATGACGAACGCGTACCGGGAGAAAAAATTTCTACATCCGGACGAACCCGGAAAGCCCGTTACTTTACATTTCGCTAAAATCCCGTAGCGCCGTGCCGCCGGAACCGGTGCCACGTGCGACCGTACGCGGCGGCCCGCGAGCCGTCTCGCCCAGAAAGCACTAAAAGGAACAGACCAACCCATGGACGTCCAGACCGACCAAGCTGCGCTGTCCGCGCATGACACCCGGCGGCGCGTGTTCGCCATCGTCGGCGCCTCGTCGGGCAACCTCGTCGAGTGGTTCGACTTCTACATCTACTCGTTCTGCGCGCTGTACTTCGCACCGGCGTTCTTCCCGAGCGGCAACACGACCACGCAGCTGCTGAACACGGCCGGCGTGTTCGCGGCCGGCTTCCTGATGCGTCCGATCGGCGGCTGGCTGTTCGGCCGCATCGCCGACCGTCACGGCCGTCGCACGGCGATGATGATCTCGGTGTTGATGATGTGCGGCGGCTCGCTCGTGATCGCGGTGCTGCCGACCTATGCGCAGATCGGCGCGCTGGCGCCGGCGCTGCTGCTGGTCGCGCGCCTGTTCCAGGGGCTGTCGGTGGGCGGCGAATACGGGACGAGCGCAACCTACATGAGCGAGGTCGCGCTGAAGGGGCGGCGCGGCTTCTTCGCGTCGTTCCAGTACGTGACGCTGATCGGCGGCCAGCTGTGCGCGCTGCTGGTGCTCGTGATCCTGCAGCAGGCGCTGTCGAACGACGAATTGAAGGCGTGGGGCTGGCGCATTCCGTTCGTCTGCGGGGCGGCGGCCGCGCTGATCTCGCTGTACCTGCGCAAATCGCTCGACGAGACGTCGACGAGCGCATCGCGTGACAAGAAGGACGCGGGCACGATCCGCGGCGTGTGGCAGCACAAGGGCGCCTTCTTCACGGTGGTCGGCTTCACGGCCGGCGGCTCGCTGATCTTCTACACCTTCACGACGTACATGCAGAAGTACCTCGTGAACACGGCCGGCATGCATGCGAAGACGGCCAGCAACGTGATGACCGTCGCGCTGCTCGTCTACATGCTGATCCAGCCGGTGTTCGGCGCGCTGTCCGACAAGATCGGCCGCCGCACGTCGATGATCCTGTTCGGCACGTTCGCGGTGATCGGCACGGTGCCGCTGATGCACGCGCTGAAGACCGTCACGAGCCCGACGGCCGCGTTCGCGCTGATCACGATCGCGCTGGCGATCGTCAGCTTCTACACGTCGATCAGCGGCCTCATCAAGGCCGAGATGTTCCCGCCCGAAGTGCGCGCGATGGGCGTCGGCCTGTCGTATGCGGTCGCGAACGCGATCTTCGGCGGCTCGGCCGAGTACGTCGCGCTGTGGTTCAAGTCGATCGGCAGCGAGGAAACCTTCTACTGGTACGTGACGGCGCTGTGCGCGATCTCGCTGATCGTGTCGTGGCGGATGCGCGATCCGAGCAAGGAAGGGTACCTGCGTCACGAACCGTGATCGGCAGGGCAGCCCGCCGGGCTGCCCGCATCGACCGGCAACGTGCAACGGGACGGCGCTCCGCCATGCAGGCGGCGCGCCGTTTTTTATGCGCGGCGTTTTCCCATGGTCGCGTGCAAGCTCATCGCGGGGCGCACGATATCGATATCGGAATCGCTTCGTTGTCCGCAGCGGACGATGCGCTTATTCTGAACGCGTAGTTCGTGTGACACCTCCTTGACTGGGATTCGCGCCCGCTGCGTGCAGCGGGCGTTTTTTTGTGCGCATGCGCCGCATGCAGCCGCTGCAAGCCTCATCACGAAACCCGCAGAGCAAAGCACCATTTGTTGGTTCGGAATCGCCGCACGCGCTGATACGTTAGCGGCTTCGCGACGACACACAGCGTCGCGATGTTCCTCGAACCGGCCGCCGCGCGATCCGTGGCGGCCTTCATAACAAATCAGGTCGTGCTCATGAAATTCCACACTCTCGCTACGTGGCTCGTCGGGGCCGCACTCGTCACGGCCGGCACGGTCGCGCACGCGGACCGCCTCGACGACATCAGGAAGGCCGGCGTGCTGCGCGTCGCGACCTTCGACAGCAATCCGCCGTTCGGCTATGTCGACGGCAAGAGCAATCACATCGTCGGCCTCGACGTCGACTATGCGAAGGCGCTGGCCGACAAGCTCGGCGTGAAGCTGCAGCTGCAGCCGACCAATCCCGCGAACCGCATTCCGTTCCTGACCGCCGGCAAGGTCGACCTGGTGCTCGCGAATTTCACGATCACCGACGAGCGCGCGAAGCAGGTCGACTTCAGCATCCCGTATTTCTCGTCGGGCCAGCAGTTTCTCGCGAAGAAGGGCGTGCTGAAATCGGCCGACCAGCTGAACAGCTTGCGCGTCGGCGCGGACAAGGGCACGACGAACGAGATCACGCTGCGCGAGAAATTCCCGAAGGCGACGATCGTCGCGTACGACGACACGCCGTTCGCATTCGCCGCGCTGCGCGCCGGCAACGTGCAGGCGATCACGCAGGACGGGCCGAAGCTGATCGGCCTGCTCGCGAACGCGCCCGACAAGCAGAACTACGAGATCCCGGCGTTTACGATCTCGAACGACTACATGGGCGTCGGCGTGCCGAAGGGCGAGACGCGCCTGCTCGGCTTCGTGAACGACACGCTGAAGGGACTCGAGGCGAACGGCCGCGCGGGCCAGATCTACGACGCGTGGTTCGGTCCGACGACGAAGACGCCGCTCACGCGCATCTTCCGCATCGGCGACAAGACCTGAGTCGCATGCAGGACGCGCCGCGTTCCGCCATCGGTCGTGCCGGTGCGCGGGGATCGCGGCGTTTTCCGTTTCTCTCGATCGCTTGCTTCGCGCCCGCACCACGATGCTCGGCTTGGCTCCCAAATATCTGTCCTGGCTCTGGCAGGGCTTCCTGCTGACGCTCGGCCTCGCGGCCGCGTCGGCGCTCGCCGCGACCGTCGGCGGACTGCTGCTCGCCGTCATGCGGCATGCGCGCGGCACGGCGCCGCGCACGCTCGCGGCCGGCTATGTCGTCGCGTTCCGCAACACGCCCTTGCTCGTGCAGTTGCTGTTCTGGTATTTCGGCGTCGCGTCGTTGCTGCCCGACACATGGGTCGCGTGGCTGAACGCGCGCCATCAGCTGAGCGCGGGCCCGTTCACGCTCGCATGGCCGTCGTTCGAGTTCGTCGCGGGCTGGTTCGGGTTGAGCGCGTACACGGCCGCGTTCGTCGCCGAGGAATGCGAAGCCGGGCTGCGCGGCGTGCGCCGTGCGCAGCATGATGCGGCCGCGGCGCTCGGCCTCACGCCGATGCAGTCGCTGCGCTACGTCGTGCTGCCGCAGGCCGTGCGCATCGCGCTGCCGCCGTTGTTCGGCCAATACATGAATCTCGTGAAGAACTCGTCGCTCGCGATGGCGATCGGTGTCGCCGAGCTGTCGTACGCGTCGCGGCAGGTCGAGACGGAGACGTTCAAGACCTTTGCCGCCTTCGGTGTCGCGACCGTGCTGTACATCGCCGCGATGGCCGCGATCGAGGCCGGTGCCTATGCGGCCACGCAATGGCGCGACCGGCTCGGGGCGGGGCGTTGACGATGGATCTCTCGCTGCTGCTCGACAACCTGCCGTACCTGCTCGTCGGCGCATTCCCGGATGGTCCGCTCGGCGGCGCCGCGCTGTCGCTCGTGCTGGCGATCGCGTCGGCCATCGCATCGGCGGTGCTGGGCGTGGCGCTCGGCGTCGCGATGGCGCTCGCGCGCGGCCCGCTGCGCGTGCTGCTGCTCGCGTTCATCGGCTTTTTTCGCGCGATCCCGGTGCTGATGCTGATCTTCTGGACGTACTTCCTGATGCCGATGCTGCTGCACATGGACGTGCCGGGACTCGCGACGGTCGTGTGCGCGCTGGCGCTGATCGGCGGCGCGTATCTCGCGCATGCGGTGCATGCGGGCATCGTCGCGGCCGGCGACGGACAGTGGCAGGCGGGGCTGTCGCTCGGGCTCACGCGCTGGCAGACGGTGCGCTACGTGCTGCTGCCGCAGGCAATCCGGATCATGACGCCGTCGTTCGTCAACCAGTGGGTCGCGCTCGTGAAGGACACGTCGCTCGCGTATATCGTCGGCGTGCCGGAACTGTCGTTCGTCGCGACGCAGGTGAACAACCGGCTGATGGTGTATCCGGCGCCGATCTTCCTGTTCGTCGCGGCGATCTATCTGGTGCTGTGCACGTCGCTCGACGGTGCGGCGCGCTGGTTGTTGTCACGCCGCCCGCGTGCGGCGCGCATCGCGCAGGCCGAGGCTGAACGCACGGAACCCGCGCGGTGACGGCGCGCGCCGCGTGCGATGCATGCGGCGCGTTTCCGGTGATGAAGGTGAGAGCGTGCGGCTATCCGCAGCGGGCCGGGTCGTCGCCGAGCGAGCGGCGACGGGCGTGCAGGTGCTTCAGGACTTCGGTGCTTGAGAACTTCAGCGCGTTAGCGCGTCAGCGTCAGGACGCGCTGTAGTGCGTATCGAATACCGAACGCAGCGTCGACGGACCGGTCGCGAAGTCGCCCCACAGCGGGCCGTCGCTCTGCGCGAATGCGAACGGCGTCGTACTGATCGACGCGAGGCGGAAGCGCCATTGCGCCGCTTCCTGGCGAAACGCGGTGAGCTGCATGTCGGACAGCCCCGTCTGCGCGCTCGCGAGCGTGACGAGCGGATCGACCGGGTCGTTCGCGACGCGCACTTCGAAATGCAGGTGCGGACCGGTGGCCGCGCCGGTCATTCCGACCGAGCCGATGCGCTGGCCCTGCCTGACGGATTCGCCGGTCTTCAGCCCGCGCGCGAACGCGGACAAATGCGCGTAGTAGGTCGAATAACCGTCCGCGTGATCGACGATCACGTAGTGGCCGTAGCCGCCCGGATCGTTGCCGACGAACGACACGACGCCATCGGCCGCCGCGTTGACGGGCGTGCCGGACGGTGCGGCGAGGTCGACGCCGGTGTGGAATGCCATCTCCTGCGACAGCGGGTGCACGCGTTCGCCGAAGAACGAGCTGATGCGCGTCCACTTGACCGGCATCGTGAACGCGGCCGCTTCGAGCGGCGTGCCGTCGAGCGTGTAGTACGCGCCGTGGTCGGCACCCGGCGCGCGGAACCAGATCGCACCGAACGTGCGGCCCGCGACGCGCAGCTCGAGCGCGGTGAGGTGCGGCGTGCCGTTGTTGGTGTCGTACGCGATGCGGTAGTAGTCGCCGCGCTGCGCACCGGCGCGCAGCGCGACCTTGCCGGTGACGAGATCGCCGAGCTGGATGCGCACTTCGGGCGGCACGTCGAGACGGTTCAGCGTATCGGACAGCGTGAGTTCGATGTCGCCCGCACGCATTCCGTGCTGCTGCTCGGGCGGCGCGAGCTGGAACAGGCTCGTATAGCCGAGCATGTCGTTGCGGTGCGCGCTGAGCGGCGCGAACAGGCCCGGCTGCAGGTTGCGGTCGGTGCGTTCATCGCGTTCGTTGCGCTCGCCGATCGTGCGCGCGAGCTCGCTCGTCACGAAATGTTGCGCGGTGGGAAACGGCGTGTCGGACAGCACGCGCTGCGGCAGCGCGGCCGTGCCCGAATCGACGGCGCCCGGCAGTTGCGAGACGGCCGGCAGCGCGGCGGCGAGACCGAAGGCGGCGAGGGCGCCGAGCACGGCGGCCGGCACGAGCGCGCGCACGAGGCGCTGCGCGCGCCCGGGCGCGAAAGCATCAGGAGTTGCGGCAGGCTTGACCAAAGGTGTCCACATCCAGGAAAAGCGGTTCAAAGAGGTGTGGGCGGGAACCATCGGCGGCAGATCCGTCGGGTGACGACGGGGCGGGCGACGGGCGTGCAACAAAACAGGCCCCGCCAGGGGCCTGTGTCGTTTCCGTTCGACCCAACTCGCGGGCAGGCCCGCTTCGAACGGCGGCGTGACCTTTCCGGGTCGAACCCGGTTTATCACGAAGACGCTAAAGAAAGATGACAGCGTCAGTCTACCGATGTTCCGCGAAGCGTTAAAAATTTTAAAGAGGGTCGGCTCATTCGTTTCGCACTGCGGTAAATCGGGTTAAATCAGCATTTATTGCGCGGCTTTTCGTCAGACAGGAAATTTTTGCGCGCGCACGCGCAGCGCGGCGGATGTCCTGACCGCGTCAAAGCCGGCGTCGAGCATCGCTTCCGCGTCGTTCCACAGATTGCCGCGCAAGCGGTTGGTCCAGATCATCGATGCGAACACGCCTTCGAGCAGCGACACGAGATGGACGGCCGCGAGATGCACGTCGAGATCGGCGGCCAGTTCGCCGGCCGCAATCGCGCGGCGCAGCAGCGCCTTGGTGATGCGCAGCATCTGCAGTTCGAGCAGCATGCGGCGGCGCTGCAGCGCGCCGTTCTCCTCGCTCTGCTCGCATTTCGTATAGAGGATCACGAGCACGCGCTGCATCGCGCCCGGCTCGCCGCATTGCCGCAGGTAATGCGACGCCGCGCGGCGCAGCGTGGCGAACGCGGGCAGGCTGTCGACCGCGTCGAACCCTTCCGACGTACGCGCGAATGCGCGGTCGCACATCGCGAGACACACTTCCATCTTGTTGCGGTAATGGCCGTACACGGCGCCCCGCGACATTCCGGCGGCCTCGGCGAGGTCCGCCATCGCGGTTTGCGCGACGCCTTTTTCGAGCAGCACGAGCTCGGCGGCGTCGAGGATCCGGTGCTTGATGGCGAGCGATTCTTCCCGGGTCTTGCGGGCCATGTCGTGAATTTCCTTACAGTTCGCTGTCGTTTTATTGAGACAGTATGGCGGCCGGATGACGACCGCCTGTATTTAATCAGTCGTGACTGATTATAATCGGCCACCCTGAGCCGCCGCATTGTATCGGCGGCGAACGATCCGAGGTCAGCACATGAATAACAAACGCTCCCTGGGGCGCCGCCTGCGGCTGGCGTCGTACGCGCTCGCGGCCGCGCTGGCCGCGACCGGCTGCGGAAAGGGCGAACGGGACAAGGCGCCGGAGGCCATTCAGGACGCGACGGTCGTGACGGTGCGTCCGACGGCCGTACCGATGACCGTCGAATTGCCGGGCCGGCTCGACGCCTATCGGCAGGCGGAAGTGCGCGCGCGGGTCGCGGGCATCGTCACCGCGCGGACTTACGAGGAAGGCCAGGAAGTGAAGCAGGGCGCGGTGCTGTTCCGCATCGACCCCGCGCCGCTGAAGGCCGCGCGCGACGCCGCGCGAGGGGCGCTCGCGAAGGCGCAGGCCGCCGCGCTCGCGGCGAGCGACAAGCGCCGCCGTTACGACGACCTGGTGCGCGACCGCGCGGTCAGCGAGCGCGATCACACCGAGGCCGTCGCGGGCGACACGCAGGCGAAGGCCGACGTCGCGTCCGCGCAGGCCGAGCTCGCCCGCGCGCAACTGCAGCTCGACTATGCGACCGTCACCGCGCCGATTTCGGGCCGCGCCCGGCGCGCGCTCGTGACCGAAGGCGCACTCGTCGGCCAGGACCAGGCGACGCCGCTCACGACCGTCGAGCAGCTCGACCCGATCTACGTGAATTTCTCGCAGCCGGCGGCCGACGTCGACGCACTGCGCCGCGCGGTGAAGAGCGGGCGCGCGACGGGCATCGCGCAGCACGACGTCACGGTGACGCTGCTGCGCGCCGACGGCACCGCGTATCCGCTGAAGGGCAAGCTGCTGTTCAGCGATCTCGCGGTCGATCCGACCACCGATACCGTCGCGATGCGCGCGCTGTTCCCGAATCCCGAGCGCGAACTGCTGCCGGGCGCGTACGTGCGGATCGCGCTCGACGCGGCCGTCGACCAGCGCGCGATCCTCGTGCCGCGCGATGCATTGCTGCGCACGGCCGATCGCACGTCGGTGCGCGTGGTCGGCGCGAACGGCAAGGTGAAGGACGTCGAGGTCGCCGCCGACCGGATGAGCGGCCGCGACTGGCGCATCACGCGCGGCCTCGCGGGCGGCGAGCGCGTGATCGTCGACAACGCCGCGCAGTTCGCGCCGGATACCGCCGTCAAGCCCGTCGAGCAGGCCTCGCCGACGAAGGCCGCGTCACCGGCGGCCGCCCGTCAAACCTGATCGGTTCAACTAAACATGGCACGTTTCTTCATCGATCGCCCCGTCTTCGCGTGGGTGATCGCACTCTTCATCATGCTCGGCGGCGTGTTCGCGATTCGCGCGCTGCCCGTCGCGCAGTATCCGGACATCGCGCCGCCCGTCGTCAGCATCTATGCGACGTATCCGGGTGCGTCCGCGCAGGTCGTCGAGGAATCGGTGACCGCGCTGATCGAGCGCGAGATGAACGGCGCGCCAGGGCTGCTGTATACGTCCGCGACGAGCAGCGCCGGGATGGCGTCGCTCTATCTGACGTTCAAGCAGGGCGTCAATGCCGATCTCGCGGCCGTCGAAGTGCAGAACCGGCTGAAGACGGTCGAGGCGCGGCTGCCCGAACCCGTGCGGCGCGACGGCATCCAGGTCGAGAAGGCCGCGGACAACATCCAGCTCGTCGTGTCGCTGACCTCCGACGACGGCCGGATGAGCGACGTGCAGCTTGGTGAATACGCGTCGGCGAACGTCGTGCAGGCGCTGCGCCGCGTCGACGGCGTCGGCCGGGTGCAGTTCTGGGGCGCCGAATATGCGATGCGGATCTGGCCCGACCCGGTGAAGCTGGCCGGGCACGGCCTCACCGCGTCGGACATCGCGTCGGCCGTGCGCGCGCACAACGCGCGCGTGACGGTCGGCGACATCGGCCGCAGCGCGGTGCCGGACAGCGCGCCGATCGCGGCGACGGTGTTCGCCGACGCGCCGCTGAAGACGCCGGCCGACTTCGGCGCGATCGCGCTGCGCACGCAGCCGGACGGCGCCGCGCTCTACCTGCGCGACGTCGCGCGCATCGAGTTCGGCGGCAACGACTACAACTATCCGTCGTACGTGAACGGCAAGGTCGCCACGGGCATGGGCATCAAGCTCGCGCCGGGCTCGAACGCGGTGGCCACCGAGCAGCGCGTGCGCGCGGCGATGGACGCGCTGTCCGCCTACTTCCCGCCGGGCGTGAAATACCAGATCCCGTACGAGACGTCGTCGTTCGTGCGCGTGTCGATGAACAAGGTCGTCACGACGCTCGTCGAGGCCGGCGTGCTGGTGTTCCTCGTGATGTTCCTGTTCATGCAGAACCTGCGCGCGACGCTGATCCCCACGCTCGTCGTGCCGGTCGCGCTCGCGGGCACGTTCGGCGTGATGCATGCGGCCGGCTTCTCGATCAACGTGCTGACGATGTTCGGGATGGTGCTCGCGATCGGCATCCTCGTCGACGATGCGATCGTCGTCGTCGAGAACGTCGAGCGGCTGATGGTCGAGGAAGGGCTCGGCCCCTACGACGCGACCGTCAAGGCGATGCAGCAGATCAGCGGCGCGATCGTCGGCATCACGGTCGTGCTGACGTCGGTGTTCGTGCCGATGGCGTTCTTCGGCGGCGCGGTGGGCAACATCTACCGGCAGTTCGCGCTGGCGCTCGCGGTCTCGATCGGCTTCTCGGCGTTTCTCGCGCTGTCGCTGACGCCCGCGTTGTGCGCGACGCTGCTCAAGCCGGTGTCCGGCGACCATCACGAGAAGCGCGGTTTCTTCGGCGGCTTCAACCGCTTCGTCGCGCGCTCGACGCAGCGCTATGCGACGCGCGTCGGCGCGATGCTGAACAAGCCGCTGCGCTGGCTGGTCGTGTACGGTGCGCTGACCGCGGCGGCCGCGCTGATGCTCACGCAACTGCCGAGCGCGTTCCTGCCCGACGAGGACCAGGGCAACTTCATGGTGATGGTGATCCGCCCGCAAGGCACGCCGCTCGCGGAAACGATGCAGAGCGTGCGCGAGGTCGAGTCGTACATTCGTCGCGACGAGCCGGCCGCGTACACGTTCGCGCTCGGCGGCTTCAACCTGTACGGCGAGGGGCCGAACGGCGGGATGATCTTCGTCACGCTGAAGAACTGGCAGGAACGCAAGGCCGGGCGCGATCACGTGCAGGCGATCGTCGCGCGCATCAACGCGCGCTTCGCGGGCACGGCGAACACCACGGTGTTCGCGATGAACTCGCCGGCGCTGCCCGATCTCGGTTCGACGGGCGGCTTCGACTTCCGGCTGCAGAACCGCGGCGGGCTCGACCATGCGGCGTTCAGCGCCGCGCGCGAGCAGCTGCTCGCGGCGGGCGGCAAGGATCCGGCGCTCACCGACCTGATGTTCGCCGGCACGCAGGACGCGCCGCAGCTCAAGCTCGACATCGACCGCGCGAAGGCGTCGGCGCTCGGCGTGTCGATGGACGAGATCAACACGACGCTCGCGGTGATGTTCGGCTCCGACTATATCGGCGACTTCATGCACGGCACGCAGGTGCGCCGCGTGATCGTGCAGGCCGACGGGCGGCACCGGCTCGATCCGGACGACGTGCAGAAGCTGCGCGTGCGCAACGCGCGCGGCGAGATGGTGCCGCTCGCGGCGTTCGCGACGCTGCACTGGACGCTCGGGCCGCCGCAGCTCACGCGCTACAACGGCTATCCGTCGTTCACGATCAACGGCTCGGCCGCGCCGGGGCACAGCAGCGGCGAAGCGATGGCCGCGATCGAGCGGCTCTCCGCGAAACTGCCGGCAGGCATCGGCTACGCGTGGTCGGGGCAGTCGTTCGAGGAGCGGCTGTCGGGTGCACAGGCGCCGATGCTGTTCGCGCTGTCGGTGCTCGTCGTGTTTCTCGCGCTCGCGGCGCTGTACGAGAGCTGGTCGATCCCGTTCGCGGTGATGCTGGTCGTGCCGCTCGGCGTGATCGGCGCGGTGCTCGGCGTCACGCTGCGCGCGATGCCGAACGACATCTACTTCAAGGTGGGGCTGATCGCGACGATCGGGTTGTCCGCGAAGAACGCGATCCTGATCGTCGAAGTCGCGAAGGACCTGGTCGCGCAGCGCATGTCGCTCGTCGACGCGGCGCTCGAGGCCGCGCGCCTGCGGCTGCGGCCGATCGTGATGACGTCGCTCGCATTCGGCGTCGGCGTGCTGCCGCTCGCGTTCGCATCGGGCGCCGCGTCCGGCGCGCAGATGGCGATCGGCACCGGCGTGCTCGGCGGCGTGATCACGGCGACGGTGCTCGCGGTATTCCTCGTCCCGCTGTTTTTCGTGATCGTCGGCCGCCTGTTCGACGTCGGCCCGCGCCGGCGCGGCGGGTCGCGGCCGGCGACGATGGAGGGTGCGCAATGACGTTTCACCTGAATGCGCGCGCGACGTCGCGGGCCCCGGTCGCGCTGGCCGCTGCACTCGCGTTCGCGCTCGCCGGCTGCTCGCTCGCGCCGCGCTACGAGCGGCCGGCGGCGCCGGTGCCGGCCAGCTATGTGCCGGTCGACGGCGGCACGCAGCCGGCGGTCGAGGCGACTGCGTCCGTCGATGCCGCGCTGCTCGACGACTGGCGCGCGTATTTCACCGACCCGGCGCTGCAGGCCTGGATCGACGCGGCGCTCGCGAACAATCGCGACCTGCGGATCGCGGCCGGACGGCTCGACGAAGCGCGCGCGCTGTACGGCGTGCAGCGCGCGGACCTGATGCCGTCGCTCGACGCGAACCTCGGCTACGAGCGCACGCGCCAGTACGACCCGGTCGTGCGCGAGAGCGCGGTGAGCGGGCTGTATCGCGCAGGCGTGGGTATCAGCGCGTACGAGCTCGACCTGTTCGGCCGCGTGCGCAACCTGTCCGATGCGGCGCTCGCCGAGTATTTCGCGACGGCCGACGCGCAGCGCACGGTGCGCATCGGCGTGATTGCCGAAGTCGCCGGCGCGTACGTTTCCGAACGGTCGTTGCACGCGCAACTGGCGCTGGCGCAGCACACCCTCGACGCGCGCGAGCGCATTGCCGCGCTCACGCAGCGCCGCTATGCGGCCGGCACGAGCGATGCGATCGAGCTGCGCTCGGCCGAGATGCTGGTCGCGTCCGCACGTGCGTCGCAGGCCGCGCTGCAGCGCGAACACGCGCAGTCGGTGCGCGCGCTGCAATTGCTTGCCGGCGATTTCGCGCGCACGGTGCCGGCCGACGGCACCGCGCTCGACGCGCTCGCGATCGCGCCGGTGGCACCCGGCGCGCCGAGCGCGCTGCTCGAGCGGCGGCCGGACATCCGGCAGGCCGAGTCGCGGCTCAAGGCCGCGAACGCGCAGATCGGCGCCGCGCGCGCCGCATTCTTCCCGCGCATCGCGCTGACGACCGACTACGGCTCGGTCAGCGACGCGTTCTCGAGCCTGTTCGCGGGCGGCACGAGCGTGTGGACGTTCGCGCCGCGCATCACGCTGCCGATCTTCGCGGGCGGCCGCAATCGCGCGAATCTCGACGTCGCGACCGCGCGCAAGCACATCGCGGTCGCCGAATACGAGAAAACCGTGCAGACCGCGTTTCGCGAAGTGGCCGACGCGTTCGCCGCGCGCGACTGGATCGATCGCCAGCTTGCCGCGCAGCAGGATGTGTACGCGGCCGACGGCGCGCGGCTGAAGCTCGCCGAGCGTCGTTATGCGGGCGGCGTCGCGACGTATCTCGAACTGCTCGACGCGCAGCGCAGCACGTACGAGTCGGGACAGGAACTGATCCGGCTCAAGGAACTGAGGCTCGCGAATGCGATTGCGCTGTATCGCGCACTGGGCGGTGGGTGGGCGCCGGCGTCAGTCGGGGAGGCCGCCGCGTGATTCGCTAGCCGTGCGGGTGGCGATCGCTCATGTGTCGTCGCCACCCCGGCCGGTGTGGCTTCCATCGGGCCCTCGGCACGGATCGACGATGAACGCATCCGCGCGTCGTCGTCATCCACGTTGTTTCTCCCCGCGGTCGAGCTGAGGCGCGCCTTCAACCCGTCACGCATCCTGGCGACCGATCGCGTCGTCACACGGCCCCGAGCGTGCCGGACTTCCTCCTTTTTCGATTCCATCCAGGGCGCCGAAACGTCGCGTGCGCGTCGTCGCGCGGGTACGCCGGATGTCGTGACGGCGCACGGCATTACATGCGGCTTTTAATCCCGGGTTGACGATTCAATTGATTCTTGTATCGAGAATAATGACGGGTGACGAAATGTCGCGGTAAAACGTTTGTGCGGATTGCGCAATCGTTTGCGCGAGAAATCCGCAGCACCGAAAATCGACCGTTAATTTCCTCTCAGTTGAAAATCGATGAATGCATTCGTTGCGGTCGGGCAACGATGGCAGGATCGGACAGAATTTTGGCATTTTTGATTGGTAATCAGGGGAGGCCATATCCAGCAAGGAAGGGCGAGGAATAAGCGATCCATAAAATGAAATGTCTTTAATTTTCAGTCGGTTCTAGAAAATCAAAAAGGACTGCGGATGAAAATATCGGGATTGAGAATTTCAAGGAAATAGTTAGTTTGAAAGTACGCAAGGCGAAGATTGTCATTTGCGATTTAACAATGCTTTACAGAATTCTTTCATTCATATCTCGATAATGCCGCCTCGTGACGGACGGGAGCCAACCACACGCTGCCTTTTGTATCCGCCACGTCGTCCATTCCCTTTGCAATTCTCACGGAAAACGTCATGAAAAAATCCCTCCTGGCCGCTGTCGCACTCGCAGCCCTGTCCACCTCGGCCTTCGCAGCCGGCACCGGCACGATCAACTTCACGGGCGAGATCGTCGCGGGCGCGTGCGGTATCGATTCGGGTTCGGTCAACCAGACCGTGAACCTCGGCAAGGTGCCGACCCACACGTTCAAGAAGGCCGGCGACAAGTCCGAGCCGGTCAAGTTCGACATCGTCCTGACCGACTGCGACACCAGCATCTCGAAGAACGCATTCTTCACGTTCACGGGTACGTCGAATGCGGCCCAGCCGAAGCTGCTCGCCACGATCGGCTCGGCAACCAACGTCGGCATCCGCGTACAGGGCGCAACGGGCGAAGACCTCGACAACGGCGTCGAGCAGGCCGCTGCAACCCTGCTGCAGAACGGCAACAACACGGTGCGCTTCGCCGCACGCTACGAAGCGACGGCAGCCGACGTGACGCCGGGTACGGCCGACGGTGTCGCAAACTTCACGGTTCGCTACCAGTAAGCGGCCGTCACGGAGGAGGGGTGCGCGCACCCTTTCTCCGGCTTGTCTTCCTGCCCAGTTTTTCTCGGACTTCCGGTAGCGCCGCGTGCGAATCAGACATTCCTTCCTTTGCGTCTCCGTGCTGGTGGTCGGCAGCCAGAGCCATGCGACGGAATTCAATTCGTCGTTCCTCGACATCGACGGCTCGAACAACGTCGACCTGTCGCAGTTCGCGCAGGCCGACTTCACGCTGCCGGGCGAATACATGCTCGACGTGCAGGTCAACGACCTGTTCTACGGGCTGCAGGCGATCCAGTTCATCGCGCTCGACCCGTCCGGCGCGGGCAAGCCGTGCCTGCCTCCGGAACTCGTCGCGCAGTTCGGGCTGAAGCCGTCGCTCGCGAAGGACCTGCCGCGCTTCCAGGGCGGTCGCTGCGTCGATCTCGGCGCGATCGAGGGCGCCACCGTGCGTTACCTGAAGAGCGACGGTCGGCTCAAGATCACGATTCCGCAGGCCGCGCTCGAATTCACCGATTCGAACTACCTGCCGCCGGCGCGCTGGTCCGAAGGGATTCCGGGCGCGATGCTCGACTATCGCGTGATCGCGAACACGAACCGCAACTTCGGTTCGGGCGGCGAGCAGACGAATTCGATCCAGGCCTACGGAACGATCGGGGCGAACTGGGACGCGTGGCGCTTTCGCGGCGACTACCAGGCGCAGTCGAACGCGGGCAGCAGCGCGTACGCGGATCGCACGTTCCGCTTCAGCCGGCTTTACGCATTTCGTGCGCTGCCGTCGATCCAGTCGACGGTGACGTTCGGCGACGACTACCTGAGTTCGGACATTTTCGACACGTTCGCGCTGACCGGCGCGTCGATCCGCAGCGACGACCGCATGCTGCCGCCTTCGCTGCGCGGCTATGCGCCGCTGATCGCGGGCGTCGCGCGCACCAATGCGACCGTGACCGTCTCGCAGGCGGGCCGCGTGCTGTACGTGACGCGCGTGTCGCCGGGCGCATTCGCGCTGCAGAACATCAACACGAGCGTGCAGGGCACGCTCGACGTCGCAGTCGAGGAAGAGGACGGCAGCGTGCAGCGCTTCCAGGTGACGACGGCGGCCGTGCCGTTTCTCGCGCGCACCGGGCAGCTGCGCTACAAGGCGGCGGTCGGCAAGCCGCGGCAGTTCGGTGGTGCCGGCATCACGCCGTTCTTCGGTTTCGGCGAAGCGGCGTACGGCCTGCCGCTGGATTTCACCGTGTACGGCGGCTTCATCGCCGCGTCGGGCTATACGTCGATCGCGCTCGGTGTCGGCCGCGATTTCGGCACGTTCGGCGCAGTCTCGGCCGACGTCACGCATGCGCGTGCGCGCCTGTGGTGGAACGGCGCGACGCGCAACGGCAACTCGTACCGGATCAACTATTCGAAGCATTTCGACACGCTCGATGCCGACGTGCGCTTTTTCGGCTACCGCTTTTCCGAGCGCGAATACACGAACTTCGCGCAGTTCTCGGGCGACCCGACCGCATACGGCCTCGCCAATAGCAAGCAGCGCTATTCGGCGACGCTGTCGAAGCGCTTCGGCGACACGTCGACCTATTTTTCGTACGACCAGACGACTTACTGGGCACGGTCGTCCGAGCAGCGCATCGGCCTCACGCTGACGCGTGCGTTCTCGATCGGTGCGCTGCGCAACCTGAACGTCAGCCTGTCGGCGTTCCGGACGCAAAGCGCGGGCACGAGCGGCAACCAGTTCTCGGTGACCGCGACGCTGCCGATCGGCGGCCGTCACACCGTCACGTCGAACCTGACGACAGGCAACGGCAGCACGAGCGCGAACGCAGGCTATATCTACGACGATCCGGACGGCCGCACCTACCAGGTCAACGCGGGCGCGACCGACGGCCGTGCATCGGCGAACGCGAGTTTCCGCCAGCGCACGTCGACCTACCAGTTGACTGCACAGGCGTCGACGGTCGCGAACGCGTATGCGGCCGCGTCGCTCGAGGTCGACGGCTCGCTCGTCGCGACGCAGTACGGGCTGGCCGCGCACGCGAACGGCAACGCGGGCGATACGCGCCTCCTGGTCTCGACCGACGGCGTGCGCGACGTGCCGCTGTCCGGCACGCTCACGCACACCGACTCGCGCGGCTATGCGGTGCTCGACGGGATCTCGCCGTACAACGTGTACGACGCGACCGTCAACGTCGAGAAGCTGCCGCTCGAGGTGCAGGTGTCGAACCCGATCCAGCGCATGGTGCTGACCGACGGCGCGATCGGCTTCGTCAGGTTTTCGGCGGCACGCGGCAGCAACCTGTACCTGACGCTGACCGACGCGGCCGGCAAGCCGCTGCCGTTCGGCGCATCGGTGCAGGACGCGGCGAACGGCAAGGAGCTCGGCATCGTCGGCGAGGGCGGCGCCGCGTTCCTGACCCAGGTTCAGCCGAAATCGGCGCTCGCGGTGCGCGCGGGCGAACGCACGCTGTGCACGGTGGACGTGCTGCCGAACCAGCTTCAACTCGAAGGCACGCCGATTCCGGTGACGTGCCAGGCATCCGGCGAGTCGCACGCAGCGGCCGCACGGGTCGAACGATGATTTCACGGATCCAGCGATGAACCACGTTTTCTCCCTTTCCTTCCTGCGACGCGCGTCGTGCATGCTGAGCGCGGCGAGCGCGCTGCTCGCCGGTGTCGCGCACGCGGCGATCGTCCCGGACCGCACCCGCGTGATCTTCAACGAAGGCGAACAGGCCGCGATCGTCACGATCACGAACAAGAGCACGACGTATCCGTATCTCGTGCAGTCGTGGCTCGAGGACGCGAAGGGCAACAAGATCGCGTCGCCGCTGATGGTCGTGCCGCCGCTGCAGCGCATCGAGGCGAACGAGCGCAACGTGCTGCGGATCGCGAAGCTGCCCGGTGCCGCGCTGCCGGCCGATCGCGAATCGGTGTTCTACCTGAACATCCGCGAAGTGCCGCCGAAGTCCGATATACCGAACACGCTGCAGATCGCGCTGCATACGCAGATGAAGCTGTTCTACCGGCCGAAGGCCGTGCAGCCCGCGCGCGACGAGGACTGGACGCTGCCGATGACGCTGCGGGTGGACCCGGCCGCGCACACGCTCGTGTTCGACAACCCGACGCCGTACCACGTGACGGTGGTCGAGGTGACGGCAGGCGCGCAGAAGACGCCGGTGCCGATCGAGCCGGTGATGGTGAGCCCGATGAGCACGGCCGGCGTGCCGTTCAAGGCCGCGATGCCGTCGACGCTGTTCGTCACGCATATCGACGATTACGGCGGCCAGGTGGCGGTCGAATACGCGTGCGATGCCGGTGCGTGCAAGAGCGTGAAGCGATGAGCGGCGGGATGCGCGAACGGCAACGGCCGGCAGCATGGCTGCGCTGGCTCGTGCTTGCGTTGCTGGTCGCCGCGGCGCAGCCGGCGTGGGCGCTGCGATGCCTGACGAACAGCGGCGCGACCTCGCTGACCGAGCCGATCGGCGGCGTGGCGTCGTATCCGACCGACGCGCCGGACGGCTACGTGATCTGGGTGTCGCCGGTCCGCACGACGTCGGGGTATTGCTACAAGGACCTCGGCGATGCCGACAGCCTGAAAGTCGTCGACAACATTTACTTCTACGCGAATCCGAACCGCACGAACCCGGCGGCGTGGGGGCTGGAGATCGGTATCCGCTACAAGGGCGTCGACTACTTCGACAAGACGAGCAATCGCGGCGGCGGCGTGTTTACCGGCTATGCGGTGCCGCCGTGCAGCAGGGAAGACTTCGATCGCAGGCGTTGCGAGCAGACCCGCATCAGCATCGACTACCAGGTCGTCGTGCGCAAGAAGGGCAACTGGGTCCAGCCGCCGAGCGATATCTATACGGTGTTCCAGTTCGACGGCGAGTTCGGGCTGAATGCATTCGGCACGAGCTTCCAGTACCGCCTGAGCGGCCTGCGCAACCTCAAGCCGACGCCGTGCTTCGTCGACGTGCTCGTGACGCCCGAACCCGGCATCGTCAACTTCGGTCAGGTGCAGGCGGTGGGTAACGGCTTCCTGCCCGCGGTGCCGCGCAAGCCGTTCTCGTTGTCGTTGTCCAAGAAGTGCAACGTCGCGGTGCGCGTCGACGGCTATTTCGAAACGAGCTATCCGCTGCAGAACGGCCTGCTGGTGCCGGCGAAGGACAGCAATTTCGGGATCGGCATCGAGGACGGCAAGGGCAACGCGATTCCGTTCAACCAGCAGTTCACGCTCGCGCAGTTTCCGTCGAACGTGATGAATCAAAGCGTGCGGATGGACGCGGTGCTGAAGTCGTTCGGGCCGCCGAAGATCGGGCGGTTCGATGCGACCGCAACGATCCGGCTGTTCATCTACTGACGCGCGCTGTGTGCGCCATGAAAAAGCGCCGGCATGCCGGCGCGTCTTTGCGGCGCTCCCGACGCCGTGCCACACTCACCAGGCGCCGCAGGCCGTTTGCGGTGGCATGCCAATTCCTTTCGCGCGGAAAGCTTTCCCCACGCCACCGCTCCGCGACAGCCATCCCGTCCGACAAAAACTCGGATCCCGTCAATTAATCAGACAAATCCTGACGATCTGAAGGGGCATTTCGTAATCGTATTGAGAATGATTTGCGTTTACGTTAAATTGCGCTATCTCGAAATCTGACGGAGCAGATCGATGGCAATGGCGGAAGTGCTCGAACGGCCGGCAGCCGCAGCGGCGAACCCGTTCCTCGGCAGTTGTCCGGACCTCCCGTCACGTCCCGCACCGCGTGCGCATCGCGGCGCGCAGCCGCGTGCGCAGGGCGCGCTGCTCGACGTGCTGATTGCCCATCGCGCGATGCTCGTCAACGTCGCGCGCGGCTTCGTCGGTTGTGCGAGCCGGGCCGAGGACGTCGTGCACGACGTGTTCGTGAAGCTCGTCGAATTCCCGAACCAGGACGCCGTGCGCCAGCCGGTCGCGTACGTGACGCGGATGGTGCGCAACGCGTCGATCGACGCGTGCCGCCGGCAAAGCCTCGAGAACGTCTATCACACGGAAGAGGACGACGGCTTCGACGTGCCGTCGCCGGAACCGACGCCCGAGGCCGCGCTGCTGACGCGCGATACGCTGCGTCGCGTATGGGCCGCGCTCGACGACCTGCCGGCGCGCAGCCGTGCGGCGTTCGAGATGGTGCGGCTGCGCGAGGAGACGCTGCAGACCGCGGCGCGCGCGCTGAACGTGTC
The DNA here is from genome assembly GCF_024656005.1 of Burkholderia sp. SCN-KJ. NCBI lineage: Bacteria > Pseudomonadati > Pseudomonadota > Betaproteobacteria > Burkholderiales > Burkholderiaceae > Burkholderia > Burkholderia sp. SCN-KJ. Next base: position 201,815 of record NZ_JANKOG010000009.1, read on the forward strand.
GCAAACCCTCGTGCATTTCATGGTGCGCGACGCGGAGCGGCACTGCGCGGAATGCCTCGACGCATGCCATCGCGGCGTCGCGTGCCCGGTGTTTCTCGGCGGCCGCGCGCGGCGACGGTAAAAAAACGCGCCGGCCAATCGTCTTCAAGACAGGAGCGGCCGATTCAACGAACCGACGTTCCGGTCACTTGCCGCTTCGCATCCTTCAACCGCTTCCCGTTTTTTTCGATCATGACGCAAGCCACGACGCCTTCCGCCGATACCGACGACCTCGTCTACACGGTCGTCATCAACGACGAAGAACAGTATTCGATCTGGCCGACGTTCCGGCCCGTGCCGGCCGGCTGGCGCGAGGTCGGCGTGCGCGGCCCGAAAGCCGACTGCCTCGCGCACATCGAGACCGTCTGGACCGACATGCGCCCCGCGAGCCTGCGCCGCGCGATGGACGGCGAGCGCGCGACGCGCACGTCGTGACCCGCCGCGCCGCGATCCGGCGCGTCACCTGAAGAGGACGTTGCATGACCCTGCTTTCGTTGCCGACGCTCGACGACCTGCGTATCGAGCCGGGGCTGCCCACCGTCGTGTCGCCGCGCAGCGCCGACGGCATTTCGATCGACGAGATCGCGCCGCTCGCGCATGCGATCGCGGCCGACACGCTCGAACGGGCGGGCGGTGTGCTGTTCACGGGCTTTCACGTGCCGTCGATCGATGCGTTCCAGCGGTTCGCGGCATCGTTCGGCGATCCGCTGATCGGCTATGAATACGCGTCGACGCCGCGCAGCCAGGTCGAGGGCGCCGTCTACACGTCGACCGAATACCCGCCGCACCGCGCGATTCCGCTGCACAACGAGCAGTCGTACACGCGCGAGTGGCCGCTGCGGATCTGGTTTCATTGCGCGCTCGCGGCGCCGAAGGGCGGGGCGACGCCGATCGCGGACAGCCGCGCCGTCTATCGCGCGCTCGATCCGGCGCTCATCGCGCGCTTCGAGCAGCGCGAGCTGCTGTACGTGCGCAATTTCGGCCAGGGGCTCGACCTGCCGTGGCAGCAATCGTTCGGCACCGAGGAGCCGGCCGAGGTCGAGCGGATGTGCGCGGCGCGCGGGATCGAATGCGCATGGCGCACCGACGACGACGGCGAACTGCTGTTGCGCACGCGCGAACGCTGCCAGGCCGTCGCGCGCCATCCGCGCACGGGCGAGCGCGTGTGGTTCAACCAGGCGAACCTGTTTCACCTGTCCGCGCTCGACGACGACATGCAGGAAGCGCTCGTCGACGCGGTCGGGCTCGAGAACGTGCCGCGCAACGTGTACTACGGCGACGGCGCGCCGCTGGAAGCCGACGCGCTCGCGGAGATCCGCGGCGTGCTCGACCGCCAGCGCATCGTGTTCCCGTGGCGGACGGGCGACGTGCTGATGCTCGACAACATGCTGACCGCGCACGCACGTGACCCGTTCGAGGGGCCGCGCAAGGTGGTCGTCGCGATGGCGCAGAGTTACACGGTCCCGCGCGCGACCGAACGGAGGACCGATGACGCGTAGTACCGCCGCGCTGGCCGCGCGCGGGCTGAGCGTGGGTTATCGCGACCATGTCGTGATCGACGGGCTGGACCTGTCGATCGCGGCCGGCCGCGTCACTGCGCTGTGCGGCCCGAACGGCTGCGGCAAGAGCACGCTGCTGCGCACGCTCGCGGGCCTGCAGCCCGCGCGTGCGGGCCAGGTCGACGTGAACGGCAAGCCGCTCGCGTCGTTTCGCCGCCGCGCGCTCGCGCGCGAGCTCACGATGCTCGCGCAGTTCAACCAGATTCCGTCGGGCCTGACGGTGCGCGAACTCGTCGCGTACGGGCGCTACGCGTACGGCGGTTTCCTGCGCGGGCTGTCGCGCGCCGATCATGCGGCGATCGACGAGGCGCTCGACACGAGCGGCCTCGCCGGCGACGCCGGGCGCGACGTCGGCGCGCTGTCGGGCGGCGAGCGGCAGCGCGCGTGGATCGCGATGGCGCTCGCGCAGCAGGCGCCGATCGTCCTGCTCGACGAGCCGACGACCTATCTCGACATCCATCACCAGCTCGACATCCTCGACGCGCTGCGCGCGCTGAACCGCGCGCGCGGGCTGACGATCGTGTGGGTCCTGCACGACCTGAACCAGGCGGCGGCGTACAGCGACGACATCGTGCTGATGCGTGCCGGCCGCCTCGTCGCGCAGGGCTCGCCCGACGCGATGCTGGAGCCGGCGCGGCTGCGCGCGGCGTTCGGCGTCGACATGCTGAAGCTCGCGCATCCGCAGACGGGCGCACCGATGTGCGTGCCGGCCTACGGGCCGCCGGCATCCGGCACGATGGACGCGTTCGATCGCGCAGTCCAGCGGGACATCGCCGTATGACGACGTTCGCGATGCGCAAGCGCCTCGCTGCGAGCGGGCAGGGCGGCCACGGTGCGGTAGCCGGCCGCCGCGCCGGCGCGCTCGCGCTCGGCCTCGTCGCGCTGATCGCCGTGCTCGCGGCGCTGCGCGTCGCACCCGACCTGCGCGTGTGGTGGAACGCCGTGCCGGGCAGCGACGCGGCCGCGCTCGCGGGCGTGTTCCTGTTCGATCTCAACCTGCCGCGCGTCGCGGCCGCGCTCGTCGCGGGCGGCTGCCTCGGCATCGCGGGCGCGCTGTTCCAGTCGCTCACGCGCAACCCGCTCGCGTCGCCCGACCTGCTCGGCGTGACGGGCGGCGCCCAGCTCGGCCTGCTCGCGGCGATGCTGGTGCCGGCGCTCGCCGGGGTCGCATCGGTGCCGCTGCTGTTCGTCTGCGGTCTGGTCGCCGCCGCGTGCGCGATCGTCGCGGCCGGCGGCTGGCGCGCGACGCCGCTGCGGCTCGTGCTCGCGGGCAGCGTCTGCATGCTGCTGTTCGCGGCGCTGTCGACGCTCGTGCTCGCGTTCTTCGAGCAGAACATCGCGGGCGCCGCGCTGTGGACCAACGGCAGTCTCTATCAGCCGGGCGCGACCGGGCTCGCGCTCGCCGCACGCTGGCTCATCGTGCCGCTGCTGGCGCTGCCGTTCGTGATCCGGCCGCTGAATCCGCTCGCGCTCGGTGACGAGGCGGCGGCCGCGGCCGGCGTGCGTGTCGACGCGACGCGGCTCGCGGCGACGATCGTCGCCGTCGCGTTCACGAGCGTGGCCGTCAGCATCGCGGGCCCGCTATCGTATGTCGGGCTGGTCGCGCCGAACCTGCTGCGCCAGGTGCGCGGCGCACGCGCGGCGCGGCTCGGCGTGCTGGTGCCGCTGTCGGCGCTCGCGGGCGGTGCGCTCGTGCTCGTCACCGACAGTGCGGTGCTCGCGTCGGGCCTCGACGCGACGCTGTCGACCGGCGTCGCGATCGCGCTCGTCGGCACGCCGCTGATGCTCGCGATGATCCGGCGCGGCGCCGCGTGGTCGGGCGTGTTGCACGCACAAACCGAACGCGCGGCCGGCGGCGGGGCGACGCGCATGGTCGGCTGGCTCGAACGGCTCGGCTGGCCGCTGCGCACCGCGCTGTTCGTCGTGGCCGGCGCGCTCGTCGTGTTCGTCGGCGTGTCGGCCGGCCCCGAATGGCTGTCGCCGGCACGCTGGTCGGCCGCGCTGTCGGGTCACGATGCCGTCGCGCGGATGCTGATCGACCTGCGCATGCCGCGGCTGCTGTGCGCGCTCCTCGCGGGTGCATTGCTGGCGGTGAGCGGGGTCGCGATGCAAAGCGTCGTGCGCAACCCGCTCGCCGGCCCCGAAGTGCTCGGCGTCACGCAGGGCGCGGGGCTCGTCACGCTGTTCGCGTTGTCGACGTGGCCGCTGATGGGGCACGTGACGCTCGCGGCGGCCGCGTTGAGCGGCGGTGCGGCGTCGCTCGCGATCACGCTCGTGCTGAATCACCGGCATCGTTACGCACCGCTCGCGGTCGCGCTGACCGGCATCGTGATCGGCGCGCTGTGGACGACGCTCGCGCAATGGCTGATCACGCAGGAAAGCGTGCAGCCCGCGCGCTTCGTCGTCTGGCTCGTCGGCGGCACCTACGGCCGCAGCTGGGGCGAGGTGTCGATGCTGCTGCCGTGGTGCGTGCTCGCGCTGCCGGTATTCGCATGGCTCGCGCGGCCGCTCGACATGCTCGCGCTCGGCGACGACCAGGCGGCCGCGCTCGGCCTGCCGGTCGCCGCGCTGCGGCCGCTCGCGCTGACGATCGCGACGCTCGCGGCCTGCGCGGCCGTCGCGGCGGTCGGGCCGGTCGGCTTCATCGGGCTGATGGCGCCGCACGTCGCGACGATGCTCGGCGCGCGCCGGCATCGCACGCGGCTGTGGCTCGCGGCCGCATGCGGCGCGCTGATCCTCGGCCTCGCCGATCTGGCCGCCCGCACGGTCGTCGCGCCGCGCGAAGTGCCGGCCGGCGTGCTGACCGCGCTGATCGGCGCGCCTTACCTGCTCGGGTTGCTGATCCTCGAGGGGCGCCGCGCCCGGCGCGCGGGGCGATGACGCCGGCGCTCGACGGCGCACGCGCCACGCGATTCTCCGCGTTCGCGCCCGAGCCGTTCGCCGCGCATCTCGACGCCGTGTGGCTCGGGATGCCCGACGACACGCACGCGCCGGGCCGGATCGTCGTGCCGGTCAGCGCGCTGCCCGAGCATCGCGATGCGGTGCTCGACGCGATGGTCCGCCACTACGGCGGCGATCCGGCGCTGCATGCGCGCGCGCTGGTGTCGCAATGGAGCAAGTACTACTTCGGCCGCGCGGCGCCCGCCGGCGTGGTCGCCGCGCTGACGCTCGGCCGGCCGCTCGACATGGCGCCGGAGCGCACCTTCGTCGCGCTCGACGACGGGATGCCGGCCGCGCTGTATGTCGCGCCGGACGCGCTCGGCGCGCCGTGCGACGAACCTGCGCCGCGCTATGCGGGGCTCGTCGCGCATCTCGGCGCGGTGATCGACCTGCTCGCGGCGATGGGCCGCGTCACGCCGCGCGTGCTGTGGAGCAATGCCGGCAACCTGCTCGACTATCTGCTCGACACGTACCGCGCGCTGCCGTGCGCGGCCGATCCCGTTCGCGATGCCGACTGGCTGTTCGGCGCGTGCTGCGTCGACGGCGAGCCGAACCCGCTGCGGCTACCGGTGCGCGACGCCGTACCGCGCTCGCCGCTGCTGCTGCCGACGCCGTTTCGCGCGCGCCGCGTGTGCTGCCTGCGCTATGAAATTCCAGGAGAAACGCAACTGTGTGGAAGCTGCCCGCTGCTATTGACGATGGACGACGCGGCGCTGGCCGGGCAGGATGCGATCCGGTGATGCCGGTACCGCATGCCGGCCGCCGCCATGCGCTCGGCGCACTGGCTGCGCTCGGCGCCACGTGCTGCGGCGCGCTGGCCGCGCCGGCCGCCGCGATCGCGGACGGCGCGCGCGGCGGGCAGGGCGGCATGCCGTCGCAACCGGGCCGCTCGCTCGCCGGCAACCCTGCCGTGTCGCAGGCGAGCGCGACGATGCCGGTGCGGCCGCAGCGCGTGGTCGCGCTCGACTTCATGTTCGCGGAAAGCGTGATCGCGCTCGACCTCGTGCCGGTCGGCATGGCCGACACCGCGTTCTATCCGGGCTGGCTCGGCTACCAGAGCGAGCGGCTCGCGCACGTGACCGACATCGGTTCGCGGCAGGAGCCGGGGCTCGAGGCGATTGCCGCGGTGAAGCCCGACCTGATCATCGGCGTCGGCTTCCGGCATGCGCCGATCTTCGCCGCGCTCGACCGGATCGCACCGACGATCCTGTTCCAGTTCAGCCCGAACGTGTCGGAAGACGGCGTGCCCGTCACGCAGCTCGACTGGATGCGCCAGATCTTCCGGACGATCGGTCGCGTGACCGGGCGCGAGGCGCGCGCGCAGGCGGTCGAAGCGCAACTCGACGCAGGGATCGCGCGCAATGCGGCGCGGCTCGCGGCCGCGGGCCGCGGCGGCGAACGCATCGCGCTGCTGCAGGATCTCGGGCTGCCCGACCGCTACTGGGCCTATACGGGCAACAGCACGTCGGCCGGCCTCGCGCGCGCGCTCGGGCTCGACCCGTGGCCGCAGAAGCCGACGCGGGAAGGCACGCTTTACGTGACGTCCGCCGATCTGCTTCGGCAACGCGATCTCGCCGTGCTGTTCGTCACCGCGACGGGGATGGACGTGCCGCTCGCGTCGAAACTCGATTCGCCGGTGTGGCGTTTCGTGCCCGCGCTGCGCGAGCGCAGGATCGCGCTCGTCGAGCGCAACATCTGGGGGTTCGGCGGGCCGATGTCGGCGCTGAAGCTGGCCGACGTGATGACCGATACGATGCTGAAGCTGCCGGCCGTGCGCTGAACGCGCGGCGGGTCGTGCGCGGGTGAGGCGGCGTGGTCGCGAATTGCATTGTCTCGCGCGTGTTGCGCGAATGCCTATTCCGCCGCATTCCGTCGGTGTCGCAAACATCTACGTACACCGAACGATACATTTCCGGTGCTTCCCGACGCTCACCATTCTTCTAACCTGAAACCGCCTGCGTGCAGCATCCGCTGCGCGCAGGCGGCAGGTGTTTGACGATACTTACGCGCTCAGCGCATCCGCACCATCGCGTGCGCGTGACCGCGCGGGCGTCGTATCACTGACGATCTGCCCGTTGTCGAGCTTCAGCAGGCGATCGGCGAGACCGAAATAGCGGTCGTCGTGCGTGATCACGATCACGGCCTTGCCGCGCGCGCGCAGCTCGGGCAGCAACTGTTCGTAGAACACCGCCTTGAACGACGGATCCTGGTCGGCCGCCCATTCGTCGAACAGGTAGAACGGCCGGTCCTCCAGGTACGCGACGACGAGCGCGAGCCGCTTGCGTTGCCCGGTCGACAGCGCGCGGTTCGAGAACGCGCCGTCGATGACCTTCACCTTGTGATCGAGCGCGAGCTTCGCGACCAGCGCGTTCGCGCGCGCATCGGCCTGCGCCCGCGCCGGATCGTCGGGATCGACGATGCCGAGCAGAGCATCGAACAGGTGGAAGTCGTTGAACACCGCGCTGAAACGCTGCCGGTACGCGGCGCGCTCGCGCCAGCCGATCGGGCGGCCATCGACCTCGATCGTGCCTTCCTCCGGCTCGTAGAGCCCCGTCAGCACCTTCGCGAGCGTCGTCTTGCCGCTGCCGTTGCCGCCGACGATGAACACGAGCTCGCCCGGCCGGATCGTCAGGTCGATCGGCCCGATGCGGAACATCCGTTCGTCGCGCTCGTGGAAATACGCGTGCGTGACGCCGCGCAGCGTGACGGCGCTTGCCGGCGGCACGTCGGGTGCGTCGCTCGCAGGCGGCACCGTCCGCAGCGCGCCGAATTCGGCCATCACGCCTTCGATGCGCCCGAGCGATACGCGCGCCGCGTTGACGGTCGGCAGGTTGTTCAGCAGACCGTCGAGCGGCACCAGCATGAACAGGAACACGACGACATAGCCGGCCGCCGTGCCCGCATCGGCATGCACGCCGAGCTGCGGCCAGAACGCGGCCGCGCCGAGGAACACGTAGAACAGGAAGATGATCCAGCCGACGCCGACCGCATACGCGCTGAACGCGCGGCGGCGGTGGTCGCGCACCTCGCCGATCGCGGCGCCGAGCTGGCCGTCGACGAACTGGCGCGCGCGCGCGTCGTGCAGCTTCAGTTCCTTCGCGCCGGAGAACAGCGAGCCGAGATAGCCGAACAGGCGGTCCTGCGCGTGGCCGGCCGCCTCGAGCGACGCGATCGCGCGGCGATCGCCGGTGTGGTAGCCGAGCGAGCCGGCGACGATCGCGGTCAGCGCGAGCACGCACACGGGCCACGACAGCCACGCGAGATAGCCGAGGCAGCCGAACACGATCGAGCCGTGCATCACCAGGTTCGGCAGCGCGAAGAACAGCATCGACACGTTGGTCGCGTCGTCGGTCAGCACCGACTGCACGGGCGCCGCGCCGATCCGCTCGATGTCGCGCAGCTCGGCCGCGCCGACGCGCCGCGCGAGATGCACGCGCAGCCGCGCCATCGTGTCCTGCGACAGCCGGGCGAACAGCGTGCCCGACACGATCCGCGTGACGAGCGCGATCACCGCGCACAGCGCGAAGCGCCACGCGAGCGCCGCGCCGGGCGTCGCGAGCGCGCGGTTCAGCGTCGCGACGAGCAGTACGCTCGCGACGCCGTTGAGCACGCAGGCGACGAGCGCCAGCGCGAGCGACGCGCGGCTTTCGCGCAGCAATGCGAGGATCAGGCGGGCCGCGGGGCGGCCGGGGGAGGCGTCGAGGGACGGCGGGGAAGAAGGCTCGTGGGCAGCGGTCATCGGCAACGTCGGTAAATGAAGGGCAGGCAAACCCTGCGGAAACGGCAAGACTGATGCGAAAGCGGCGCGCGGGGCGGGCCCGCTTGCGACTTTCCTCCCAGATAGACGAACGGGCCGCGCAAATATTTAGCCGTGGCTTCAAAAAATGCATCCGTGCCGGTTTTGCGCGCGAAACGGTAAAAAATCGGCCGCGCCGTTCGTCACACCAGTGAAGCCGCCCCATGCGGCCCCGAGACTTGGCCGAAGCGGCCGGACCGAAGGACTTCACGCACATGACGAGTTTCCCGACTGCGTTGCATCATCGAATCCGCGAACTGGCGCGCCGCGCGCCCGACGCGCCTGCGCTCGCCGCGCCTTTCCAGAACGACCTGCGCCTGTCGCGCGGCGCGCTCGACGCGCGTGCGTCGCACCTTGCCCGCCAACTGCGCACGGCCGGTGTCGGCGCGGAAGTGCGGGTGGGCGTCTGTGTCGAGCGCTCGTGCGAGCTGTTCGTCGCGCTGCTCGCCGTGCTGAAGGCGGGCGGCGTATTCGTGCCGCTCGATCCGCGCCATCCGGCCGCGCGCCTCGACTGGATCGTCCGCGATGCGCAACTGCGGCACGGCGTCGTCGATGCGGCCGGCCGCGCGGCGCTCGGCGCGTCGTTCGAACACGCGTTCGACGCAAGCTCCGCGGAGGCTGCTGCCTGCGTCGACGACGAAGACGTGCCCGTTCATCCGCGCTCGGCCGCCTACATGATCTATACGTCGGGCTCGACCGGCACGCCGAAGGCGGTGGTCGTCGAGCACGGCCCGCTCGCCGCGCATTGCGATGCGCTCGCGGACGCGCTGCCGATCGCGGGCGGCGACCGCCTGCTGCATTTCGCGTCGGTCAATTTCGATGCCGCGCACGAGTGCTGGCTCGCGCCGCTCGCGGTTGGCGCGAGCGTGACGATCGCGCCACCGCAACCGTTCGCGCCGGACGCCGCGCATGCGCTGATGGTGCGCGAAGCGGTCAGCGTCGCCGCATTTCCGCCGGCCTACCTGCGCGAATTCGCGGCCGTCGCCGCGCGCGACGGCGTGCCGCCGGCCTTGCGCGTGCTCGCGTTCGGCGGCGAAGCGCTGCCGCAACAGGCATTCGAATTCGTGCGCCGCACGTTCCCGTCGGTGCGCCTGATCAACGGCTACGGGCCGACCGAGGCCGTGATCTCGCCGATGCTGTGGCCGGTCGAGCCGGGTGAAATGCCCGCGCTGGCGGCGGACGATGCGTATGCGTCGCTGCCGATCGGTCGCGCGATCGGCCCGCGTGTCGCGCGCATCGACGGCGACGCGGCCGGCGAGCCGAATGAAGCCGGCGAGGGCGGCGAGCTGCTGCTCGGCGGCGTGTGTCTCGCGCGCGGCTATCACGGCCGCCCGGCGCTGACGGCCGAACGCTTCATTCCCGATGCGCACGGCGAGCCCGGTGCCCGCGTCTATCGCACCGGCGATCTTGCACGCCTGCGCGCCGACGGTGCGTTCGATTATCTCGGCCGCCTCGACGATCAGGTCCAGGTGCGCGGCGTGCGTGTGGAGCCCGCGGAAATCGCCGCGTGCCTGCGCACGCATCCGGCAGTGGCCGACGCGGCCGTGATCGCCGAAACCGACAACGGGCCGACGCGGCTGATCGCGTGCGTCGCGCTGCGCGCGGCCGTCGACGATGCGGCGCTGAAGGCGCACGTGGGCGCGCAATTGCCCGCCGCGTGGCAGCCGCACCGCTTCGTGCGCTGCGATGCGCTGCCGTACACGCTGAACGGCAAGCTCGACCGTGCCGCGCTGCGCGAGCGCAGCGCTGCCGCACGCGACGCCGAAGCACCCGCCGGCGCCGCGCCGCGCACGCCGACCGAAGCGCAGATCGCCGGCTTCTGGCAGACGCTGCTCGGCCTCGACGCGACGCCGTCGCGCGACGACCGCTTCTTCGCGCTGGGCGCCGATTCGCTCGCCGCGATGCAGCTGCAGGCCGCGATCCGCGCCGCGTGGCGAGTGAACCTGCGGCTCGACACGCTGTTCGCCGATCCGGCACTGGCCGAGCTGGCCGCGCACGTCGATCGCGCGGAGCGCGAAACGGGCGAGCCGCTGGCCGCGATTGCCGCACGCCATGCACCGGCCGAAGCCGCCGCATCGGGTGCCCCGCATGTCGATCGTGCCGCATCGCTCGCACAGCAACGCTTCTGGGTGCTCGCGCAAACGCGCGATGCCAGCGCCGCGTACCACATCGCCGCGCACTGGACGATCGACGGCGCGCTCGACCGCGCTGCGCTGCAGCGTGCGCTCGATCACGTGATCGGGCGGCACGACGCGTGGCGCACGACGCTCGTCGACAACGACGACGGCATCGTGATGCAGCGCATCCATGCCCGTCTGCCGGTTCCGATCGCGACGCTCGACTTGCGCGACCAGCCGCCGGCCGCTCGCGACGCGCAAGCCGCGCGTATCGCCGAGCGCGACGCGGGCGCACCGTTCGATCTGTCGAACGGGCCGCTGCTGCGCGCGACGCTCGTCGTGCTCGCCGACGATCGCCACCGGCTGCTGCTGACCGCGCACCACGCGATCACCGACGGCTGGAGCTCGCGCTGCGCATTCGACGAATTGTCGGCCGCGTACCGTGCGTATGCGGAAGGCCGCGAACCGTCGTTGCCGCCACTGCCGATCCAGTACGCGGACTATGCGGACTGGCAGCGCGACATGCTCGCCGGCGGCGAAGGCGAGCGCCAGCTCGATTACTGGCGCGACGCCTTGCGCGACGTGCCGGGCCCGCTCGCGCTACCGGTCGATCGGAAGCCAGGTGCGACGCGTACGCTGCAGGGCGCACGCGTGTCGGTTCGCCTGCCCGACACGGTTGCGGCGGACGTCCGGCGTCTCGCGCGCGACGCACAGGCCACGGTCTTCACGGTACTGCTGGCCGCGCTCGACGCATGGCTGTCGCGCCTGACCGGCGAGACCGACGTGGTCGTCGCGGTGCCGGTCGCGCATCGCCAGCGCCCGGAAACCCGCGCGCTGCTCGGCCTGTTCCTGAACACGGTCGCGTTGCGCGTGCGCGTGGCGCCGACGCTGCCGTTCCGCGCGCTGGTCGACGCGGCGCGTACGGCGGCACTCGACGCGGTCGCGCACCAGGACGTGCCGTTCGAGCGCGTCGTCGATGCGGTGAAGCCGCCCGTCAGGCGCGGCGACGAATGGCTGCGCGTGAAATTCGCGCAGCAGTTCGATGCGCGGCACGACTGCGTGCTGCCGGGCGCGACCGCCGTTGCGACGCCGGGGCCCGATCTCGCCGCGCGCTTCGACTTCGCACTGGATTTCACCGACGACGCGCACGGGATCGAACTGGTCGCCGCCTATGCGACCGACTGCATCGATGCCGACACCGCGCGCGCATGGCTCGACAGCTATGCGGCGCTCGTCGCGTCAGCCGCACATGAACCGCACTGCGCGACGGCCGCGCTGCCGTGCGATGCGTCGCCGGCATCGCGCCAGCCGCGCGACGGTCGTGTGTTGCAGCTCGAACACGCCGACATCGTCGCCGCGTTCGCGCGGCAGGCCGCCGCGTATCCGCATCGCGTCGCACTCGCCGATGCATCGGCGTCGCTGACGTTCGCCGAACTCGACGATGCGTCGAACCGTATCGCACATGCGCTGAAACTGCGCGGCGCGACGGCCGAAGCACCCGTCATCGTCTGCATCGAGCGCTCGGCCCGCTTCGTCGTCGGCCTGCTCGGCGCATTGAAGGCCGGCGCGCTGGCCGTGCTGCTCGACCCGGCCCAGCCGGCCGCGCGCCTCGTGGCCGCGGCCGCCGATTGCGGCGCACGCTGGGCGCTCGTCGCGCCGCAGCCGGACGGGGCCGCGTGGCCGGCCGGCAGCGCCGCACAGCCGCTCGACGTCGACACGCTCGCGCAGGACGCGACGCTCGCGCATGCGGCCGGCATCCGCGTCGCGCCGCATCCGGAACAGGGCGCATACCTGATCTATACGTCGGGTTCGACCGGCACGCCGAAGGGTGTCGTCGTGTCGCACGGCGCACTAGCCGACTACGTGCAGGGGATGCTCGACGAACTCGCGTTCGCACCGGACGCGTCGTTCGCGATGGTGTCGACGGTTGCCGCCGACCTCGGCCACACGACGCTGTTCGGCGCGCTGTGCGCGGGCCGCGCGCTGCACCTGCTGCCGGCCGCGTGCGCGTTCGATCCGGACCTGTTCGCCGACGAGATGCGCCGCCGCGACGTCGGCGTGCTGAAGATCGTGCCGAGCCACCTGCAGGCGCTGCTCGACGCGCGCGTGCCGGCCGACGTGCTGCCGCGCCATGCACTCGTGACCGGCGGCGAAACGCTGACGTGGGCGCTGGTCGCGCGAATCGCCACGCTCGCGCCGGCCTGCCGCGTGATCAACCATTACGGGCCGACCGAGGCGACCGTCGGCGCGATCGCGTGCGACACCGCGTCGAGCGCCGCCGATGCGCGCGACCCCGCGAGCGGCGTGCCGCTCGGCGGCCCGCTGCCGAATGCGCGCGCGCTGGTGCTCGACGCGTTCGGCGCGTGCGTGCCGGCCGGCGCGGCGGGCGAGCTGTATCTGGGCGGGCCGGGCGTGGCGCGCGGTTACCTGAACCGGCCCGCGCAGACCGCCGAGCGCTTCGTGCCCGATCCGTTCGCGGCCGGTGCGCGCCTGTATCGAACCGGCGACCGCGTGCGCCTGCGCGCGGACGGCCGTCTCGCGTTCCTCGGCCGCATCGACGACCAGGTGAAGATTCGCGGCTATCGCGTCGAGCCGGGCGAGGTGAGCGCGGCGGTACGCGCGGCCGGCCCGATCGCGCAGGCCGAGACGCTCGCGATCGAGCACGACGCCCGCCTGCGGCTCGCCACCTTCGTCGTGATGCGCGACGGCGCGGCATTCGACGAAGCGGCCGTGCGCACGGCGCTCGGCGCGACGTTGCCCGACTATATGGTGCCCGCGCAGTTCGTCGCGCTCGCGAGCCTGCCGGTGACCGCGAACGGCAAGCTCGATCGCGCGGCGCTGCGCGAACTGGCCGCATCGCCGGTGGCGGTGGCCGCCGGCGATGTGCCGCAGGGGCCCGTCGAAACGGCGCTCGCCGAAGTCTGGCAAGCGGTGCTGAAGACGCCGCACGTCGGCCGCGACGACAATTTCTTCGAACTCGGCGGCGATTCGATTCTGGTGCTGCAGGTGATCGCGCGCGCCCGCAAGCGCGGCGTGCGCTTCACGCCGAAGCAGCTGTTCGACGGCCCGACGGTCGCCGAACTCGCGCGCATCGCGAAGATCGAGGACGTTGCCGCCGCAACGACATCGACATCGACCGCGCCGGCTTGGTCCGCAACGGTTTCCGCAGCGGTCCTGACGCCTGCACAGCAGCGCTTCTTCGCGCTCGACGTGCCGCATCCGGGCCACTGGAACCAGTCGGTCGCGTTCGACGTGCGCGGTCCGTTCGACGCCGACGCATTCGCGCGTGCATTCGACGCGTTGCTCACCCATCACGACGCATTCCGCCAGCGCTTCGCGCGTGGCGCGGACGGCAAGTGGCACGCGAGCGATGCGCCGAAACCGTACGACGCGCTGCCGTTCGTCGAAGTCGCCGCGCGCGACGAAGCCGACGCACTGGCGCGCTTCGATGCGTTGCAGCGTCGCCTCGACCTCGGCCGCGGGCCGCTCGCGTGCGCATGCGCGGCGCGGCTGCCGGACGGCGCGGCGCGGCTGTATCTGGCGATTCACCACGCGATCGTCGACGGCGTGTCGTGGCGCATCCTGCTCGACGACCTCGACGCCGCGTATCGCGCCGCATGCGAGCGCACGCCCGTTCGCCTGTCGCAGCCGGGCCTGCGCGCGGATGCGTGGGCCGCGCGCCTCGCGCGTGCCGCGACGGAGCCGGCATCGCCGTTCGCGGCTGAAGCGGCTTACTGGGCCGGCATGGCACAGGGCGACGACCTGGTGCCGGATCATCCCGACGCACCGGCGACGAACGCTGACGCGGCCGTCGTCGTGCAGACCATCGACGCGGCATTGACCCGCGCCGCGCTGACCGACGCGCACGCCGCGTATCGCACGCAGACGATCGAACTGCTGGGCGCGGCGCTCGCGCTGGCGCTGGCCGGTGCCGACGGCGCCGCGTCGTGCCGCGTCGAACTCGAAGGGCATGGCCGCGAGGCGCTGTTCGACGATGCGGACGCGAGCCGCACGATCGGCTGGCTGACGAGCCACTATCCGGTCACGCTGCCGGTCGAAGCCACCGCGCGCGACACGCTGTGCGCGGTCAAGGACACGCTGCGCGCGGTGCCGCACAAGGGGCTCGGCTTCGGCGTGCTCGCGCATTACGGCGACGCGGCGACGCGGGCGGCGCTGGCCGCCGTGCCGCGTCCGCGCGTCACGTTCAACTATCTCGGCCAGTTCGACGCACCGCGCGACGCAGCGCTCGTGCCGCGCTTCGGCGGCACCGGCATCGAGCGCGATCCGCAAGGGCCGCTCGGTAATACGCTCGCGATCCATGCATACCTCGATACCGACCGCGACGGCGCACGTACGCTGAAGGTTCACTGGGTATATGGCGCGCCGCAGTTCGAGCGCGCGACGATCGATGCGCTCGCGGAACGCTATGCGGCCGCACTGCGCGCACTCGCCGACGCATGCGCATCGCGTGTCGCGCATCGCGGCGGCGGCGCGACGCCAGGCGACTTCCCGCTCGCGCAGGCCGCCGGCCTCACGCAGGCCGCGATCGAGCGCGCGCCGCTCGACTGGCGCACGATCGACGACGTGTATCCGTTGTCGCCGATGCAGCAGGGGATCCTGTTCCATGCGCTGTTCGCGCCCGGTCATGCGAGCTACGTGAACCAGCTCGTCGCGACCGCGACGGCGCTCGATGCCGACCGGCTCGCGGCCGCGTTCGCCGCATCGGTCGCACGTCACGACATCCTGCGCACCAGCGTGATGCCCGACGAGGCCGCACCGCTGCAATGCGTGCATCGCCATGCGCGGATGCCGGTCGAGCAACTCGACTGGCGTACGCGCGGCGACACGCTCGACGCCGACTTCGACGCGTGGCTCGCGGCCGACCGTGCACGCGGCTTCGACTGGCGCGAGCCGCCGCTGATGCGGCTCACGCTGATCCGCGTGACGGACGACGCGTGGCGCGTCGTGTGGACGCGCCACCATGTGCTGCTCGACGGCTGGAGCACCGCGCGGCTGCTCGCGGACGTGCTGCGCGACTATCGCGACCCCGACGCGGTGTCGCCGTTCGCGAGCCGCCCGGCGCTGCGCTATCGCGACTTCATCGCGTGGCTCGGCACGCGCGACCGCGACGCCGACGAACGCTTCTGGACCGGGCGGCTCGCGCGTCTCGACGCGCCGACGCTGATCGCCGAGCGTGTGGCCGACCGCGCGGACGCCGAGATGGTCACGTGGCGCGCGACGATCGACGCGGCCGCGACGACGCGTATCGCGCACACGGCGCGCGCGCTGAAGCTGACCGTCAACACGCTGGTGCAGGGTGCGTGGGCGCTCGCGCTGCAGCGCATGACGCACCAGCCGGCCGTCGCGTTCGGCGCGACCGTCGCGGGCCGTCCCGATGCGCTCGCGGACGTCGACACGGTGCTCGGCCTCTTCATCAACACGCTGCCGGTGATCACGGCACCCGCGCCGCAACAACGCGCGGCCGACTGGCTGCAAGGTCTGCAGCGCGAGAACGCGGCCGCCGCCGAGCATGCGCATACGCCGCTCGCCGACATCCAGCGCTGGGCGCGCGGCGCCGGCGGCGCACTGTTCGACACGCTGGTCGTGTTCGAGAACTATCCCGTCGACGACACGGCGCGCGATGCCGATCCGCGTGCGCTCGCGCTGAGCGGCGTGCGCAGCATCGAGTCGACCGATTTCGCGCTGACGCTCGTGATCGAAAGCGGCGCCGAGCTGACGATCGACTACGGCTACGACACCGCGCGCGTCGATGCGCACCAGGTCGAGACCTGGCACCGCGCGTTCGCGTGCGCGCTCGATGCGCTGGCCCGCACGCCCCACGCGCTGCTCGGCACGCTGTCGATCGCCGACGACGCGACGCGCGACGCGATGGCCCGCGCGCAGGACACCGCACGGAGCTGGCCGGACGCGCAACGGCAACCGCTGCATCTGCAATTCGCGGACGCTGCACGCGCAACGCCCGATGCGATCGCACTCGAATATGCGGATGCCCAGGGCCACGTGCAACGCGCGACCTATCGCGAACTCGACGGGAACACGACGCGTGTCGCCGCCGCCTTGCGCCGGCGCGGCGTGCAGCCCGACACGCCGGTCGCGCTGTGCGTCGAGCGTTCGTTCGACATGGTGACGGCGCTCGTCGGCGTGCTGAAGGCCGGCGCCGCGTACCTGCCGGTCGACCCCGACTATCCGGCCGAGCGCATCGCGTACCTGCTGCGCGACGCGCGGCCCGCGGTCGCGATCACGCAGGCCCATCTGCGCGCGCGAGTCGAGGCCGCGCTCGGCGACGATGCGACGACGCAGTTGCTGACGGTCGCCGATCTGCTCGCCGATGAAGCGAACGATGGCGGCGAAGCGGGCGATGCCGCCGCCGACATCGACGCCGCCCAGCTCGCATACCTGATCTACACGTCCGGCTCGACCGGCAAGCCGAAGGGCGCCGGCAACTCGCACGGCGCGCTCGCGAACCGGATCGCGTGGATGCAGCACGCGTACCGGCTGACGCGCGACGACGTCGTGCTGCACAAGACGCCGTTCGGCTTCGACGTGTCGGTGTGGGAATTCGTGTGGCCGCTCGCGAGCGGCGCGAAGCTCGCGATCGCCGCGCCCGGCGACCACCGCGATCCGGGCCGCCTCGCGGCCGCGATCCATGCGCACGGCGTGACGGTGCTGCACTTCGTGCCGTCGATGCTGGCCGCGTTCGCCGCGTATCTCGACGATTTCCAGGCCGCCGCGCAATGCGACAGCGTGCGCCTGATCGTCGCGAGCGGCGAGGCGCTCGCGCCGGAACTCGTCGCGAAGGTCGCGCGGCTGTTGCCGAACGCGACGCTCGTGAACCTGTACGGGCCGACGGAAGCCGCGATCGACGTGTCGCACTGGACCTGCGGCCCTGACGACGCCAACGCATTCGCGGTGCCGATCGGCCATCCGATCGCGAACCTGCAGCTGCACGTGCTCGACGCGGCCTGGCAGCCGGTGCCGGCTGGCGCGACCGGCGAGCTGTATCTGGCCGGCGCGGGGCTCGCGCGCGGCTATCTCGGCCGCCCGGGGCTGACCGCCGAGCGTTTCGTGCCCGACCCGTTCGTGCCGGGCGCGCGCATGTATCGCACCGGCGACCTCGCTCGACGTCGCGCCGATGGCGCGCTCGACTACCTCGGCCGCGTCGACACGCAGGTGAAGCTGCGCGGCCAGCGGATCGAGCCGAGCGAAATCGAGGCGCTGCTGCGCGCAGCGCCCGGCGTGCACGACGCGGTCGTAATCGTGCGCGACGAGCAGCTGATCGGTTATGTCGCACGCGGCGACGCGGGGCCGCTCGACCGTGCGGCCCTGCTGGATTCGCTGCGCGCGCAGTTGCCGGCCTACATGGTGCCGTCGCAGCTGATCGAACTCGACGCGCTGCCGGTCACGCCGAACGGCAAGTGCGACCGCCATGCGTTGCCCGCACCGGTGCGCGCGGCGGCCGCGGCCAGCGAACTCGCGACCGACACGGAGCGCGCGCTCGCGGCGATCTGGCAACGCGTGCTGCATGTCGACGCGATCGGCCGCGACGACGATTTCTTCCAGCTCGGCGGCCATTCGCTGCTCGCGACGCAAGCCCATGCGCAGGCGAACCTGCACTGGGGCCTCGCGCTGCCGCTGCGCACGCTGTTCGACACCCGCACGCTCGCACGCTGCGCGGACGCGATCGATGCGGCCTGCGCGGCGCGCGGCGCGACCGACGCGGCGAGCGCGATCGACGCGCTGCTCGGCGAACTGGAAACCCAATAAGGACGACGGATGACGAAGCTGCAACCCGACTGGCTCGCGCTCGCGACGCGTTTCGCGCAACTGCCCGACGCGCAGCGCGCGGTGTTCATCGACAAGCTCGGCGCGGCCGGCATCGACTTTCGCATGCTGCCGATCCCGCCGCGCACGCCGCGCGGCGACCGCGTGCCGGCATCGTTCGCGCAGACGCGACTGTGGCTGCACGCGCGGCTGATCGACGCGCCGGACGCGTATCACATCACCGAGCGGCTCGCGCTGACCGGCCCGCTCGACGCGCACGCGCTGCGGCTCGCGTGCGATGCGCTGATCGCGCGCCATGAAGCGCTGCGCACGAGCTTCGACGAAGCGGAGGACGGCGTCGCGCAGACGATCCATCCGCCGCTGCGCTGCCCGTGGCGCGAGACCGGTCTCGAAGCGCTGCCCGACGCGCAGCGCATGGCACGCGCCGAAAGCATCGCGACCGCCGACGAAGCCGCCGCGTTCGATCTCGGCGCGGCGCCGCTCATGCGCGCACACCTGATCCGTCTCGACGCGACGCATCACTGGCTCGCGCTGACCGTTCACCACATCGTGTCGGACGGCTGGTCGTCGGACGTGATGCTGTTCGAACTCGCGGCGTTCTATCGCGCGTATGCGTCGGGCGCGCCGGTGCCGCTCGCGCCGCTGCCGATCCAGTACGCGGACTATGCGCTGTGGCAACGCCGCTGGCTCGATGCCGGCGAGCGCGATCGGCAGCTGGCGTTCTGGCGCGAGCGCCTCGACCCGCAACGCGGCGTGCTGACGCTGCCCGGCGCGACCGCACGGCCCGCGCGTCGCAGCGCACGCGGCGCACGTCACGTGTTTTCCCTCGACACACACACCGGTGCGCGGCTGCGCGCGTTCGCGGCCGCGTCGGGCGCGACGCCGTTCGCGGTGCTGCTCGCGGCGCTCGACGCGCTGCTCGCGCGCGCGACCGGCGATGCGCGAATCTGCGTCGGCGTGCCGGCCGCGAACCGCGAGCGCGCGGAAACGGCCGGCCTGATCGGCTTTTTCGTCAACACGCTCGCGATCGATGTCGACGTGCCCGCGCACGGCGATTTCTCGTCGCTGGTCGCGCGCACGCAACGCGCGCTCGTCGATGCGCAGATGCACCAGGACGTGCCGTTCGAGCAGGTCGTCGACGCGCTCGGCGTGCCGCGCAGCGCCAGCCACCATCCGCTGTTCCAGGTGATGGCCGCGTACGGCGAGCGCCGCGCGCTGCCGGCGCTGGGCTCGGCATCGGCAACCTTGCTGCCGTCCGGCACGCCTTCCGCGAAATTCGACCTGACGCTTGCCGTCGAGGCGACGCCCGACGGCACGTTCGACGCCGCATTCATCTATGCGCTCGACCTGTTCGACGGCGACGCGATCGCGCGGCTGGCCGCGCGCTTCGTCACGCTGCTCGGCGATGCGCTCGCGCGCCCCGACATGCCGATCGGCGATCTCGACTGGCTGCCGGCCGACGAGCTCGCACAACTCTTCGCGTGGAATGCGCCGGCAGGCGCGGCCGAAGCCGAACCGTTCGTGCCGGTGCATGCACGGATCGCCGCGCACGCGCACGCACGGCCCGACGCACGCGGCGTCGCCGACATCGATCGCGCGCTGACGCGCGGCGAGGTCGACGCGCGCGCGGCCCGCATCGCACGCAATCTTGTCGCGGCCGGCGTGCGGCCCGAGATGCGCGTCGGCGTCGCGCTGCAGCGTTCGGTCGACCTGCTGGTCGCGCTGATCGCGGTGCTGAAGTCGGGCGCCGCGTTCGTGCCGCTCGATCCGGCGCATCCGCGCGAACGGCTCGCGCAGATCGTCGGCGACGCGGGCATCGCGCACGTGCTGACCGACGCCGCGAGCGCCGCCTCGCTGCCCGAGCTACCGGCGCTGCGCGTCTGGCGCGCGGACGAAGTCGACGCGCTCGACGAAGCGGCCGACGTCGCGCTGCCTGACGTGCTGCCCGGCCATGCGGCGTACGCGATCTACACGTCCGGCTCCACCGGCAAGCCGAAGGGCGTGGTCGTCGATCACGCGGCGTTCGCGCGGCATTGCGTGGCGATCGCCGAGCGCTACGGCGCGGGCGAGCACGACGTGTTCCTGCTGTTCCAGTCGGTCAACTTCGACGGCGCGCACGAAGGCTGGTTTTCGCAGTACCTGTCGGGTGCCGCCGTGTCGGTGACGGCCGACGTGCTGTGGCCGCCCGCGCAGACCTGCGCGATGATGGTCCGCGACGGCGTGACGATGACCTACGTGCCGCCCGGCTGCGCCGCGCAGCTCGCCGAATGGGCGCTCGTGCACGGCGCGCCGCCGACGCTGCGCTCGCTGACCGTCGGCGGCGAGGCGACGTCGCGCGAAGCGTTCGCGATGTTGCGCCGCGCGATGCCGAACGTGCGCGTGGTCAACGGCTACGGCCCGACCGAGACCGTGATCACGCCGACGCTGTGGATGTTCCGTCCCGGCGACGATCTCGCGACGCTCGGCGACGCCGCGTACCTGCCGATCGGCACGCTGGTCGGCGCGCGCACCGCGCACGTGCTCGACGCGCGGCTGCATCCGCTGCCGGTCGGCGTGACCGGCGAGCTGTACCTCGGCGGCGAGGGGATCGGCGTCGCGCGCGGCTATCTCGACCGTCCCGCGCTGACGGCCGAGCGCTTCGTGCCCGATCCGTACGGCGCGCCGGGCGCACGCCTGTATCGCACGGGCGACCTCGTGCGGCGGCGCGCGGACGGCGTATTCGACTTCATCGGCCGCGTCGATCACCAGGTGAAGCTGCGCGGGCTGCGCATCGAACTCGGCGAGATCGAGGCCCAGCTGGCCGCGCACGATGCGGTGCGCGAAGCGTGCGCGGTCGTGCACGGGCAGGGCGCGCAGGCGCAGCTCGTCGCCTACGTCGAACTGACCGCCGACGCGCAGGCGGCCGCGCAACCGGTGGAGGCCGCGACGCTCGACGCACATCTGCGCCGCACGCTGCCCGACTACATGGTGCCCGCGCAGCTGATCGTGCTCGACGCGCTGCCGCGCAACGCGAACAGCAAGGTCGATCGGGCGCGGCTGCCGGCGCCGGTGCGCGTCGAACGCGCTTACGAGGCGCCGCACGACGGCGACGAAACCGCGCTCGCGGCGATCTGGCGCGACGTGCTGAACGTCGAGCGCGTCGGCCGCGGCGATCACTTCTTCGAACTCGGCGGCCATTCGCTGGCGGCGGTGCGCGTCGCGACGCGCGTTGCCGAGCGGCTCGGCCGCGACGTGCCGGTGCGCGCGCTGTTCGAAGCGCCGGTGCTCGCGCAATACGCGCGCCAGGTGGCCGATGCGCCGCGCACCGCGCACGCCGGCGCCGCGGCGCCGGGCGTCGCGATGGTCAAACCGGATGCGCACGGCGTGTGGCCGCTGTCGCCTGCACAGCTCGGCCTGTGGTTCCTGTGGCGCGCGCAGCCGGACAGCGCCGCATACAACATTCCGGTCGCGCTGCGCGTGCGCGGCCCGCTCGACGTCGATGCGCTGCGCGCGGCATTCTCGGCGGCGGAGGCCGCGCACCCGGCGCTGCGCGCACGGCTCGTCGCGCGCGACGGCATGCTGCCGGGCCAGCGGATCGACGCCGCAGTGAGCGTCGCGCTGCCGGTCGTCGACCTGTCCGCGCAGCCCGACGCGCTCGCGCGCGCGGCGGCGCTGACCGGCGCCGATGCGCTCGCGCCGTTCGATCTCGCGGCCGACGCGCCGCTGTGGCGCGCCCGCGTGCTGCGGCTCGGCGCGGACGATCACGTGCTGTCGGTGACGATCCATCACATCGTGTCGGACGGCGAATCGATCGAGCTGTGGCTCGACGCGGTGCGCGCGCGCTATGTCGCGCTCGTGCGCGGCGAAGCGGCCCCGGGCTCTTCGGCGTCGACGACGACGACAACGACAACGACAACGACGCCAGAAAACACGCCGCTCGTGCTACCCGCGCCGTGCCATCCGGCCCGCGTCGCGTACTGGCGCGACGCGCTGGCCGACCTGCCGCCGCCCATGCTGCCGCAGCGCGCCGACGCGCCGGCCGTGCCGCAATGGCGTGCGGCGCGCATCGCGTTCGAGTTCGACGCGTCGCTGATCCGTGCCGCGCGCGATGCCGCGTCGGCGTCGCACGCGACGTTGCCGATGCTGCTGCATGCGGCGCTCAATACCGCGCTGTTCCGCGTGACCGGCGCGGCCGACCAGCCGGTCGGCGTGCTGGCATCGACGCGCGAGCTGACGGGCGACGCGGCGCGCGATGCGCTCGGTCTCTTCATCAATTCGGTGGTCGTACGCACGCGGCTCGATTCCACGGCCTGCCGCGCGGACGTGCTCGCACAGGTGCGCGACACGGCGCTCGCCGCGTACGCGCATGCCGACGTGCCGTTCGCCGACGTCGTCGCGGCGCTGCGCGCGCCGCGTGCCGCGCGGGCCAATCCGCTGTTCCAGGTGATGTTCAACTACCTGCGCCCGACCGGCGCGGCCGAACGCGACTGGGCCGGCCTGACGCTCGCCGGCTTCGACGACGTGCGTCATCGCGTCGTGTTCACGCTGGAGCTGGACGTCGTCGAGCATCCGGACGGCCGCGTGAGCGCCGCGTTCTCCTATGCGGACGAACTGCTCGACGGCCGCTTCGTCGATGCGCTCGTCGAGCTTTACCACGACGAAGTCGCGCGTTTTGCCGGTGCGGCGCAAGCGGCACTCGGCGTGCCCGATGCGCTGTTTGCCGCGCCGGCAGCGGTCGCGGTCGCACCGGCCGGTAACGCGACCCATGCCGCGGCGTCATCGCGCGCGCCGAACACGGCTGCCGCGCTCGCCGCGCTGTGGTCGGACACGTTCGCGACGGCCGCGCCCGCGGCCGATGCCGATCTGTTCGAGGCTGGCGCGACGTCGTTCGACGTCGTGCGTTTCGTCGATGCGGCGAGTCGCGCCGGTCACGCGCTGACGGTGGCCGACGTGTTCGCGTCGCCGACGCTCGCGGCGCTCGGCACGCATCTCGACGCAGTGGCGCACACGCGACTGGAGGTGCGCGATGCTGGCTGAAGTGCGCCCGGACGGATTCACGATGCTCGATACGTACCGCCTCGCGTTCGCGGGCGGCCTGTTCGCGGTGCGCGACGGCACGGAGATCCGTGTCGCACAGGGCGACGGCATCGGCGCGCAGTTGCTGCGTGCACAACTCGGCGACGACGGCGCGCTGCGCCTCGTCGCCTACAACCATCGCGCGGCGCCGGCCGACCAGCGCCGCGCGCTGCTGGCCGCGCTCGCCGCGGCGTTTTCGGACAGCGCGCGCCACGCGGCGATCCGGCTCGACCCGGCCGCGTGGCCGGCGGTCGCGCTCGATGCGCTGCGCGCGAGCGGCGTGCTGGCCGACGGCGGCCGGTGCATGCGCGAGGGCTGGGCCCAGCAGGCCGATCTGTGGCGCGTCGGCGCGCATCTGCCGTGCGCGACGCTGCCGATGCTGACCGACGGCCGGCGTCATCCGCGCCGGCCGCCCGCGCCGCGCGGCGACGTGTATGCACGCGACCTGCCGGCGCTCGGCGTGCGCTTCACGCTGCGCGGCTGGCAGCCGGGCGAGGATGCCGCGCGCCTTGCGCACTGGTTCGACGAGCCGCGCGTGCGCGACGGCTGGCCGGGCACGCAGCCCGGCGCGCACGGCACGGCGCCCGATGCCGATCCGCACGTGAGCCCGCTCGTCGGCTGCTTCGACGGCGAACCGTTCGCGTACGTCGAGGCGTACTGGCTGAAGGAAGACCCGCTCGCGCCGCACGTCGGCGCGAGCGACTACGACCGCGGGCTGCGGATGCTGGTCGGCGCATCACGCTGGCGCGGCCCGCATTGCGTGGCGGGCTGGCTGCCGTCCGTCGTGCATTACCTGTTTCTCGACGACCCGCGCACCGAAGCGGTCGGCTGCGCGGTCCCGGCCGGCCGCGCGCGGGTCGTCGATACCCTCGCGCGGCATGGCTTCGCGCGGCAGCGCCGCCTGGCGCTCGCCGACGGGCAGCCGCTGTGGATGCGCACGCTGCGCGAGACCTTCTTCTCCGGCCGTCACGTCTGACGGGCCGGTTTCACCGACAAGGGAGCTGAGAGACATGCAGAGAGAAACGGTATTCGACCTGATCGGCGTCGGCTTCGGGCCGTCGAACCTGGCGCTGGCCGTGCGCCTCGCGGAACGCCGCGGCACGCGTCCGTTCGCGCATTGCTTCGTCGAACGCCAGCCGGAATTCGGCTGGCACCGCGGCATGCTGCTCGACGACTGCCGGATGCAGATCTCGTTTCTGAAGGATCTCGTCACGATGCGCGATCCGAAGAGCCGCTACACGTTCATCAACTATCTGTTCGAACGCGGCCGGCTGAACGAATTCGTCAACCTGAAGAACTTCTATCCGACCCGCGTCGAATTCCACGACTACCTGAGCTGGGTCGCCGACGCGTTCGACGAGCACGTCCACTACAGCGAAACCGTCACGGCGATCGAGCCCGTGCGCGGCGACGGCGCGTGCGTCGACGCGCTGCGCGTGCTGTCGCGCGATGCGGCCGGCCACGAACGCCAGCGCGTGACGCGTGCGCTGTCGGTCGGCGTCGGCGGCACGCCGGCGGTGCCGGACGCATTCGCCGCGCTCGGCCGCGATCGCGTGATCCATTCGTCGTCCTACCTGACCGACATCGACCGGCTGGTCGCGTCGCCGGACGGCGAGCGCCGCCGCGTCGCGGTGATCGGCGCCGGGCAGAGCGCGGCCGAGGTGTTCATCGACCTCGCGCGCCGCTTCCCGCACGTCGACGCGAGCCTCGTGATGCGCGCGGGCGCACTGAAACCGGCCGACGACAGCCCGTTCGTCAACGAGATCTTCAGCCCGGCGTTCACCGACGTCGTCTACGCGCAGCCGCACGATGCGCGCCGCGCGCTGCTCGAGCGCTATCGCGACACCAACTACGCGGTGGTCGACCGGCCGCTGATCGAGCAGATCTACGAAATGCTGTACCTGCAGCGCATCGACGGCACGCCGCGTCACGCGCTGCGCGCGAACAGCGCGATCGAGGCCGCGGTGCGCACCGCCGACGGCCGCATCGAGCTGACGCTGCGCGACCGGATGAGCGGCGCGACGCACGTCGAACGCTTCGACGCGCTGGTGCTGGCGACCGGCTACCGGCGCGACACGCATTCGGCGCTGCTCGAAGGACTCGCGCCGGACCTGGGCGATGCGCTCACGCGCGGCGACGTCACGCGCGACTACCTGCTCGCGACGCCCGGGCACTTCGCGCCGCGCATCTACCTGCAAGGCTGCTGCGAAGACAGCCACGGCCTGTCCGACACGCTGCTGTCGGTCCTCGCTCGTCGTGCGGACGAGATCTGCGCGTCGCTCGAAGAAGGGATCGCGCCCGGCCATGACGACGGGGCGGTCCGGGCGCTGCATGAACAACGACACCAAAACGGGGCGAGCGCGGGCCGCATGGCTTTCGCTCTTTGACAAAGGCGCGGTCGGAGACCGCATCAAGAAAGTGGAGCAGAGAAAGATGGAGTGGGCAACAGGCACGCGTGTGCGTGCGATCGCAGCCGCGGCGAGCGTGGCGTTCGGGATGGCGGCAGGGCATGCATACGCCCAGACGGCGCCGGCCGTGAACGCAGGTGCCGCGGTGTCGGCCGGCAGTGCGCAGAATGGTGCGGCGGCCAGTGCGGCGGCAAGCACGTCGACCAGTGCGCAGAATGGCTCGACGTCCGGCACGCTGCCGGCGATCAACGTCAACGCGGGCTCGGAAGGCGACGGCACGGTCGGGCTCGTCGCGAAGCGCAGCCGGACCGGCACCAAGACCGATACGTCGATCAATGAAATCCCGCAGACGATCAACATCGTCACCGCGCAGCAGATCGAGATGACCGGCGCGACCGACGTGAACGCGGCGCTGCGCTACGTGCCGGGTTTCTCGTCGTACGGCTCGGACAACCGTTCCGACTGGTACGCGGCGCTGCGCGGCTTCACGCCGACTGCGTATGTGAACGGCCTGCAGGTGCCGAACACGCTGAACCTGTCGAGCTGGCGCGTCGATCCGTACATGATCGACAGCATCACCGTGCTGCGCGGGCCGACGTCGGTGCTGTACGGCGCCGGCGACCCGGGCGCGATCATCGACGTGCAGACCAAGACGGCCGACGGCGAGCGCGTGCGCGAAGCCGGCGTGCAGTTCGGCAACTATGCGCGCAAGCAGTTCATGATCGACGTCGGCGACAAGCTCGACGCGGACGGCAAGTATGCGTACCGGTTCGTCGGCGTCGCGCGCGACGGCAACGCGCTGACCGGCCCGAACAACGACCAGCGCGTCGCGCTCGCGCCGTCGTTCCGCTGGCGCCCGGACGCGGACACGTCGCTGACGCTGTCCGCCACCTACCTGCAGGACTGGGGCGACATCTCGTCGAACTTCCTGCCGGCGCAAGGCACGGTGTTGCCGAACCCGAACGGGCAGCTCAGCAAGGACGTCTACGGCGGCGATCCGGATTTCAACTACTACCGCAAGAAGCAGTGGTCGCTCGGCTACCAGTTCGAGCGGAATCTGAATTCGATGTGGACGTTCCGCCAGAACGTGCGCTGGATGCACCTGTCGCTCGACAACGGCTCGGTGTTCGGCGCGGGCTTCGCGGACGGCAGCCTGACCGACATCAACCGCTGGGCCGGCGTGTTCCAGACGAACTACAGCCGCTTCGACATCGACAACAACCTGCAGGGCCGCTTCGGCACGGGGCCGCTCGAACACACGCTGCTGCTCGGCTTCCAGTACAACCGGCAGACCGCGACCGACAGCGAATGGCTGGCCGCCGCGCCGACGCTGAACATCTACAACCCGGTCTACACGCCCGTCACGCTGTCCGTGTTCTCGCCGCCGAACACCACGTACCGCACCAACACGTACACGACGATGAACACGTTCGGGCTGTACGTGCAGGACCAGGTCAAGTGGAACCGCTGGACGCTGACGCTCGGCGGCCGCGAGGACTGGGTCAACCAGCGGATGGACGACCGCGAGGGCGGCACGCAGTCGAAGGCCGACATCAGTGCGTTCACCGGCCGCGTGGGCCTCACCTACCAGGGCGACTACGGGCTGTCGCCGTACGTCAGCTACGCGACGTCGTTCAACCCGCTGATCGGCGTGAACCTGTACGGCGGCGGCCTGCCGCAGCCGACCCGCGGCAAGCAGATCGAGGCCGGCCTGCGCTGGCAGCCGCCCGGCAAGAACCTGATGCTGAGCGCGGCGATCTACCAGATCAACCAGACCAACGTGCTCACGTCGACGCCGCTCAATCTCGATCCGTCCGGCACGACGTCGGTCCAGACGGGCGAAGTGCGCTCGCGCGGGATCGAGCTGAACGCGACCGGCAAGCTCACGCGGAACCTGTCGCTGATCGCGTCCTACGTCTACCAGGACGTGAAGAACGTGAAGGCGAACGACGCATCGCTGAACAACTGGCCGGTCGACATTCCGCGCCCGCGCCAGATGGCGTCGCTGTGGGCCGACTGGACGTGGCACACGGGGCCGCTCACGGGCTTCGGCCTGGGCGGCGGCGTGCGTTACCAGAGCGCGTCGGCCGGTGCGGCCGACAACTCGCTGACGGTCGCGAGCTACACGCTGTTCGACGCGGGCGTGCACTACGACACGCGCAACTGGCGCTTCGCCGTGAACGGGACGAACCTGTTCAACCGCCACTACATCAGCGGTTGCCAGTCGACCAGCGTCTGCATTTTCGGGACCGACCGCACGGTGCTCGCCACCGCGAAATACAACTGGTGACGCCGCGCGCCGCGGCGCGCCGACCGGCCTTCGGGCCGGCGCGGGCGGGCCGCGGCGCCGTCGTCCGTTTTTTCCACGACGCCTCCATGCCGAAGAAAAATCTCGTCTACATCCAGTCGCTGCGCAACGGCGCGGCCGATCGCGCCGGCCAGCCGGTCGCCTACCGGGGCGGCACGCGCTACATGAAAGCGCCGCTCGAATTCCTCGTCGAGCGCCTGAACGACTCGCCGCTCGGCGAACGCTATGCGCTCAAGGGCGTGATCGTCGACGACGACGCAGGCTCGCCGGCCGACCGCGCGAAGGTCGCCGACTACGGCTTCGCGCGCACGCCGGGCCGCCCGTGGATCCTGCCCGACGGGCTGACGGTGCAGGGCCGGCCGGTCGACGAACTGTTCTGCACGATTGCATCGACGTACCGCCGGCTGCCGCGCGACGCGCGCGAGCGCGTGACGGGCAAGCACGCGTTCGAGCGCCGCCTGCTCGAACGCCTGCTCGAACTCGACGCCGACGTGGTCGTGCTCGACGGGCTGCTCGTGATCCTCGACGAGCTCGTGCGTCCCGGCGCACGCTTTCACCGCCGCATCGCGAACATCCATCCCGGCATTACGGCCGACGCTTCGCCGTACCAGCGGCGCGGTGCGTGGGCGACGCTCGACGCGCTGCACGGCGCGCGCGGCGAACGGGTCGACTGGGCGAGCGGCACGACCTCGCGCGTCGAACCGGTGACGATGACGGGCGCATCGTTCCACTACGTCGACAACGGCATCGATTCCGGCGAGGTGATTTGCGACGTGCTCGACACGCCGATCGCGCCGGGCGACACGATTCTCGAACTGCGCTGGAACAACTTCCAGCGCAGCCTGTTTCCGGCGCTCGAGCGGGGGCTGCACATCCTCGCCGACCGCCACGACGCGGGAGCACTGTGATGGAAGACACGCTGACGAAGCCGGCCAACGCGGCAGACGCGGTCGAAGGCGAGGTGGCCGCGGCACTCGACGGCGCCGCGCACGGGCAGGAACCGCCCGCCGTCGAGCGCACGCTCGACGCGTGGCGGCCCGGCGATCCGCCGGCGGCGCTGCTCGCGGAATTCGTCGCGCTGTTCAACACGGACACGCGGCACGACGCGGCGACGGTGTCGGTGCCGCTCGGCGGCGCCGATCCGGCGGCCGTCGCGTCGTACGTCGCGCGCGCGGTGCGCGAAGGCGTGATCGACGGCGCGCGGATCGCCGGCGACCGGCTGCGCGTCACCGCATCGCGCGCGACGTTCTGGCAGAACCCGCAGCCGTGGCTGAAGGCCCCCGCGTCGGGCGGGATGCCGCTGCGCTATACGATCACGAACGGCCACCGGCACCCGGTGCGGCCGCCGTCGCCGGCCGGCGAGATCTATGCGCGCTACATGCCGCAGGTCGGGATGACGTTCAGCCTGCGCACCGTCGACATCGCTGCGCATGCGCAGCTGTTCAGCGACTGGATGAACCTCGATCGCGTCGCGCATTTCTGGGATCAGCGCGGCACGCTCGACGAGCACGCCGCGTATCTCGCGGAGCGGCTCGCCGATCCGCACATGCATCCGATGATCGGCTATTTCGACGACACGCCGTTCGGCTATTTCGAGTTCTACTGGGCGAAGGAGGACCGCCTCGCGCCGTTCTACGACGCGCACGACTACGATCGCGGGCTGCACCTGCTGATCGGCGACTCGCGCTTCCAGAGCGCGGGCAAGCTGCATGCATGGTGGAGCGGGGTGCTGCACTACATGTTCGTCGACGAACCGCGCACGCAGCGGCTCGTCGGCGAGCCGCGCGTCGATCACGTGCG
Source organism: Burkholderia sp. SCN-KJ (assembly GCF_024656005.1). Taxonomy (NCBI): domain Bacteria; kingdom Pseudomonadati; phylum Pseudomonadota; class Betaproteobacteria; order Burkholderiales; family Burkholderiaceae; genus Burkholderia; species Burkholderia sp. SCN-KJ. The sequence goes on from NZ_JANKOG010000009.1 coordinate 231,640, forward strand.
GCATATCGCGTACATGCACCGGCTCGGGTTCCATACGTTGAAGGAGTTCGATTTCCCGCACAAGCGCGCGGCGCTTACCGTGATGGAGCGCGAAACATTCTTCGACACTTTCCGGTTGCCGTGACGGGGACGGGGGCGCGAAGTGTCGAGGCGTCGATTCGTCGAAACGTCGATTCGCAAGCGTCGACGTTTCGCGCGGCTTGCAGGGGGCGCGCATCGGCCGTTCGGGATATGGATCGGGTGGGCGGCATGAGGAAGAATGGTCGCTCCCTCATCGCAGACAGGTCGTGACGACATGGCAAGCACACCCGCGACAGCATCAGGCGCGATCCCGCATCCGCGCCGCCCGATATTGACATATGCCAGCATATGCCTAGAATGGACGCATCGTACTCCCTTGGAGTGGCTCATGCGCACCGTTTCCATTTTCAAGAACGCCCGTAACCAGGCAATCCGCATCCCGAAGGACATGGAATTCGAGGGGGTGACGGAACTCGAGATCCGCCGCGAGGGCGACACGCTGCTGCTGCGGCCGGTGCGGCCGACGTGGCTGTCGCTCGCGAGTGAACCGCTGGCCGATGCCGACTTCCTCGTCGAGCGCCCGGCCGTCGTCGAATCCGGCCGTTTCGACTTGTCCGGCGCCGATGACGCCGCACCGACGGAGTCGGGCCGGTGACCACGCTCTACATGCTCGATACGAACATCTGTTCGTTCATCATGCGCGAGCGCCCACCGGTGGTGTTGTCCCGACTGCAGTCGTGCGTCAATGCGCAGCACCGGATCGTCGTGTCGGCGATTACCTATGCCGAAATGCGGTTCGGCGCGGTCGGCAGAAAGGCATCGCCGAAGCATGCGGAACTCGTGACGGCCTTTGTCGCTCGGCTGGACGGCGTGCTGTCGTGGGATACCGCGGCGGTCGATGCAACGGCGGCGATTCGCGCCGACCTCGCCGCGCGCGGCACACCGATCGGCGCAAACGATGCGTCGATTGCCGGTCACGCGATCGCGGCCGGTGCCGTGCTCGTCACGAACAATCGTCGCGAGTTCGGCCGCGTCGCGGGGTTGTCGCTCGAAGACTGGGCGGCCTCGGCCTGAGCTTGTGAATGCGCGACGGCGTTGCGCTCGCGCGGTCGCACGTCATGCGCGAGGAACAGGCGGATCCGCGAGGAAGGCGCTGCGGAACGCGTCGAGATACCGATCGGCGTCCGCGCTGAATTCCCCCGGCAGCAGCGCGAACGCGCGGGCCTGCAGATCCTGCCCGAGCGTCGCGTAGATTGCTTCGTCGGACAACAGCGCGCGGATCGCATCGTATGTCTGCGGCGAAGCGATCCGCTGCGCATCGCGCGCCAGCAGCGCAGCCGCCGCCACCTCAGGCTGGAAACCGTGCTGCTCGAGCAGGTCGGGCGCCACGTCCCAGATGCGTTCGCGATTGCCTGCGTCGTGGAAATGCGTGAGCAGGAACAACAGGTCGTACGCGTCGCTGTTCTGGCGCGCGCGCCGGTCCTTCCACGCGAGCAACTTCAACAGCGCAAGGGCCGGCAGGCTCGCCACCGGCACCGCGACGTCGGCCGCGATCGACACGACCAGCGCCGTATCGATCGCCTCCTGAAAGCCCAGCACATTCAACACGAAATCGCCGCCAGGCGGCCACGCGATTTCGCCGGGCGGCGTTTCGAGCGGCCCGAACGGCACGAGATCGAGTTCCGTGCGAAAGCCTTGCGTCCCGCTGTCGAACAGCAGTTTCTGCTGATGCTTCGGCGCACGCGCGAATCGCCCGGTCGCGACGAGCGCATCGACGAGCCGTTCGTGAAACGGCCAGCTCACCGCGCACACCGCGACGTCGACGTCCCGCGTCGCCCGCACCGGGCGGATGCCGTGGACATGCCACATCAGGATGTCGCGCGCGGTCGCACCGGCGACGACGAATGCCGCGTCGAGCTGCGCGCAGGCCGCGCGGACCGCCTGCAGCAGCGCAACCGCCGTCGGCTCGAGCGGCCGGCGCGCGTCGACTTCAAGCGGGCGGGCGGGCGAGGTATCGGTCATGGATGTGTTCGGCGGCGGCGAGATTGCGGCTGTCCTCGGACGAGACGAGATCCGCGTAGATCAGCAGCGGCGGCACGAGCGGCACGTCCTGCTCGCGCCAGTCGAGCGCCGGCGACGGCGGCCAGAAGGCTTCGAGCAACTCGACGTCGCCGCGCTCGTCCGGGCGCAGGCGCGCCTGGAGCAGCAGGCGGTTCGACACGGCGCCATGCGTATAGACGGTGATCGCGGCTGGCTTCAGGTCGTGCGTCAGCAAGTCGGCCGCGGGTTCGCCGCCCAGCCGCGCGTCGAATGCCGCGAAATCGAAGCCGCGCCACCAGTCGGGCGCGAGCGCGGCAAACCGCCGGGCCGGCAGTTTCGCGCGCAGGCGGCTCGGATACAGCGCGACCCATTCCTGCATGAAGCGCGGCCAGTCGGGCATCAGCCGTTCGCCGTTGCGCCGCTGCGCGACAAGGCCGCGCGCGAGCAGGTCGTCCATCGCGAGATTGACCGTGCCGAGCGCGACGCCCGACGCGGCAGCGATCGCCCGGTACGGTTGCGCGACGAGGCCCGGCTGCGTCGCGAGCGCGAACATCACGGCCAGCCCCTTGGGCGTCGTCGCGCGCGATGCCCGCCGGCGCGGCGTGCGGGCGGGTTTCGGCCGGCCGGAAATCATCACGGTCGCTTCCGGCTGGATCAGGCACGCATTGCCGGCCGTATCGAGAAACGGGATGCCTTGATCGGTCAGGCGGGCGGCCAGCTCGACCGATACGTACGGCGCAACCAGCAGCAGCGGCCGCTCGCCGGGCAGCGGGGCGCCGCCGCGCCGGCGCAGCGCCGCGCGTGCGTCCTGCACCGACTCGACCCCGACGCTCACCGCCGCCGGCATCTCGAAGGCCTGCCCGGCAATGGCGAAACGGATCATCGCGTCGGCATGCGCGTCATAGGCGGCCGGCACGCGCACGGGCCGCGCACGGAAGCGCCGGGTCGCGCGTTCGAACGCGGCGCAGGCTTCGTCGAGCACGTGCTGTTCCGCTATCGGCAGGGTGGCGTTCTCGGGCATCGGGGTGGATCGCTTGTTCACTTTTCTGCCAGCGTACACAAAAAATGTACAACCGTCAAAAAATGAACAAGAACGCTCAACCCTTTGATGTGACGGGATTATTCCGGAATGGAGAACGGAACTCAACGTGCACTCCCACCTGAGAAATCAAGACGAACTCGCAGTCTCGCGCATCACGATCGTGGCGGGCAGTCGCCCGAATGGCCGGTTTCCTCCCGCCGTGCGATTCGTCGTGTGCCGGAGGACAGGACGGCAACTCCAGGTTGTCGCCACGACGACTTTCTGGCTGCCCGGTTGCCGCTCAACCGACTATCCTTGCCTGCACATTCCCCACGGAACCCAGGAGACGACACCGTGACGCACAGCGTGATCCCCGCAGGCCTCGCCGACGAAATGATCGAGATCCGGCACCGCATTCATGCCCACCCCGAACTGGGCTTCGAGGAATTCGCGACGAGCGATCTCGTCGCCGGGCAGTTGCAGGCGTGGGGCTACACGGTGCAGCGCGGGCTCGGCGGCACGGGCGTCGTCGCGCAGCTGAAGGTGGGCAATGGCACGCAGCGCCTCGGCCTGCGTGCCGACATGGACGCGCTGCCGATCCACGAGTCGACCGGCCTGCCGTACCAGAGCACGATCCCCGGCAAGATGCACGCGTGCGGTCACGACGGCCACACGGCAATGCTGCTCGCGGCCGCGAAGCACCTGGCGCGCGAGCGCCGCTTTTCCGGCACGCTGAACCTGATTTTCCAGCCGGCCGAGGAAGGGCTTGGCGGCGCGAAGAAAATGCTCGACGACGGGCTGTTCGAGCAGTTCCCGTGCGACGCGATCTTCGCGATGCACAACATGCCGGGCTTCCCGACCGGCAAGTTCGGCTTCCTGCCGGGGCCGTTCATGGCGTCGTCCGATACCGTGACCATCGACGTGCAGGGGCGCGGCGGCCACGGCGCGGTGCCGCACAAGGCGATCGACCCGGTCGTCGTGTGCGCGCAGATCGTCATCGCGCTGCAGACGATCGTCTCGCGCAACGTATCGCCGCTCGACATGGCGATCGTCACGGTCGGTGCGATCCACGCGGGCGAGGCGCCGAACGTGATTCCCGACCGTGCGCAGATGCGCCTGTCCGTGCGCGCGCTGAAGCCCGAAGTGCGCGACCTGCTCGAGACACGCATCAAGGAAGTCGTTCATGCGCAGGCGGCCGTGTTCGGCGCGACCGCGACGATCGACTACCAGCGTCGCTATCCGGTGCTCGTCAACGATGCGGAGATGACCGCGTTCGCACGCGGCGTCGCGCGCGGGTGGGTCGGCGAAGCGAACCTGATCGACGGGATGGTGCCGCTCACCGGCAGCGAGGATTTCGCGTTCCTGCTCGAGAAGCGGCCGGGCTGCTACCTGATCATCGGCAACGGCGACGGGGAGGGCGGCTGCATGGTGCACAACCCCGGCTACGACTTCAACGACGCGGCGCTGCCGATCGGCGCATCGTACTGGGTCAAGCTGGCGGAGACCTTCCTGGTGTGACGCCGCGTCGCATCGACGTGGGCACCGCCGCCCGCTGCGCGCCTGCGCGACCGTGAAGCCGCGGCGCGGGCTACGCGAATTTGACGCTCCTTGACATCGACGGTACGGGCCGCGTGCTACGCTGCGCGCGACGCCGGATCGGCTCGATGAATACAGGTGTGGAAGACATGCGAAAACAGTTTCTGACCGTGCTGACGGCTTGCGCGGTCGGCGTTCTGGCGGCCGGATGTGACGACCAGAAGGTGGCTGACGCGGTGAATGCGATCAAGCCCGATCCGATGGCGTTCGGCAATCTGCAGCCGGGCGTCTCGACGACCGAGGACGTGCTGCGCCAGGCGGGCAAGCCCGAGATGGTCCGGCAGGGCGACGACGGCTCGCAGCGCTTCGAGTATCCGCGCGGCCCGTACGGCACGCGCACGTACATGCTCGATTTCGGGCCCGACGGCCGGCTCGTGTCGATCACGCAGGCGCTGACGGCGGCGAACATCGCGAAGGTCGTGCCGGGGATGTCGAAGGACGACGTACGGCAACTGCTCGGCAAGCCGACCGAGGTCGCGCAATACGCGTTGAGCCATGAGGAAGTGTGGAGCTGGCACTGGGCCGAGGGCGGCGTATCGGGCGACGCGATGTTCAACGCGCATTTCTCCCCCGACGGCACCGTGATCCGGACTTCGCGCTCGGAAGCGCCGGGCCGCGAAAAACCCTGACCGCGCAGCCGCGCGGTGTCCCGGGGTATTTTTCGTCAGAATGCCGTGCCGCCGAACAGCGCGGCCGCTATCTCCGGATTCGACGGCCAGTACATGTGCATGTAGGTCGCGACGATCGGGCCCGCGCGATACACGGCTTCGCCGCTTCCGGGCGCGCCGTCGGGCCGCGCCGCCGTCGCCGCCGGCGCCAGCGGCGTATCGAGCCGCGAATAATGAAACGTATGACCGCGCATCGGCCCGGTGCGCGTGTCCAGCTGCTGCATCCCGAGCGCCGCGAACCGGCGCTGCATCGTCGCATGGCCTGACAACAGTCCGAGCATCGGCGTCGTCGCGCCGTCCACGTCGGTCAGCGATTCGCACAGATACACCATCCCTCCGCATTCCGCGACGATCGGCAGGCCGGCCGCCGCATGCGCGCGAATCGTCCGCGCGGTCACGGCATTCGCCGCGAGCGTCGCCGCGTGCAGTTCCGGATAGCCGCCCGGCAGGAACAGCGCATCGCAATCGTCGGGAACGGGTTCGTCCGCAAGCGGCGAAAAGAACCGCAGCTGCGCACCGAGCGCCTCGAGCAGCGCGAGATTGGACGGATAGATGAACGAGAACGCGGCATCGCGCGCGATCGCGATCCGCTTGCCGGCGAGCGCGCGCGGCAGCGCGGCGGCGGCGTCCGGTTCCGCGAACGCGACGGCAGGCGGCAATTCGGCGAGCGCCGTCTGCGCGAGCACGTCGGCCGCACGCTCGAGCCGCGCGTCGAGATCGTCGATGTCGGCCGGCTGGTGCAGGCCGAGATGCCGTTCCGGCAGCGCGATGCCCGCATCGGCCGGCACGTGCCCGAGCCAGCGCAGGTCGTCCGGCAGCGCCTGCCGCAGCAGTTCCGCGTGTCGCGGCGACCCGACACGATTGCCCAGCACGCCGTGAAACGGCACCTCCGGCCGGAACCGCGCGAGCCCGAACGCGATCGCCGCGAACGTCTGCGCCATCGACTTCGCGGCAATCACCGCGACGACCGGCACGCCGAACGCGACCGCGAGATCGGCGCTGCTCGGCGTGCCGTCGAACAACCCCATCACGCCTTCGATCAGGATCAGGTCCGCGTCGCGCGCCGCATCGGCGAGCAGCGCGCGGCAGCCGGCTTCGCCGACCATGCCGAGGTCGAGCGCATGCACGGGCGCGCCGCTCGCGCGTTCGAGCAGCATCGGATCGAGAAAATCCGGCCCGGTCTTGAACACGCGCACGCGCCGGCCGAGCCGCCGGTGCAGCCGCGCGAGGCCGGCCGTCACCGACGTCTTGCCCTGGCCGGACGCGGGCGCGCTGACGAACAGCGCGGGGCAGGCCGGCATCGCTCAGAACTCCACGCCGGGCTGCGCCTTCACGCCTTGGTCCTTGTACGGATGCTTGACGAGCCGCATTTCGGTGACGAGGTCGGCCGCATCGATCAGCGCATCGGGCGCATGCCGCCCGGTGACGACGACGTGCACCGATTCCGGGCGCGCGACGAGCGTCGCGAGCACTTCGTCGAGCGGCAGGTATTCGTACTTCAGCACGGTGTTCAGCTCGTCGAGGATCACCATCCGGTACTCGCCGCTTTCGATCATCCGGCGCGCCTCGTCCCAGCCCTTGCGGGCGGTTGCGATGTCGGCGTCGCGGTTCTGCGTGTTCCACGTATAGCCGTCGCCCATCGTCACGAAGTCGCATTGCGCGACCGCGGCGAGGAAGTCGCGCTCGGACGTGTGCAGCGCGCCCTTGATGAACTGCACGACGCCGAGCCGCATGCCATGGCCGAGCACGCGCACGGCCATGCCGAACGCGGCCGTGCTCTTGCCCTTGCCGTTGCCGGTATTGACGATCAGCAGGCCCTTTTCCTGGGTAGCGGCAGCCTGCTTCTTTTCATGGCCGGCGCGGCGGCGTTCGGTCATCCGCTGATGGGATTCGGCATCGGTCTTCATCGGGAATCGTCCTGTCGAAAGCGAAACAAAAGGTTCAGAGCGGGCCGGCGAGCGCGACCGTCACGCCGCCCAGGATGGATTTGGGGCCGAGCAGCCGGCCGTCGGGCGCCGCGAGCCGCGCGCACGGCTCGGCCACGCCCGCGACGCCGAAACGCGCGAGCGCCGCAGCCGACGGGCCGCTCAAGGCCGGTTCGGGGCACCGCGCGAGCTGCGCCGCGTCGAATGCGACGAGCGGCCAGCCGCGGCGTGCGCACAGCGTGCGCAGCGGCCGGGCACGCGCCTTGTCGGCGAGCGTCGCGACGACGGCCGGTTCGGCGCCCGGGTAGCGCGCCAGCGCCGCGCGGATCGCGGCATCGAGTTGCGCGGCCGTCACGCCCGCGCGGAAACCGACGCCGAGCGCGACGCGCATCATGCGCGGCCGCCGAGCGCCGCGCGCACCGCCGGATCGTCGGCGAGCGCCGCGACGCGGCCGATCACGACGATCGCGGGCGAGCCGATACCGGCGGCGCCGATGCGTTCGACGACCGTGTCGAGCGTCGCGAGCGCGTGCCGCTGCCCGTCGCGCGTCGCGTTCTCGATCGCCGCGCACGGCATGTCGCCGGGCACGCCGCCGTCACGCAGCGCGGCCACGATCGTGTCGAGCCGGCGTATGCCCATGTAGATCACGATCGTCATCCGCGTCGCGGCCAGCGCGCGCCAGTCGGGCTCGTCGGCGCCCGCGCCGTGGCCCGTGACGAAGATCACGCCCTGCGCGTCGCCGCGATGCGTGACCGGAATGCCGAGTGCGGCCGGGGCCGCGATACCGGCCGTGATGCCGTTTACGACCTCGACCGGGAAACCCGCCGCGCCGAGCGCGAGCAGCTCCTCGCCGCCGCGGCCGAACACGAACGGATCGCCGCCCTTGAGCCGCGCGACGCTGCGGCCCGCGCGCAGGTGCGCGAGCATCGCGGCGACGATCGTTTCCTGCGGCGTCGACGCGTGGCCGCCGCGCTTGCCGACGTGCTCGATGCGCGCGTCGGCGCGCGCGTGGCGCAATACATCGGGGTTCACGAGATCGTCGACGAGCAGCACGTCGGCCGCGGCGATCGCGCGCACGGCCTTCAGCGTCAGCAGATCGGCGTCGCCGGGGCCGGCGCCGACGAGCCAGGCGCGGCTCATCGGACGCGGCACGGCGCACACCGTGTCGTGGCAGTGGAAAGGGGACAGCGAGCGGCACATCGGCGGCCGGCGGACAGGCAAGGCATGACGGATCGGGCGAAGCCCGCGCGAACGCGGGCGGAAAGCGCACCCCATCCGTCCCCCGCGGATCGGGCGTTCGGCGAGCAGCGGCTCGCCCCTTGCGTCGGCCGGTATCCGGGCTGGCCGCTTGCCAGGCCGCAGCCTTCCCGCCCGCTGAAGGGCAGTGGCATCGCGGGCGGCCTGGGCGCGTGCGGGGGGAACCGCGGCGCGCGGGCGGCGTACCGTTGCGGGGACAGCACAGGCCGGGCGGACTTCCGCCTCCTGTTTCCCGTTTAACTGCGTGCGCGGAATGCGCATGCGAGCACCGAACGCGGCGCATACGATAGCACAGCGGTCGGCCCGCGCGAACCCGCCGCGCGGGCGCCGCAAGCGCCCCCGGCGCGCTGCCGCCACCACGCCGGACGCGCCGCGGCGGGCCGTTCCGCCTTGACGCTCCCTGCACCGCCGCCTACACTCGCACGCGTTTCGGTGCTCGCGCGCGCTCCTCCGGCGCGCGCAGTTAAACGGGAAACAGGGAGCCTGCCTGCGCCGCAGTCGGGCCAACCTGTGCTGCCCCCGCAACGGTAAGCGAACGCGTCGCGCCCAGCGCGATGCAGCGCCGCTTCGCCGCATGCCTGCCGCATGCGGACGACCGCCACTGGATGCCGCGCATCCGGGAAGGCGAAGCGGCGTGTTCGTCAGCCCGGATACCGGCCGAGACGTTGGGGTTCAGCGCCGCGGGGAGGCGGCGCATCGTCCACGGCCGCAGTTCGCCGGACGCCCGGGCGTTGCCCTTCCTTCGCCGATCCGTCAGCCGCTGCACGCGTGCGGGCCGGGGCGAAGAACGGCCAGCGCCGCGGGCAGGCCGACGACGGCCGTGTTGGCATACATCATGTCGACCGTTCGCAAAGGAGCATCATGCTCGACTCGTTCTTCCGCCTGTTCAACGACAGCCCGTCCGGGCTGCGCGGCAAAATCGTCGCGATCTATTCATTGCTCGTCGCATTCAACGTCGGCGCGTGGATCTGGGCCTTCATCGCGTTTCGCGACCAGCCCGTGCTGCTGGGTACCGCGCTGCTCGCCTACGTGTTCGGGCTGCGCCACGCGGTCGACGCCGATCATATCGCCGCGATCGACAACGTCACGCGCAAGCTGATGCAGGAGGGCCGCAGCCCGCTCGGCGCGGGCCTGTTCTTCTCGCTCGGCCATTCGACGGTGGTGATCGTGATGTCGGTCGCGGTCGCGCTGACCGCGGCGTCGCTCGCGCGCTTCGAGAGCATGAGGACCTGGGGCGGCGTGATCAGCACGAGCGTGTCGGCGTTCTTCCTGCTGGTGCTCGCGGCCGCGAACCTGCTGATCCTGATCTCCGTGTACCGGACGTTTCGCGCGGCCCGCCGCGGCGAGCCGATCGTCGACGCCGACCTCGACATGCTGATGAACCAGCGCGGCGTGCTGGCCCGCCTGTTCCGGCCGTTGTTCCGCCTCGTGTCGCGCAGCTGGCACCTGTATCCGGTCGGCTTCCTGTTCGGCTTCGGCTTCGATACCGCGACCGAGATCGCGCTGTTCGGCATTTCGGCCACGCAGGTGCAGGGCGGCCTGTCGTTCTGGTCGGTGATGGTGCTGCCGGTGCTGTTCACCGCGGGCATGACGCTCGTCGACACGACCGACGGCATCCTGATGATGGGCGCGTACCGCTGGGCGTACGTGCGGCCGATCCGCAAGATTTACTACAACATGACGATCACGTTCGTGTCGGTGCTGGTTGCCGCGCTGATCGGCGGCATCGAGGTGCTCGCGCTGCTCGCGGACAAACTCTCGCTGCAGGGCCCGGTATGGGATTTCGCGACGATGGTCGCATCGCATTTCGGCATGCTCGGCTACGTCGTGATCGGCCTGTTCGTCGCATGCTGGATCGTATCGGCCGCGATCTACCGCCTCAAACGCTACGACGAGATCGACGTGACGCTCTCGGCCTGACTCCCTTTTAGACACAGGACCCACCATGACCCTACGCAAGCTTCCCGTCACGATCGTCACGGGCTTTCTCGGCAGCGGCAAGACCACGCTGATGCGCCACATCCTGCAGCATGCAGAAGGCCGCCGCATCGCGGTGATCGTCAACGAATTCGGCGAGCTCGGCATCGACGGCGAAATCCTCAAGGGCTGCGGGATCGGCTGCGAGGATGCCGAGGGCGCCCGCAGCGAAGCGTCGGGCCAGCTGTACGAACTCGCGAACGGCTGCCTGTGCTGCACCGTGCAGGAGGAGTTCTATCCGGTGATGGAAGCGCTCGTCGAGCGCCGCGCCGACATCGATCACGTGCTGATCGAGACGTCGGGCCTCGCGCTGCCGAAGCCGCTCGTGCAGGCCTTCAACTGGCCGACGATCCGCAACAGCTTCACGGTCGACGCGGTCGTGACTGTCGTCGACGGGCCGGCCGCCGCGAGCGGCCAGTTCGCCGAGAACCCGCAGGCCGTCGACGCGCAGCGCCGCGCCGATCCGAACCTCGACCACGAATCGCCGCTGCATGAACTGTTCGCCGACCAGCTGTCGTCCGCCGATCTCGTGATCGTGAACAAGGCCGACCTCGTCGCCGACGCGCAGTTCGCCGCGGTCGAAGCCGCGATTCGCGAGGAGATCCCGCCGCAGGTGAAGATCGTGCGCGCGACGCGCGGCGAGCTCGACCTCGCGATGCTGCTCGGCCTCGAATCGGCATCGGAGGAAACGATCCACCTGCGGCACGACCATCACGGCTCGGCCGACGACGGCGATCACGACCATCACCACGACGAATTCGATTCGGTGGTGGTGTCGGGCGACGCGGGCTCGCGCGAGGCGACGATCGCCGCGCTGCAGCGTGTCGTCGAGACGCACACGATCTACCGCGCGAAAGGCTTCGCGGCGCTGCCCGATGCGCCGATGCGGCTCGTGATCCAGGGCGTCGGCCGCCGCTTCGACAGCTATTTCGACCGTCGCTGGCAGGACGGCGAACCGCGTGCGAGCCGCTTCGTGCTGATCGGCGAGGATCTCGACGCGGCCGCGCTGCAGCGCGCGTTCGAGGTCGCGTGCGCGGCCGAGCCGCAACAGGCGTAACGCACGATGCATCTGCTGCGCACCACGCCGGGCGGCTTCGTCGACGATACGCAGGGTGTCGTTCGGATCGACCAGCAGCCGGCCGACATCGTGATCCTGAGCTCGGCCGACACGACGCTGTCGCTGCTGGCCAGCGTCGTGCCGAAGCTGCCGGCCGGCTTTCCGAGCGTGCGGCTCGCGAACGTCACGTTCCTGCGGCAGCCGGCGTCGGTCGATTTCTATGTCGACGACGTGCTGCGTCACGCGAAGACGGTCGTGATCGATCATCTGGGCGGCGAAGCGTACTGGCCGTACGGGATCGAACAGGCCGTGTCGCTCGCGTCGAAACGCAGGCAGCAGCTCGCGATGTTCTCGGGCGACCTGCAGGAAGATCCGAACCTCGTCGCGAAGAGCACAGTCGCGCCGGACCTGTGCCGGTTGTGGTGGCGCTATCTGCGCGAAGGCGGGATGCACAACGCCGAAGCGTTGCTGCGCAGCATCGCGTTCCATACGCTCGGGGTCGGCGACGAACCCGAGCTGCCGCGCCCGCTGCCGGCCGCCGCGCTGTATCACCCGGCGCGCGACCCGGCGAGCGTCGACGACTGGCGTCCGCGCTGGACGCCCGGCGCGCCCGTCGTCGCGATCCTGTTCTATCGCGCGCACTGGCAGGCCGCGAACACCGCCGTGTTCGACGCGCTGGCCGATGCGCTCGTGCGCGAAGGGCTCAATCCGCTGCCGATCGCCGTCACGTCATTGAAGGATGCCGTGAGCCGCGAGGTCATCACGCGGCTGTGCGACACGCACGGTGTCGCGCTCGTGCTGAACACCACGGCCTTCGCGGCCGGCGCGATCGACAGCCCCGAGCCCGACGTGCTCGCCGGCGACGCGCCGGTGCTGCAGGTGATCCTGTCCGGCGGCAACCGCGACGCGTGGGTGGCCGACAACCAGGGCCTGCATGCGCGCGACATCGCGATGCACATCGCGTTGCCCGAGGTCGACGGGCGCATCGTCACCCGCGCGGTGAGCTTCAAGGGGCTGGCATATCGTTGTCCGCACACCGAAGTCGACGTCGTGCGCTACCAGCCGGACGCCGAACGGATCGCGTTCGTCGCGGCGCTCGCGCGCGGCTGGTGCCGGCTGCGCACGCTCGACCCTGCCGACAAGCGCATCGCGCTGATCCTCGCGAACTATCCGCAAAGCGAAGGGCGGATCGGCAACGGCGTCGGGCTCGACACGCCGGCGTCCGCGCTGCGCGTGCTGGCGGCGCTGCGCGATGCGGGCTATAGCGTGGCCGACCTGCCGGCCGACGGCGACGCGCTGATCGCGCGGCTCACCGAAGGCGTGACCAACGACCCGGCCGTGCGCGCATTGCGCCCGGCGTTCCAGAGTTTCGCGCTGGCCGATTACATTGCGCGTTTCGCGCGGCTGCCGGCCGCCGTGCGCGACGCGCTGAACGCACGCTGGGGCCCGCCCGAAGCCGATCCGACGCTGCGGCAGGGACGGCTCACGATCGCCGGCTGGCGCGCGGGCAACGTGTTCGTCGGCATCCAGCCGTCGCGTTCGCGCGGCGAGAACGACTATGCGAGCTACCACGATGCGGATCTCGTGCCGCCGCACGCGTACCTCGCGTTCTATTTCTGGCTGCGCGATGCGTTCGGCATCGACGCGGTCATCCACCTCGGCAAGCACGGCAACCTCGAATGGCTGCCGGGCAAGAGCGTCGCGCTGTCCGACGCGTGCTGGCCCGACCTGACGCTCGGGCCGCTGCCGCACCTGTATCCGTTCATCGTCAACGATCCGGGCGAGGGCAGCCAGGCGAAGCGCCGCGCGCAGGCGGTGATCATCGATCACCTGATGCCGCCGCTCACGCGCGCGGAAAACTACGGCCCGCTGCAGGATCTCGAACGGCAGGTCGACGAATACTACGAGGCGCTGATGGTCGATGCGCGGCGCGCGAAGCTGCTGCGCAAGACGATCCTCGCGACGATCGCCGAACACCGGCTGCACGACGAACTGAGCGTGTCGCCGCCGCGCGATGCGGGCGACGAAGATGCGCTGCTGACGCGCGTCGACGCGTGGCTGTGCGAATTGAAGGAAGCGCAGATTCGCGACGGGCTGCATGTGTTCGGCGCGTCGCCGGCCGACCGTCAGCGCCGCGACACGCTGCTCGCGCTCGCGCGCTTTCCGGTCGGCGACGGCAAGGGCGAACGTGCGGGGCTGATCGGCGCGCTCGCGCGCGATCTCGCGCTCGGCGACGATTTCGATCCGCTCGCGGCCGACTGGGCCGCGCCGTGGACGGGCCCGCGGCCGGCCGTGCTGCAGGCGCTCGACACATCGCCGTGGCGCCATGCGGGCGACACGCGCGAGCGGCTCGAACGGCTCGCGCAGCAGTGGCTCGACGGCGTGTGCGCGGCCGGCAGGTCCGGCGCTTCCGGGATCGGCACGACGCCGCCCGGCGACTGGCCGCACACGCTCGCCGTCATCGAACGCGTGCGCGCGACGCTGACGCCCGCGCTCGACGCGTGCGGCGGCGAGGAAATGCGCCAGCTGCTGCGCGGGCTCGACGGCCGCTTCGTGCCGCCGGGGCCGAGCGGCTCGCCGTCGCGCGGCCGCCCCGACGTGCTGCCGACGGGCCGCAACTTCTATTCGGTCGATACGCGCGCGGTGCCGACGCAGGCCGCGTGGTCGCTCGGGCTGAAATCCGCGCAGCAGCTGATCGAACGCCATCTGCAGGATCACGGCGACTATCCGCGCGCGATCGGGCTGTCGGTCTGGGGGACGGCCACGATGCGCACCGGCGGCGACGACATCGCGCAGGCGTTCGCGCTCATCGGCGTGCGGCCGAAATGGGCGCACGGCAGCCATCGCGTGACCGACTTCGAGATCCTGCCGATCGAGATCTTCGACCGGCCGCGCATCGACGTGACGCTGCGCGTGTCCGGCTTCTTCCGCGACGCGTTCCCGAACCTGATGCACCTGTTCGACGCAGCCGTGCAGGCCGTCGCCGCGCTCGACGAGCCGGAGGCTCTGAACCCGATCCGCGCGCGCGTCGAGCGCGAACGCGCAACGTGGATCGAGCGGGGCGTGGCGCCGGACGAAGCGCGGCGCCGTGCCGGCTGGCGCGTGTTCGGCGCGCGGCCGGGCAGCTACGGCGCCGGCCTGCAGGACCTGATCGACCAGCGCCGCTGGCAGAGCGATGCCGATCTCGCCGATGCGTACCGCCAGTGGGGCGGCCACGCATACGCGCAGAACAGCGCGGGCGAGCCCGCGCCCGACGTGTTCGGCGAGCGGCTCGCGACGATCGACGTGGTCGTGCAGAACCAGGACAGCCGCGAACACGACATCCTCGATTCGAACGACTACTACCAGTTCCAGGGCGGGATGACGGCGGCCGTGCGGCACCTGTCCGGGCAGCAGCCGAGCATCTATCACGGCGACCATGCGAACCCGGCCGCGCCGAAGATGCGCACGCTGCGCGAGGAAATCGCGCGCGTGATCCGCTCGCGCGTCGTCAATCCGAAATGGCTCGACGGCGTGAAGCGCCACGGCTACAAGGGCGCGGCCGAGATGGCCGCGACCGTCGACTACCTGTACGGCTACGACGCGACCGCGCGCGTGCTGTCGGACCACCAGTACGCGCTCGTCGCCGACGCGTACCTGTTCGACGACGACACGCGCGCATTCCTCGAACGCCACAACCCGAAGGCGCTGCACGGCATCTGCGAACGCTTCGTCGAAGCGATGCAGCGCGGGCTGTGGCAGCAGCCGGGCGACTATCGCGAGCGGATCGAAGCGGTCTGGCTCGACAGCGAACAACTTCAGGAAGGAGGACGGCGATGACCGATCCGACGACGCAGCACGCACGCGCGGTGTTCCCGTTCGCGGCGCTGGTCGCGCAGCAACCGCTGCAGCAGGCGCTGCTGCTCGCGGCGATCGACCCGTCGCTCGGCGGCGTGCTCGTCAGCGGGCCGCGCGGCACCGCGAAATCGACCGCCGCACGCGCGCTCGCCGAACTGCTGCCCGAAGGGGCATTCGTCACGCTGCCGTTGTCGGCGAGCGACGAGCAGGTCACGGGCACGCTCGATCTCGCGCATGCGCTCGCCGAAAACGGCGTGCGCTTCCGGCCGGGCCTGCTCGCGCGCGCGCATCGCGGCGTGCTGTACGTCGACGAGGTGAACCTGCTCGCCGACGGGCTCGTCGATACGCTGCTCGACGTCGCCGCGAGCGGCGTGAACGTGGTCGAGCGCGATGGCGTGTCGCATGCGCACGACGCGCGCTTCGTGCTGGTCGGCACGATGAACCCCGAGGAAGGCGAACTGCGCCCGCAATTGCTCGACCGCTTCGGGCTGATGGTCGAACTCGCGAACTGCTTCGACGCCGCGCAGCGCGAGCAGATCGTGAAGGCGCGCCTCGCGTTCGATCTCGATCCGGATGCGTTTCGTGCACGTCACGCGGCCGCGCAACGCGAACTCGGCGACCGGATCCACGCGGCGCGGGCAAAATTGTCGACGCTGGATTTCGACGATGCGGTTCACGCGCGCGTCAGCGCGCTGTGCATCGACGCGGCCGTCGACGGCCTGCGCGCCGACCTCGTGATGCTGCGCGCCGCGCGCGCGCTCGCGGCGCTGGAACAGGCCGACGCGGTGACGGTGTCACATGTCGAACGCGTGGCCGACGCGGTGCTGCGGCATCGGCGTCATGCGGGTGCGCCGCCGTCGTCGGGCGCGTCTCGCACGAATGCAGAGGGCAGCGGCGACCGTGACGACCCTGCGCCGCCGGACCTGCGCCGGCAGCCCGATCATCGACCGGGCGCGGCACGAAACGATGCAACGGCGTCGCAAGGCGACTGGGGCTACCTGCCGCCCGAGCCCGCCGGACTGCGCGACGTGAAAGGCGTGGTGCCGCTGCCGCTAAAAAAACGCTGAGCCATCGAGCCGACGCCGCCGCGAACACCGTTCGCGGTCCTCGATGGCAGCCAGGCGCTGCCGCGCGCGTGCCGGGTACGGTGCGTGCCGGCACGGCCGTTGCATGGCCGGCGACGCTCGCCGCGAAGCGCGGCGACCCGCTGCACGCCGACCACTTGCGTTTTCGCAAGCAGGCTGGCACGCCGCGCGCACTCCATTGCTTCGTGCTCGACTGTTCGGCGTCGATGCTGTCGCACGAACGGCTCGCGCTCGCGAAAGGGCTGATCGTCGCGTACTTCGACCGGGCCGCGCGCGACCGCGTGGCAACCGCGCTGATCTGCTTCGGCGGCAACGGCGCCGCGCGGCGCTTCGGCCCGGCCGTGCCGCGCTGGTGGAATGCGCGCTGGCTCGAGCCGGTGGACGGCGGCGGCGGCACGCCGCTTGCGGACGGCATCGCGGCCGCCGCGCACTTGCTCGCCCGCGCCGCGCGGCGCACGCCGGACCAGCAGCGCTGGCTGTGGGTGCTATCCGACGGGCGCACGCGCGAGACGCCGCCGAAACCGGCGGCCGCCGATCACGTCGTGTTCGTCGATTTCGACGATGCAGCCGTGCGGATCGGGCAGGGCAGGCGGCTCGCCGATGCATGGGGGGCGCAATGGATGACGGCCGCGTCGCTGTGCCCAGGGCTGGCCGGCTGATCCGGTGATCTGATCTGGCGCGCGGGCCGGGCCGGCCGATCGCCGGCGCTGCGCTATGATCGCCGTTTCTACTCACCGGAATGCCTGCCATGCAAGTACTCGTCGATGCCGACGCGTGTCCCGCCGTCATCAAGGACATGCTGTTTCGCGCCGCGCGTCGTGCCGAGATCTGCGTGACGCTGGTCGCGAACCAGTTCCTGCGCACGCCGCCGTCGCCGTTCATCAAGGCGCTGCAGGTGCCGGCCGGCTTCGACGTGGCCGATGCGCGGATCGTCGAGCTCGCGGCAGCCGGCGATCTCGTGATCACCGCCGACATCCCGCTGGCCGCCGCCGTCCTCGACAAGGGCGCGCATGCGCTCGACCCGCGCGGCAACTGGTTCAGCCGCGAGAACATCGAGGAGCGCCTGTCGACGCGCGCGATGATGGATCAGCTGCGCAGCGCGGGCATCGACACGGGCGGGCCGGCTCCGTTCAGCGCACGCGACGGCAAGGCGTTCGCGTCGCAGCTCGACCGGTTCCTGGCACGCCACGGCAAGCCGTGACCCGTCAGGCCCCGCGCATCGGTCGTGCGATACGTCACCGGTTTCGCGTCGAACCGTCCGCTGCGGCAGAATACGGATGCTGCCCCGGCATCGATGTCGTGGCGCGAACGACCCACCGGAGGGCATGGATGTCACCGACTCAACTTCTCGTTCCAACGTTCACCCAGATGCTGCGCGCGCAATCCGCGTGGCTCGACAAGGCCGTGGCGCACCGGCAGGCCGCCGGCGACGCGCCCGATGCGGTGCTGACGCTGAAGCTCGCACCCGACATGTATCCGCTTGCGGCGCAGGTGCGGTTCTCGTGTTTCCAGGCGATGGAACCCGTCTACCGGCTGCGCGGCGAACCGCTGCCGGACGCGCTGCTGGCGTTGCGGGAAGCCGGCTGGCATGCCGATGCGCAGCCCGGCACGCTGGACGACGCGCAGGGCATCCTCGCCGGCACGATCGCGTTCCTCGGCGAACTCGCGCCCGATGCACTCGACGGCGGCGCCACGCTGCCGGTCGCGCTCGCACTGCCGAACGGCATCGCGTTCGACATGACGGGCGAGCAGTACGTGCGCGACTGGGCGCTGCCGCAGTTCTATTTTCATTCGATCGCTGCGTACGCGATCCTGCGCCATCACGGCGTCGAGCTCGGCAAGGCCGACTACGTGCCGCACATGCTGGCCTACGTGCGGCCCGGCACGATTCCGCAGGGTTGAACGGTCGAGCGGACGATCCCGCCGCCGCGCACCGGCATGACACGCGCCCTGTTCATCTGCAGCCGCAATCGGCTGCGCAGCCCGACGGCCGAGGCGGTGTTCGCCGCGTGGCCGGGCGTCGAAACCGACTCCGCGGGCCTCGCGCCCGACGCGGAAACGCGTCTGTCCGCGGAACAGCTCGAGTGGGCCGAAATCGTGTTCGTGATGGAACGCGCGCACCAGGCGAAGCTGTCCGCCCGATTCGGCGGCCGGCTGAAGCACAAGAAGATCGTCTGTCTCGACATCCCCGACCGCTACGCATACATGCAGCCGGAACTGGTCGCGCTGCTCGAGCGCAAGGCCGGGCCATTGCTGCGCGCGTGAGCCGCGCGGGCCGGTTCAGCGCGAGCGAAGCGGCCCGTCCGCGAGCGCGGAAAAGCGGTCGAGGTGCAGCAGCTCGATGATCTTGCGGGTCGGCACGCTCGCACGCAGCGTCTCCAGCCGCTCGACGTCGAACCACTTGCAGCGCGCGATCTCGTTGCTCGCGCGCGGCGTCAGGTGTTTCGGCACGTCGGCCACGAACACGTGATGGAGCTTCGTGAGGCCGCCGAACTGCACCGCGTAGTCGAGCGCGAGCCCCTCCAGCCGCGTTTCCTCCGCCAGTTCCCGCTGCGCGGCCTCCAGCGGCGTCTCGCCGCGCCGGATCGTGCCGCCCGGCAGCGACCAGCGCGCCGCGGTACGGGCGACCAGCAGCACGCTGCTGCGCTGGCGGCACACGATCGTGGCGCGTTCCTTGATGCTGACGACGGTATCCGGCCCGGTATTCATGTTCGGCAAAACAAAACTGGTGCTCAATCGTGAAGGGAAATGCACGTCGGCCGATCGCCGGGCACGACGGCATGCAAGCCGCCGCGCCGATCATACCGGCCGTTCGTGACAGTTCCGTGCGTTGCCGCGCGCAACGCGGATCACCTCACGCGTGCGTGTCGATCCCCGGGCGCGGCGGCTTTCCGGACCGCCCGAGGCGCGGCTTGTGGACGGTACGCCGGTGGCGATGCGGCGGCGTCACATGCGGGCGCACCGGCGCGGGTCGTGCCACCGGCGCGGCGGCCCGCGGCTGTAATTGTCCCTCGCCAAAATGGAAGGTCTGGGTTTGCGCGCGCGCGACGCCCAGCGTCGACGCCAGCAGGATGGCCGCGAGCAGCATGCGTTTCATGAAATCTCCGTCTTTCTTCAGTTGAGCACCGTCCGCCAGCTTAGCGAATCGCGTCCCGGCGCGGCAACCGGCCGGCGTTCGGTGTCGCCCCACTTGCGGCCGGCCGCGTTCTCGGCGCGGCCGCCGGGGCATCTCCGGCTTGACAACGAAATTCGTGAGTGTGAATATAAATTCACGCACAAGAATTATTCTTCGAGTCCGGACAACCGTGCCGCTGCTGTCGGCACGGCGGAACCGGCGGTCCGATCAACCGGAAGCAGGAGCGAGACGCATGGCGGAACTGAAGCAGCAGGGCGCGTTGGCGGGGTTGCGCATCATCGATCTGTCGCGGGTGCTGGGCGGCCCGTACGCGACGCAGATCCTCGCTGACCACGGCGCGGAGGTGATCAAGGTCGAACCGCCGTCGGGCGACGAGACGCGCACCTGGGGGCCGCCGTTCGACGGCGACACCGCGTCGTATTTCCTCGGCGTGAACCGCAACAAGCTCGGCATCGCGCTCGACCTGACGCAGCCGGCGGATCGCGAGCGGCTGCTCGGCCTGCTCGAGCACGCCGATGCGCTGGTCGAGAACTTCAAGATCGGCACGATGGAGCGCTGGGGCCTCGGCTTCGACACGCTGCACGCGCGCTTTCCGCGCCTCGTCCATTGCCGCGTGTCGGGCTTCGGCGCGGACGGCCCGCTCGGCGGACTGCCCGGCTACGACGCGGCCGTGCAGGCGCTGGCCGGGCTGATGAGCGTGAACGGCGAGGCGGGCGGCGCGCCGCTGCGCGTCGGCGTGCCGATCGTCGATCTCGTCACCGGGCTGAACGCGGCGCTCGGCGTGCTGATGGCGCTGCGCGAACGCGATGCGAGCGGGCGCGGCCAGTTCGTCGAAGCGACGCTGTTCGACTGCGCGCTGTCGATCCTGCATCCTCATACGCCGAATTTCTTCCATTCCGGGAAGGCGCCGGCGCGCACCGGCAACGCGCATCCGAACATCACGCCGTACGACAGCTTTCCGACCGCGAGCGTCGACATCTTTCTCGCGGTCGGCAACAACGGGCAGTTCGCCGCGCTGTGCGACGTGCTCGGCACGCGCGACTGGCCCGCCGATCCGCGCTTCGCCGACAACCGCGCGCGCAGCGCGAACCGCGCCGCGTTGCGCGCGCTGCTCGAAACGGCGCTGGCCGCGCACGACGGCGCGGCACTCGCCGAGCAGCTGATGCGCCGCGGCGTGCCGTGCGCGCCCGTGCTCGGGCTCGATGCGGCGCTCGACCATCCGCATGTCGCGCATCGGCAGATGAAGGTCGAACTGGGCCGGCATCGCGGCATCGCGTCGCCGATCAAGCTCGGCCGCACACCGGCCACGTACCGGCGGCCGCCGCCGGCGCTGAACGAACACGCGGCTCAGGTGTTTGCCGAGGATGCATGCGACGCCGGCCACGGCAACGACGCCAACGACAACGCCGGCCGCACGCGCCGCAACTGACACGCCTGGCGGCCGGCGGCCGTGCGAAGGCGCCCCCGACGCCGCCGCACGCCCGCACGCCGCTTCGGACATCGCGCCGCACCGCGCCCGACGCGCGCCGGCGCAACAGGAGACACATCATGCTCGCATGGATCGGCGCGATCGCGATCGTCGCGCTGTTCGGCCTGATCATCACGAAGCGGCTGTCGCCGCTCGTCGCACTGATCGTCGTGCCGGTGGCCGCGTCGCTCGCGGCCGGCTTTGGACTCTCGACCGGCACGTTCATCGTGCGCGGCGTGCAGAACATCGGCCCGATCGCCGGGATGTTCGTTTTTGCGATTCTATTTTTCGGAATCCTCACCGATGCGGGGATGCTCGACCCGATCATCGCGGGCGTGCTGCGCGTGATCGGCTGCCATCCGCCGCGCATCGTGACGGGCTCGGCGCTGCTCGCGCTGCTGATCCACCTGGACGGCTCGGGCGCCGTCACGTTTCTCGTCACGCTGCCCGCGATGATGCCGCTCTATACGCGGCTCGGCATGGACCGGCGGATTCTCGCGTGCGTCGCGTCGATGGCGGCCGGAGTCAACTTCCTGCCGTGGGTCGGGCCGATGCTGCGTGCGTCGGCGGCCTTGCACATTCCCGGCTCGGCGATCTTCATGCCGATGATCCCGGTGCAGATCGTCGGGCTCGCGTTCGTGTTCGGCACCGCCTACGTGCTCGGCGTGCGCGAGGCCAAGCGGCTCGGGCTCGATCGCGCCGGCGCGGCGTCGCTCGCGGTCGCGCCGCGCGAGCTGACCGACGCCGAGCGCGCGTTGCGCCGGCCCGGCCGCTTCCGGATCAACCTGGCGCTGACGCTCGTCGTGCTCGGCACGCTGGTGTCGGGCATCGTCGACCCGATGGTGATGTTCATGCTCGGCACGGTCGCCGCGCTCGTCATCAACTATCCGGACGTGCAGGCGCAGCGCGAGCGGATCGACGCGCACGCGAAGGCCGCGCTGATGATGGCGAGCGTGCTGCTCGCGGCCGGCGCGTTCACCGGGATCATGTCCGGCACCGGGATGCTGAAGGCGATGGCCGAGGTCGTCGTCGCGCACGTGCCGGTCGAGCATGCGCGCCACATGCCGTTCGTGCTCGGCCTGCTGTCGATGCCGCTCAGCCTGCTGTTCGATCCCGACTCGTTCTACTTCGGCGTGCTGCCGGTGCTCGCGGAAAGCGCGAAGCTGCTCGGCGTACCGCCGATCCAGATGGCGCAGGCCGCGCTGCTCGGCCAGATGACCACCGGGTTCCCGGTCAGTCCGCTCACGCCCGCGACGTTCCTGATCGTCGGCCTGACCGGTGTCGAGCTGGCCGAGCACCAGAAGTTCACGATCCCGTTCCTGTTCGCCGCCACCGTGCTGATGGTCTTCGCCGCGGTCGTGGCGGGCGTGTTTCCGTTGTGAGCGTCCGCCTGCCTGTCGCGCCGCGCCGGCCGCGACCGACACCCCTCGAAGGCCGACATCGTCTTGAGCGCGGCGCGGCCGTTCACGTTTTCCTGGAGAGCAATCCATGCAGTTCGACCTGACCGACGACCAGCGCGCGATCGAAAGCGCGATCGAGAAAATCTGCGCACGCTTCGGCGACGACTACTGGCTCGAGCGCGATCGCGCGGGCGGATTTCCGTCCGACTTTCACGCGGCGCTCGCCGAGGCCGGCTGGCTCGGCATCGCGATGGATCCGGCCCATGGCGGCGCCGGGCTCGGGATGACCGAGGCCGCGCTGATGATGCGCGCGATCAGCGCGTCGGGCGCCGGCCTGTCGGGTGCCTCGGCCGTCCACATGAACATCTTCGGGCTGAACCCGGTGCAGGTGTTCGGCAACGACGCGCAGAAGGCGCGCTTCCTGCCGCCGCTGATCGCCGGGCGCGACAAGGCCTGCTTCGCGGTGACCGAGCCCGACGCCGGCCTCGACACGACGCACCTGAGCACGCAGGCGCGCCGCGACGGCGACCACTACGTACTGAGCGGACGCAAGATCTGGATCTCGACCGCGCAGGTCGCGAACAAGATGCTGATCATCGCGCGCACGACGCCGCTCGACCAGGTCGCGAAGCCGACCGACGGCTTGAGCCTGTTCTACACCGACCTCGACCGTTCGCGCGTCGAGGTGCGCGAGATCGAGAAAATGGGCCGCAAGGCCGTCGATTCGAACATGCTGTTCATCGACAACCTGCGCGTGCCGCGCGACGATCTGATCGGCAACGAAGGCGACGGCTTCCGCTACCTGCTGCACGGGCTGAACCCCGAGCGGATCCTGATCGCCGCCGAGGCGATCGGCCTCGGTCAGGCCGCGCTGCGACGCGCGACGCAGTATGCGTGCGAGCGCGTCGTGTTCGGCCGGCCGATCGGGCAGAACCAGTCGATCCAGCATCCGCTCGCGCAGGCGTGGATGCAGCTCGAGGCCGCGTGGCTGATGGTGATGAAGGCCGCGACGCGCTACGACGCGGGGCAGCCGTGCGGCGCGGAGGCGAACGCCGCGAAGTACCTCGGCGCGGAAGCCGCGTTCCAGGCGTGCCAGACGGCGATCGCGACGCACGGCGGGATGGGCTATGCGAAGGAATACCATGTCGAGCGCTACCTGCGCGAGTGTATGATTCCGAGGCTCGCGCCCGTGAGTCCGCAACTGATCCTGTGCTACATCGCGGAGAAGGTGCTCGGGCTGCCGAGGTCGTACTGACACGCGGCGGCTCGCCCGGCGCGCGTTTCCCGTTCCGAATCAAGCGCTCGTCATGGACGTCAAACTCGTTGCCCGCACGCTCGATCTCTTCGAGCTGTTCGCCGCCGAACGGCGGCCGCTGCCGCTCACCGAACTCGCGCGCCTGCTCAACGTGCCGGCGTCGAGCTGCCTGGCGATGGCGCGCACGCTCGTGAGCCGCGGCTATCTGTACGAGGTGCGCAAGCGCGGCGGCTACTATCCGACGCGGCGCCTGCAGACGATCGCCGCCGCGATCGACGCGACCGATCCCGTCGTCGACATCGTGCATCCGCATCTCGTCGCGCTGCGCGACGCGAGCCGCGAGACGGCCGTGCTCGGCAAGATCCAGGGCGCATCGGTCACGTATCTCGACGTCGTCGAGTCGGAGCAGGCGATCCGCTATACGCGCCAGCCGGGCGAGTTGCGCCCGCTGCATGCGAACTCGATCGGCAAGGCGATCTTCGCGGAACTCGCGAGCGATGCGCAGCAGGCGCTCGGCGCGCAGTTGTCGTTCGAGCGCTTCACCGATGCGACGGTGGCCGACCTGCCGACGCTCGTCGCGCAAACCGCGCGGTTTCGCGAACTCGGCTGGGCCGAGAACTTCGGCGAGAGCGCGCCCGAGCTGTCGGCGATCGCGGTCGCGCTGACGCTCGACGGCGACTGGTACGGGCTGTCGGTCGTCGGGCCGACCGAGCGGATCCGCCAGCATCGCGACACGCATGCAGCGCTGCTGGTCGATGCGAAGGCGCGGCTGCTGGCCGAGCAGGGGCGCGGCTAGCAAAGGCCGCGAAGCGGGGCGGGGCGCCTGCTTCGCTTCGCGTCCGTTCGCCGCGATGGCGGATGCCGGATAGCGACCGGGAAAGGCCACATCGCATCACGTGCCGGTACGCCACTTCCCGACGGTCGCTGCGAACGCGTACGGCTGCTGCGCGATATCCGAGCGGCTCGGCGCCCGAACCACGCCATCGCCCCGGCCAGCAACGCGGGACTGTCGCCCCATCCGCATGAGCGTTCAGCGATACCAGCGCGGCGTATACACCCACTCACGCCCGTCGCCGATCGCGAAACGCCGTGTCGTCGACGAACCGACGATCACCATCGTGCGCATGTCGACCTGATCGCTGCGCAGCGCGCCGAGCGTCGTCGTCGCGAGCGTCGCGCCGGGCCGGCCGATGTCGCGGCCGAGCACGACGACCGTGTCGGCCGCGCGGTGCGCGCGCACCGCATCGAGCGCACGATCGAGCTGCCACGGCCGAGCACGCGAGATCGGGTTGTAGAACGCCATCACGAGATCGGCTTGCGCCGCGTGCCGCAGGCGCATCTCGATCACGTCCCACGGCTTCAGGTTGTCCGACAGCGAGATCGCGCAGAAATCGTGGCCGAGCGGCGCGCCGGCCTGCGCGGCGGTCGCGAGCGATGCCGATACGCCGGGTTCGATGCGCAGTTCGACCGCGGCCCAGCGCGGATCGCGCGCTTCGTCGAGTGCTTCGAGCACGGCCGCGGCCATCGCGAACACGCCCGGATCGCCCGACGACACGACCGCGACGCGCCGGCCCTCGGCCGCCAGTTCGAACGCATGGCGCGCACGCTGCATTTCCTCGCGATTGTCGGTGCCGTGCACGCGCTGCTCCGCGCGGAACGGGCCGGCCATCGTCACGTAAGTCGTATAGCCGAGGATATCGGTGGCGTCCGCGAGCGCGCTGCGCGCCGCGGGCGTGAGCCATGCAGCGTCGCCCGGGCCGAGGCCGAGCACCGTCAGGCGGCCGCGTGCACGGCCGAGCGAGGCGGGGTCGACGGGCTCGGCAGCGACCGCGCACGCGAGGCCATCGGTCGCTGCGCGCAGCGTATGCGCAACGCGCAACGTGCGGGCGAGCAGGGCGGCGGCAGCGGTGTTGCCAACGCGGGCCTTATCGCCATCGACATCGCCTTCGCTATCACCATCGCCTTCGACATCGGCAAAGCGCAGCGGCACGTCCAGCGCCCGTGCGGCCGCTTCGACCCGTGCATCGCCGAGCAACGTCGCCGGTGCGACGAGCGCGGCAAGCGCCAGCCGCGCGAGGCCGTGCGTGTCGAGCAGCGCGTCGATGCGTTCGGCAAGCGACGGCGCCGCATCGGCCCGCACGCCGCGCGCATCGACGCCGACCACCACGCTGCGCGGATGGATCACGAGTTCGTCGCGCGCGCCGCGCCACGCATCGGGCGTCACGCGGATCGCATGCGCGGCCGCGTCGTCGCGCGGCAGCGCGACGTCGTCGAGCCACGGCGCCGCGCCGTCGACGCGCGTGGTCGCGCCCGCGAGCAGGTCGGACACGAAGCGCTTGCCTTGCTGGAGATCGGCGAGCGCATAGCCGTCGGGCGGATTGAGCACGCACGCGCCGAAGCGCAGCTCGCCGCTCGTGGTGATCGCCGCCGCCACGCCGAGGCATGCGGCGATTTCGCGCGCGATCACGTTGACGCCCGTCAGCCCGCCGAGCAGCGGCACGACGGCCGACCCGTCTTCCGCGACCGCGAGCACCGGCGGCTCGACACCCTTGTCGGCGAGTGCCGGCGCGACGCAACGGATCACGATGCCGGCCGCGCAGAGCGCGACGATCGGCACGCCGCGCGCGTAGAGTTCACGCAGGTGCGCGCCGAGTTCGTCGAACGGCACGTCGGCCTCGACGCGCGACGCGAGCCCGTGCACGGCGGCGCCCGGATAACGCGCCTGGATGCGCCGCGCGGTATCGAGCGCGCCCGCGCCGAGAATCACGATCGCGGGCGGAGTCGTCATCCTTGCCATTTTTCCCCCGGGACGACGAGCAGCGAGAAATACGGCGACGCCATCGGATCGACTTCGTCGAGCGGCACGATGCGCTGCGCCGCCATCGTCGCGCGCTCGACGTACAGCGCGCGCTTCGCGAGCCCCAGTTCGTCGAGCACGCGCCGCACCTTGTCGAAGTTGCGGCCGAGCTTCATCACGACGGCCGCGTCGGCCTGCGCGAGCCGCGCGCGCAATTCGTCCTCGGGCAGCACGCCGGACAGCACCGACAGGCTCTGGTTGCGATAGACGAGCGGCTGGCCGAGCACGGCCGTGCCGCCGAGCATCGCGCACACGCCCGGGATCACTTCGGTGTCGTAGCGCGGCGCGAGGCGATCGTGCAGGTACATGTACGACCCGTAGAAGAACGGGTCGCCTTCGCAGATCACCGCGACGTCGCGCCCGGCATCGAGATGCGACGCGACGATCTCGGCCGCCGTGTCGTAGAAGTCGGCGATCACGGTCTCGTAGCAAAGCGGCGGCGCCAGCGCCTCGGTCGTCACCGGATAGACGAGCGGCAATTGCGTCTGCGCGTCGCGCAGGTGCGCCTCGACGATTCCGTACGCATTGCCCTTCTTGCCCTTCGCGACGAAATACGCGACCACCGGCGCGGCCTGCAGCACGCGCAGCGCCTTGATCGTCATCAGTTCAGGATCGCCGGGGCCGACGCCGACCCCGAACAGGCGTCCGCGCGGGGCCGTCATTCGGCCTCCGTCGCGAGTGCGTTGACCGCGGCGGCCGCCATCGCGCTGCCGCCGCGCCGGCCGAGCAGCGCGACGTACGGCACGCCGCGGCTGTCGGCGTCGAGCGCCGCCTTCGATTCGGCCGCGCCGATGAAGCCGACCGGAAAGCCGAGGATCAGCGCGGGGCGCGGCGCACCGGCGTCGATCATGTCGAGCAGGTGGAACAGCGCGGTCGGCGCATTGCCGATCACGACGACGCTGCCGGCCAGATGCGGGCGCCACAGTTCGAGCGCCGCGGCCGAGCGTGTGTTGCCGAGATGCCGCGCGAGGTCGGGCACTTCCGGTTCGCCGAGCGTGCAGATCACGCGATTGCCGGCCGGCAGCCGCGCGCGCGTGATGCCTTCGGCAACCATCTTCGCGTCGCACAGGATCGGCGCGCCGGCCGCGAGCGCCGTACGGCCCGCCGTGCCGGCGCCGGCCGAGAAGCGCAGGTCGTAGGTGACATCGACCATCCCGCACGCGTGGATCACGCGCACCGCGAGTTTCTCGAGATCGGGCGGAACCTGCGACAGGTCGGCCTCGGCGCGGATCGTCGCGAACGACTGGCGGTAGATTTCCTGCCCGTCGCGAATGTAGTCAAGCATCGGTGGTGTCCTGGCTGTGGCGCGCGCCCGTCAGTCGGGCCGCGGCCTGGTCAATCGTCAGATGGCGCGCGAGCGGGGCGCCGAGGCCCGCGGCGGCGTCGCGCCGGTAAAGGTCGTAGCGCGCGGGCGCGACCGCGACCAGCGTATGCGTCGCGGGGTGCGGCAGCGCACAGTGGCGCTCGCAGCCTGTCAGGTGCACGTCGACCGGATGGCCGACGCGCGCGGCCAGCGCGAGCGCATCGCGTTTCGTATCGGCGCGCGACTTCGCGCAGCCCGCGCTGCCGGTGCAGGCGACCAGCGCCGCCAGGGGGTCGGATGTCGTGCACACGAGCCCGAGCGACGCGAGCGCGTCGAGCACGGCCGGCGCACGTTCGTGCCGCACGCCGTGCACGAACACGCCTTGCCACGGCGTCATCGACAGCGTGCCGTCGCCGTCGGCGTCGGCCAGTGCCGCGAGCCGTTCCAGTTGCGACGCGTCGAGCCGGCCGAGCACGAACTGCGCGCCGACGCTGCAGCGATCCGCGTCGCGCGACGGCCGTGCACCGAAACGCAGCGCGGCATCCGCTTGCGTGCGCCGCCAGCCGGCCAGTGCCGGATCGGCTTCGAGCGGGAACGGTACGTAATGCTGCGCACGCTCGCGCAACGCGCGTGCGCCGCCGGTCGCGAGCCACGCACGCATCCGCGTGACGTCGGCCGGCGCGAGATCGAGAAAGGCCAGCAGCAACGCGCGCACGAGCGCGACGGCCTGGTCGGGCGCCACGTCGAACGCAGCGGGCGGATCGCCGGGCGCGACCGGCAGACAGCCGGCCAGGCCCGCGGCGATGCGGACCGCGCCGTCGCCGCGACGCCACGCGGCGAGCCAGATGTCGTGCGGATGATCGAGCGCCGCGACCGATTCGCCGCCGTCGAGCTGGATCGAGAATTTCGGCGACAGTTCGCCGCGGCGCGGCTCGTGCGTCAGCATGTCGAGCAGCGCAAGCGCGAGTGCGCGGCTGTCGAGCAGCGCGTCGGGATCGCGCCCCGCAAGCGGGCTGAGCATCAGGTTGCGGACGTCGTCGCTTGCGGCGAGCGCGGCGCGGTCGTCAGCGGCATCGCCGGCGTTGATGCGTGGGCCCAGGCCCGCGTCGAGCAACGCGTCGACCAGCGTATCGGCCGTGCCGTCGCGAATGCCGCGCAATTGGAGATTCGCGCGATTGGTCGCGTCGATCGCGCCGGAGCCGCAGGCACGCGCGACGGCGGCGATCGCGCGCGCCTGCCGCGCGTCGAGCCGGCCGCCCGGCAGCTTGATCCGGCACAGCCCGCCGTCGGCGGCCGCGACGACGCGCACGAGCCCCGGGCAAGCCGAAGGGCGCACGACGGGCGAAGCAGGATTCGAATCGGGGGCGGATCTCAACGGGATACCGGGACAGTGTCGCGCCGCGGCCAACGCATCGGTACACCCCGCCCGACGCCGACTGGCACGCACGCACTTTCAGGCCGGCAGGTCTCCTGGCTGACAGGTCGGCGCCGGCTCCCGGCCTTCCCGGTGAAACCAGTGGCATGAGGGGGGAGATCGGCTCGCTGTCTACAGTTGCGGGGGCAGCCACAGCGGCGCGCGGCGCGCCCTGTGTTCCCTCTTCGGCCCCGAAGGGCACCGGCGAACGAACGGCCGTAGGATACCCGATTTCACCGGCATTTCGGGACCCCCAGGCGACCGTCGGGCGACCGTCGGGCAGGCGCCGTGGCCGACGCGAAACGCGGCCCGGCGTCGGCGGTGCCGCAGATGAAACGCGCGATGGAACACGGTACCATGCCGACTTTCGCAATGCGGACGGCCGCACCGGCGCCTTCACGGCCGCCGTGCGGCGACTCGATGGAATCGGACGAAGGGGAAGGGTGCATGACGGCGTGGCTGACGGTAGTGGGCATCGGCGACGACGGCTACGCGGGGCTCGGGCGCGGCGCGCGGCGCGCGCTGCTCAAAGCGAAGCGGGTCGTCGGCGCGAAGCGGCACCTCGACATGCTGCCCGCGCGGCTGCCGGCCGAACGCGCCGCATGGCCGTCGCCGTTCGACCTGTCGGGCCTGCTCGCGCAGCGCGGTTCACCCGTCTGCGTGCTGGCGAGCGGCGACCCGATGCTGTTCGGCGTCGGCGCGACGCTCGCGCGCGAACTGTCCCCCGACGAATGGCGCGTGCTGCCCGCACCGTCGTCGCTGTCGCTGGCGGCCTCGCGGCTCGGCTGGGCGTTGCAGGACGTCGGCGCGGTGTCGCTCGTCGGCCGGCCGCTCGCGACGCTCGCGCGTCACCTGCTGCCGGGCCGGCGCCTGTTCGTGCTGAGCGCCGACGGCCGCACGCCGGCCACGGTCGCCGCCGAACTCGCCGCGCGCGGCTTCGGCCCGACGCGCATCAGCGTGTTCGAGCACCTCGGCGGCCCGCTCGAGCGGCGCATCGACGGGCTCGCGCAAGACTGGCACATCGACGAAACCGCCGCGCTCAATCTCGTCGCGCTCGACTGCCAGGCCGGCCCCGATGCGCCGCGCCGCGCACTCACGCCCGGCCTGCCCGACGACGCGTACCGCCACGACGGCCAGCTCACCAAGCGTGACATGCGCGCACTGACGCTCGGACGCCTCGCGCCCGCCCCCGGCGAACTGTTGTGGGACGTCGGCGCGGGCAGCGGCTCGATCGGCATCGAGTGGATGCGCGCGCATCCGTCGTGCCAGGCGATCGCGATCGAGTCGCATGCGGAGCGGCAGCGCTACATCGAGCACAACCGCGACGCGCTCGGCGTACCGGGCCTGCAACTCGTGGCCGGGCGCGCGCCCGATGCGCTCGCGGGGCTCGCCGCGCCCGACGCGATCTTCATCGGCGGCGGCGCGACCGCGCCCGGCGTGCTCGACGCGTGCTGGTCGGCACTGAAGCCGGGCGGCCGGCTCGTCGCGAACGCGGTCACGCTGCAAGGCGAGCTGGCGCTCGCCGCGTGGCGCGACGCGCACGGCGGCACGCTCACGCGCGTATCGCTCGCGCACGCCGAGCCGCTCGGCCGCTTCGATACGTGGCGGCAGCCGTTGCCCGTCACGCTGTACGACGTGCGCAAGCCCGCTTCCACGGCGACCGACCTCGCGGACCCTGCCTGATGCGCGACGAAACCCCCGAACAACCGGCACCGCTGCGGTTCGGCTATACGACCGGCAGCTGCGCGACCGCGACGTCGCTCGCCGCCGCCCGCGTGCTGCTCGCGGGCCGCGCGGACGATGCGGTCGAGATCGTGTTGCCGAAGGGGCAGCGCGTGATGATGCGGCTCGCGTTCTGCCGGGCCACGGCCGACGGCGCGGAAGCCGGCACGATCAAGGATGCCGGCGACGATCCGGACGTCACGCACGGCGCGCTGGTCTTCGCGCGGATCGCGCTCGCCGCTGCGCCCGGCGTGCGTTTTCACGCGGGGCCGGGGGTCGGCACCGTCACGCGCGCGGGGCTCACGCTGCCGGTCGGCGAACCGGCGATCAATCCGGTACCGCGCCAGATGATGACCGCGCACCTCGGCGCGCTCGCGGCCGAATACGGCTACACGGGCGGCTTCGACGTGACGATCGGTGTCGAGGGCGGCGAGGCGCTCGCGCTGAAGACGATGAACCCGCGGCTGGGCATCGTCGGCGGCTTGTCGATTCTCGGCACGACCGGCATCGTGCGGCCGTTCTCGTGCTCGGCGTACATCGCGTCGATCCATCAGGGCATCGACGTCGCGCGCGCGAACGGGATCGCGCACATCGCCGCGT
Source organism: Burkholderia sp. SCN-KJ (assembly GCF_024656005.1). Taxonomy (NCBI): domain Bacteria; kingdom Pseudomonadati; phylum Pseudomonadota; class Betaproteobacteria; order Burkholderiales; family Burkholderiaceae; genus Burkholderia; species Burkholderia sp. SCN-KJ. Next base: position 263,279 of record NZ_JANKOG010000009.1, read on the forward strand.
GCACCGGCAACGCGAGCGAGGATGCGATGCGCGCGCACTACGGCCTGCCCGACATGGCACTGATCGAAATGGGCGATTTCGCCGGCGCGGTGCTCAAGCACCTGCGCCGCGCGCCGGTCGCGCGCCTGTCGATGTGCGGCGGCTTCGGCAAGCTCAGCAAGCTCGCGGCCGGCCATCTCGACCTGCACAGCCGCCATTCGAGCATCGACCTGCCGCTGCTCGCGCAGTGGGCGGCCGAGGCGGGCGCGAACGACGCGCTGCAGGCCGCGATGCGCGCGGCGAACACCAGCCAGGAAGCACTGAAGCTCGCGCAGGCCGAAGGCGTGCCGCTCGGCGACCTCGTCTGCGCGCACGCGCTGCGGGTCGCGCGCGACATCGTGCCGCCATCGGTCGCCGTCGAGATGTTCGCGATCGACCGGCAGGGCCGCTTCGTCGGGATCGCACGATGAGCGCGCGCATCCTGCTGCTCGGCGGCACCGGCGACGCGCTGAAGATCGCACGCGCGCTCGGTCCGCGGCACGTCTATAGCCTCGCGGGTCTCGGCAAGGTGCCCGACGACTTGCGCTGCGACGTGCGCGTCGGCGGCTTCGGCGGGGCGGCCGGGCTCGCCGCCTATCTGCGCGGTGCCGGCATCGGCCTCGTGATCGACGCGACGCATCCATATGCCGCGCAAATCAGCGCGAACGCGGCGGCCGCCGCGCGCGACGCGGGCGTGCCGCTGTGGGCGCTGCGCCGCGCGCCGTGGGCGCCGCAACCCGGCGACGACTGGCGGATGGTCGACGACTGGGCCGGCATCGAGGCCGCGCTCGCGCCGTTCCGGCGGCCGCTGTTCACGCTCGGCCGCGAACCGCTCGCGCATCTCGACGCGATCCCGCCGCACCAGTTTTGGCTGGTGCGCTGCCTCGGTGCGCATCCCGGCAACGCGCGCGCGCAGATCGTCGCCGCGCGCGGGCCGTTCACGCTCGAGAATGAACGCGCGCTGTTCGCGCTCGCGGGCATCGACGTCGTCGTCAGCAAGAACAGCGGCGGCGCCGCGACCGAAGCCAAGCTCGACGTCGCGCGCGAACGCCGGCTGCCGGTCGTGATGCTGCGCCGGCCGCCGCTGCCCGACGCCGACCGCGCGTTCGACTCGACCGCCGCGCTGCTCGATGCGCTCGACCCGGCCGCGCGTGCTTGATGCGGCGCGACCGGCTGCCCCATGAATTGACGGAGATTTTTCGATGACGGTGTATTTCATCGGCGCGGGTCCAGGCGACCCGGAGCTGATCACGGTAAAGGGCCAGCGCCTCGTGCGCACGTGCCCGGTGATCCTGTATGCAGGGTCGCTCGTGCCGCCGGCCGTGCTTGACGGCCATCGCGCGGAACGGGTCGTCAATACCGCCGAGCTCGACCTCGACGCGATCGTCGCGCTGCTCGCCGACGCGCATGCGAAAGGGCAGGACGTCGCGCGCGTGCATTCGGGCGATCCGTCGCTGTACGGTGCGATCGGCGAACAGATCCGCCGGCTGAAAGCGCTCGGGATTCCCTATGAAATCGTGCCGGGCGTGACGGCCACGGCCGCCTGCGCGGCGACGCTCGGCGTCGAGCTGACGCTGCCCGGTGTCGCACAGACGGTGATCCTCACGCGCTTCGCGGGCAAGACGACGATGCCGGAAGGCGAAGCGCTCGGCGCGCTCGCCGCGCATCGCGCGACGCTCGCGATTCACCTCGGCGTGCGGCATCTCGCGCGGATCGTCGACGAAGTGCTGCCGCATTACGGGCCCGCGTGCCCGGTCGCGGTGATCTACCGCGCGAGCTGGCCCGACGAGGAACGCGTGACCGGCACGCTGGCCGACATCGTCGGCAAGGTGCAGGGCACGCAGATCGAACGCACCGCGCTGATCCTGATCGGACGCGTGCTCGACGCGGAAGGGTTCGCGGATTCGACGCTGTACGCGAGCGGGGGGTGATGCCGGCCACGAACCGGGGCGACGCCTTCACGCGCCGCGTCTGACCGGCGCTACGCACGCGCGACACGCCGCGCAAACTGCGGCGCGAAGCCGGCCGCCAGCGCGAACAGCACGACGCACAGGCATGCCATCGCGATCCATGCCGGCGTCAGATCCGCGAGATGCTGGCGCACGATGCCGGCCGCGAACGGAAACAACCCGGCGACCAGATAGCCGACGCCCTGCACGAACCCCGTCAGCGATGCCGCATCGGCCGGCGTCGCCGCATGATCGACCGTGACGATCAGCGACAGCGGAAACAGCGCGCCGATCCCCGCGCCAAGCAGCAGCGCGGCCGGCATCGCGAGCGCGTCGGGCGCGGCCAGTATCACCAGCAATCCGGCGAACAGCGACGCGATCGCCGCGTGCAGCGCGGGCCGGCGATCGGGCAGGCGGTCGATCGTCGCCGAGATCGCCAGCCCCGCGACGACTTCCGCGAGCGTCACGCCGCCGAGCAGGCTGCCGGCCGCGGTCGGCGACCAGCCGAGCCGCATGTAGTACGGCGGCAGCCATGCGAGCACGAGGGTGTAGGCACCCGTCGCGATCCCGAAGAACATCGCGAGCCGCCAGGCTCGCGGCGAGCGCGACGGCCGCGCCTGCATCGGCGGCGCGGCCGTCGGCCCGGACGCCGGTGCGTCGCCGCCACGACTGGCCAGCGGCCACGCGAGCGCCGCGACCGCGGCCGGCAGCGCCCAGCCCGCGAGCGCGACCAGCCAGCCCCAGCGGGCCGCGGCGAACGGCGCGACGACGCTCGCGAGCACCGCTCCGCCCATGATCGACGTCGAATAGACGCCCATCGCGCCGCCGATGCGCGTCGCGAAATGCGCCTTCACGAACCCCGGCAGCAGCGCCTGCACCATCGCGATCCCGATGCCCGCGCAACCTGCGCTCGCGAGCAGCAGCCACGCGTGCTGCGCGCCGAAGCGCGACGCGCACGCGAGCCCGATCAGCACGACGCCGAGCCACACGCCGCCGGCGATCCCCGTCACGCGCTGCAGCCGCCGCGCGCCGAGCGCGCCCAGGCCCATCAGCAGGATCGGGATCGTGGTCAGCAGGCTCGCCGCGCCGTCGCCGATGCCGGTCGCACGCTGGATCATGTCGAGCAGCGGACCGATCGCGGCCAGCGCGGGCCGCAGGTTCAACCCGACCAGTACGATGGCGGCCAGCCGCCAGCCGGGGGAAGTGAAGCGATTCATGATGGAGTGGCCCTCGATATCGGTGCACGACAGCTCCGTCAGGCGCGCCGTGCATTTTCATGTAAAGTATCTCGACATCAAGATAAATGCGTATTTATCTCGACGTCAAGATAACTGGCGAGCCGAGGAGGGTTAATGGATCGAGCCGCGCATGCGCTCGCGCAATGGCGCGTCGAGCGTCCGGATCTGGATGCGTCGTCGATGCTCGTGATGGGACGGCTGCAGGAGGCCGCGCTCGTGATCGCGCACGACGGTCTCAATCCGCTGTTCGCGCGCTACGGGATGCAGCCGGGCGAGTTCGACGTGCTGGCGACGCTGCGGCGCAGCGGCGCGCCGTTCGCGCTGACACCGACCGCGCTGTACGACGCGCTGATGATGTCGTCGGGCGGGATGACCGCGCGCATCGACCGGCTGCAGAAGGCCGGCTGGGTCGAGCGCCGGCCGAACCCGGCCGATGGCCGCGGCACGCTCGTCGCGCTGACCGACGCGGGCCGCGCGCTGATCGACGATGCGGTGGTCGCGCACGTCGACAATCAGCGTGCGATGCTGGCCGCGCTGTCGGAGGCGGAGCAGGCGCAACTTGCGGCGTTGCTCGAAAAGCTGCTGGCGGGATTGGGAGGAGAAGCGTCGGCGTCGGCCGATAGGTAGCGCCGCCGCATCGTCACGTCGAACGAGCGCGACGAGCGGGAAATGGAAACGCCGACAGGAAACGCGCAAAAGGAAGGCAGCGCGTGAACCGCCCGCCGCGCGCCGCCGGCGGGCCGGACAAACGGCGGGCCGCACCGCGTGCGCCCGCCGCGCGGCTCAGCCGCGTGCCGGGATGTTGAGCCCGCGCGCGACGGCCGGACGCGCGACGAACGCGTCGAGCGCCCGCGCGACATGCTTGAATTCGCCGAAGCCGACCAGGTCGCCCGCTTCATAGAAGCCGACGAGGTTGCGCACCCACGGGAAGATCGCGATGTCGGCGATCGTGTATGTATCGCCCATCACCCACTTGCGGTTCGCGAGATGCGCGTCGAGCACGCCGAGCAGGCGCTTCGATTCGGCGACGTAGCGGTCGCGCGGACGCTTGTCCTCGTAGTCGCGGCCCGCGAACTTGTGGAAGAAGCCGACCTGCCCGAACATCGGGCCGATGCCGCCCATCTGGAACATCACCCACTGGATCGTCTCGTAGCGGCCCGCCGGATCCTTCGGGATCAGCTGGCCCGTCTTGTCCGCGAGATAGATCAGGATCGCGCCCGATTCGAACAGCGCCAGCGGCCGGCCGTCGGGGCCGTTCGGATCGATGATCGCCGGGATCTTGTTGTTCGGGTTCAGCGACAGGAATTCGGGCGACAACTGGTCGTTCGTGTCGAAGCGCACGAGGTGCGGCTCGTACGGCAGGCCGGTTTCCTCGAGCATGATCGACACCTTGACGCCGTTCGGCGTCGGCAGCGAGTACAGCTGGAGACGGTCGGGATGCTGGGCCGGCCATTTTTTCGTGATCGGGAAGGCGGACAGATCGGGCATGGGGGTTCGTTCGTCAACGTTGAGGATCCGCGCCCCGCCGGCCTGCTACGCGTCGCCGGCAGCCGCTGACACGGCGGCAGGAACGGGACGAACGCATCGACCGGCGGGCGGGGCGCGCCGAAGACGCCCACTGTAGCCGATCCCCGCGATCGCTGCAGACGGCGGCCGCGCGTCGTGTCCGTGCGCCGCCGCGCGCAGCGCGCCTGCCTGTTTCGGTCAGCCGCCTCAACAGACGACGCATCGACGTGTCGCGAACGGATGCCTGCGGACATCGCGCCAGGCCCTGCGCGCTGCGGCACCCGTGCCACACCGCACTGCATCGTCAGAAGTTGTGCCGCAGCCCGACCATCGCCGCGGTCGTGCCGACCCCGGGCGCGACCGGCTGCCCGTACACGAGCATCTGGTTCATCGTGCCGCGGTTGTTCACGTGGCCGACCTGCGCATAGACCATCGACCGCTTCGACAGGCTGTAGTCGGCCGTGAGCACGACGGCCGTCGAGCGGTTTTCCGACCGGTTGCGGTCCTTCAGGTAATACACCGCCGACGTCACCTGCAACGCGGGCGTGAACCGATAGCCGACGCCGGCCGACAGCATGTCGAGGTTCACCTTGTCCGCATGCGACGGATTCCTGCCGTTGCCGTACGACGCCGACACCGAGAAATCGCGGATCGTGTATTTCGCGCCGACATAGATGAAGCGGTTGTTGTCGACGCCGGTCGGCGCGACACCCGGCGCCGGATTCGTGTCGTGGCCGTTGTAGTAGACGGCCGACGCGTTGAGCCCGTAGTTCGAATACCGCAGCACGACCGATTCGCGCGTGCCGCCCTGGAACTGCCCGGCGACGCCGCCGGGCGCGTATTCGAGCGCGATCGACGCGCCCGCGAAGGTCGGCGACTGATAGACGAGCGCATTGCTGTCGTACAGCGCGCCGATCGCGCCGTTGGTGCTCGTCCCCGGCCAGCCGGCCGCGGTGTTCAGGCCGAGCCACGCGGTCAGCACGCTGCCGAAGAACTGCGCGTTGCGCACGTCGGTGTCGGCCATCGCGTAGATCATCGGCACGATCTGCCGGCCGGCCGTGAAGGTGCCGAACGGCCCGGACACGCCGAGCGACGCAACCTGGTTGAAGATCGCGACGGCGCCCGGCGTGTCGCTCAGCTGCATCCTGCCGGTGCCGCTGTCGAACGAGCCCTGCAGCTTGAAGTTGACCTTGTAGCCGCCGCCGATGTCCTCGCTGCCCTTGATGCCCCAGAAGCTCGAATAGATGCCGCCGTCCTTCATGCGGAACACCTTGCCGGTGTTCGGCGCGTTCGGGCCGAACGACGCGGCCGACGTGCTCTGGTACAGCAGGCCCGTGTCGACCACCCCGTACAGCGTGACGGAGGATTGCGCGTGCGCGAGCGCCGCACTGCCGGCAAGCGCCGCGAGCGCGGCCAGTTTCGTCTTCATCGAAGTCTCCAGGATCGTAATGGACCGCCCGGGATCGAGCCCGGGCGGGTGCAGCGGGGGAAGCATCGAGGCAGGCGGGAGGGCGCCGGGTGCGACGCCGGTGCGAGCCGTGCGGAAAGACTACGCAACGGCGCGCGGCCGCTCCCCCCCATGCGCGGGGGGCAGGGTTGCGGAGAATCGGGGAACCCGGGCAACGCGGTTGTCATCAACGGCCGGGCAAGGCCGATCGAGGCGGATCAAGGCCAGTTAAGTCGCTTCGGACGTGCGCAGGCGGGCAACGCGCGCGTCAAGGCGCGCTTTCGAGCAACCCGAGCACCAGCGCGCGGCGCACCGCGTGCTTGCGCGAGCTGGCGTCGAGCTTGCCGAACAGGTTCTTCAGGTGCCACTTCACGGTTTCCTCGCCGACGGCGAGCGCCACCGCGATCTCCTTGTTCGACAGGTTGCGCGCGAGCAGCTCGAGGATCGCGCGCTCCTTGGGCGTCAGCACGACGCTCGGCACCGCGCGCGGGCTGGCCGTGCTGCGCGGCGCGGGCGGCACGATGCGCGGCTGCGGCTGCGCGGGCCGGGCGGGTCCGTCGCCCGCGACCGTCTCGTCGCCGATGCGGCGCGCCCAGTCGGCGACGGCCGGATGCGCGTCGGCGAGCGTGCGCGTGAGGCCGAACATGTCCGCGAGGTTCATCGCCTCGTCGAGCAGCGCGCGGCCGCCGTGCCCGGACTGTTCGAGCGCGAACGCGCTGAGCGCCATGATCTCGATGCGCTCGCGTCCCATGCTCATTTCGCGGGCCAGCACCGCGGCTTCGTCGAGCGCCGCGCACGCATCGTCCCAGCGGCGCGCGGCAAGCGCGGCGCCCGCGTGCGCCATCGCCTGCAACAGCACGACGGGGCGCCGCCACAGCGGCCCGTGCGACGGAAACTCGGCCGCGGCGATCGCATCGATCCGCTCGACCAGCGCATGGCAGGTCGCCTCGCGATAGCGCGCCGCGTGAATGCGCACCTGCTCGGCGAGGCTCGCGACCGACAGGCGCGGCAGCCGGCGCGCGACGCCCATCGCGTCGAGCGCCTCGAGCAGGTCGATCGCGCGATGCTCGACGCCGCGCAGCAGCGCGATGCGCGCGGCCGTCCGGTAGCCGAGCAGCACGGTGTCGGGCGTGCCCGCGTGCTCGAGCACGTCGAGCCGGTTCGCGAGCAGCGCGGCGGCCTGGTCGACGCGATCGGCCTCGTACGCGATCGCCGCGCACATCGCCGCAAGCATGCAGGTCAGCGGATGGCGACGGCCGAGGTCCGCTTCCGCGCGCGCGAGCGCCGGCGACAACGCGTCGTCCGCGAGCCGGATCTGGCCCTCGCGCAGGTAGCTCAGGCCGGTGATCAGCTCGCCCCAGCGCGCGACGTAGCCGAACCCGGCCGCGGTCGCGCCGCGCGGCGCGGCCTGCTGGAAGCGGCGCGCCTGCGCCGGTTCGCCGACGATGATCGCGCGCGCCGACAGGCGGTTCGCATGCATCTGCGCGAGCCAGGTCGCCCTGGGCGGCGTGAAGTCGGCCCATGGTTCGAACAGCTCGACGAAATGGTCGATTTCGTCCGCGTAGTAGGCCGCCGCACTGAGGATCAGCGCGCATTCGTAGCGCATCGCGGCCGGCGTGCCGGGGTCGGCGAGGATGCCGGCGATCTGGCGCCGCGCCTCGACATGGCGCTCGCCGAGCGCCAGCGCCCACGCGACCGCGATCCGCAGCGTCGGGCGCTTGTCGAGTTCCGCATCGGGCAGCAGCGCGAGCCAGTCGAGCACGTCGTTGATGCGGCCCTGCTTGATCGCGTCCTCGAGGCAGCGCTGCGCGAGCGCGTATGCCGTCTCGAACTGGCCGGCCGCATACGCGTGGCGCGCCGCTTCCTCCGTCATCCCGTGCGCGTCGAGCCACGCGGCCGCGCGTGCGTGCAGCGCGCTGCGGTCCGCTTCGGCGCTCGTCGTCAGACGGTCGCGCAGCGTATCGCGCACGAGCGGATGCAGCCGGCACCAGTCGGAAGCGTCGGACGCGATGAACAGCGGCGTGTCGCGCGCGAGCCGTGCGAGCCGGTCGGGGGCGGCCGCGTCGTCGAGCAGCGCGGCGCACAGCGACGGATGCAGGCGGTCGGCGACGCTCGTGCGGGTCAGGAACGCGGTGTCGTCGGCCGACAAATTCGCGAGCAGCAGTTCGACGAGCCGGTCGCGCGTGCCGTCCATGCGCGCGGCGAGCGCATCGACGGCCTGGCGCGGATCGGCCGAGCGCGCCATCGCGGCCATCGCGAGCTGCAGCCCGAGCGGCCAGCCGTCGACGCGCTCGAACAGCCGCGCGCACGCGTCGGCGTCGACCCGCTGCGCAAAGCGCGCGCCGACCAGCGCGATCGTCTCGTCGAGCGTGAAGCGCAGCCAGTCGGGGCCCGCGAGCGTGCATTGCCCGCCGGCGAGCAGGTCGCCGGCCGCGTGATCGAGCCCGCGCCGGGCCGCGACGACCACCCGCAGGTTCTGCGGCGCGTTGTGCAGCACGTAGGTCAGCGCGTCGAGGCCGGCGGCGGGCAGCCGCTCCGCATCGTCGACGATCAGCAGCGCGTCGATCGACAGTTGCGCGACTTCGGCCAGCCACGCGGTGAGCCCCTCCAGCGCGCGGGCCGCGCCGTCCGGAATCAGGCGCCCGAACGCGGGCCGCGCGCAACCGGTGCGCACCGCCTGCACGAGCCCCTGCAGCAGGCGCGGCGCGTCGTCGCGCTCGTCGGCGGACAGCCACACGACCGCGCGGCCGAGCGCGAGCGATTCGCGTCGCCATTGCGCGAGCAGCGAGGTCTTGCCGTAGCCGGCCGGCGCCTGCACGAGCGTGACGGGCCGGGCGTCGAACGCCGCCGCGGCGAGGCTCAGCCGCGCGCGCACGAGCAACTGCGCCGGCACGCGCGGCGCGGTCGTCTTCAGCACGAGTTCGGTGGGGGGCGCGTCGGCGCGATCGGGTGGGTGGGCCATCGGGGCAGCAGTCGGAATCCGGCGCTGCCGTGCAGGCCGGCGTCCGGGGTGGGCGTGGGGGGAAGGATCGGCCGAACCGCGTTCGCGCGTCAATCCCCCCCGCGGCGAGTGGGGCCGCGCCGCCGCCCGGCCGATAGCATGGGTTCCGAGGCGTGACGAACGCGATTGACGAATGCAACGGGGAGGGACCATGAACATCGTATCGACCGGCGCGCGCCGCAGCGCGCCGAGCGCCGGATAAACGGAGCGGCACGATGTATCGCCATCTGCTCGTGACGGTCGACGGCGTGCCCGGCGGCATCGACGCGATCGGCCATGCGCTCGAACTGGCGCATGCGGTCGGCGCGCGGGTCACGTTCGTGCTGTCCGGAGCGGCGCCGCAATCGCCCGGCTCCGCCTCGCGTTTATCCGGAGCGCGGATGCCGGAACACGGTGCGAAAGTGGAAGCCGCCGCACGGGCGCAGGGCCTGTCCCATGCGATCGCGGCGGCCGGCGATCCGGCGGCCGGCGATCCGGGGGCCGGCCACCCGGCGGCCGGCGGCACGTCGCCCGCCACGCTCGCCGGCGAGCTCGGCTGCGACCTGATCGGCGTCGCGGCGCTGCCGCACGATGCCGATGCCGGCGCGGCCGCACAACGGCGGTTGCTGCTCGCGACGAGCGGCGTGCCGGTGCTCGTGTGCCCGGCGCGGCGTGCGCCGGCAGAGGCGCGCGTGATGGCCCGCTGTCTCGCCGCGCATCGCGCGCTCGGCGCGCAGTTGCAGGCGCTGACGCAGTTGCAGGCGCCGACGCTGGCGAGCGAAGACCCGGCCACGACAACGCGGCCGGCCGCCGACGCAGACCGCACGATGGCGGTGCGTGCCGCGTTGGCGTCGCTCGCGGCGCTGCAGGACGCGCGTTTCGGCACGTCCGCCGAAGCACGCCTGTGCGTGGCATTGCGCAGGCGGACGGAGAGCACCGCGGCCGAACTCGACGAGCTCGACCGCCAGCGGCGCCGCGATGCGCACGCGCTCGAAGCGCTGACTCGGCTCGCCGCCGACGGCTTGCCGTCGGCCGCGTTCGATGCCGCGCTCGCCGTCTACGCGCGCGGCGCGTTCGAGCAGATGGGGCGCATGGAAGGCGTGATTTTCCCGGCCGCGCGGCGCTATTTGAGCGACGCCGACTGGACCGAACTGGACGCGCCTCCGGCGAGCGGCTCAGCCGCGACGACGCCGGGCGCGGACGAACCCGACGATGCGTGACGCGCATCCGACTGAAATCCTACGGAGAACCAGATGGCACATGCAGTGCGATTCCACGAAACCGGCGGCCCCGACGTGCTGCGCTGGGAAGCGGTCGAAGTCGGCGACCCGGGCGCGGGGCAGGTCCGCCTGCGGCACGAGGCCGTCGGCCTGAACTTCGCCGACACGTATTTCCGCAGCGGCCTGTATCCGGTGCCGCTGCCGGCCGGCATCGGCGTCGAGGCCGCCGGCGTGGTCGAGGCCGTCGGCCCCGGCGTGACGAACGTCGCCGCCGGCGACCGGGTGACCTACACCGGCTTCCTGAACACGCTCGGCGCGTACAGCACCGAACGGCTGATCGCCGCCGCGCCGCTCGTGAAGCTGCCGGCCGGGATCGCCTGCGAAACGGCCGCGGCGATGACGATGCGCGGCCTGACGTCGGCGTACCTGTTGCGCCGCATCCACGCGTTCGCGCCGGGCGACACGATCCTGCTGCACGCGGCCGCGGGCGGCGTCGGGCTGATCGTGTCGCAATGGGCGAAGCTGCTCGGGCTCACGGTGATCGGCACCGTGTCGAACGAACGCAAGGCCGCGATCGCCCGCGCACACGGCTGCGACCATACGATCGACTACAGCCGCGAGGACGTCGCGAAGCGCGTGCGCGAACTGACGGACGGCGCCGGCGTCGACGTCGTGTTCGACAGCGTCGGCAAGGACACCTTCGAGGGCTCGCTCGATTCGCTGAAGCGGCGCGGGCTGATGGTCTGCGTCGGCACCGCGTCGGGCCCGATCCCGCCGTTCGACCCGCAGCGCCTCGCGATGAAGGGCTCGCTGTACCTGACGCGCCCGGCGCTGGCCGACTACATCGCCGATCCGGCCGAGAAGAACGACCTGGCCGGCGAGCTGTTCGCGCACGTCGCGGCCGGCCGCATCCGGATCGAGATCAACCAGCGTTATGCGCTGCAGGACGCGGCGCAGGCGCACCGCGATCTCGAGTCGCGCAAGACGACCGGCTCGTCGGTATTCATCGTCTGAGGAGACGCGCATGCGAGTCGAACCCCTGACCTGCGCGATCGGCGCGGAACTGCTGGATGTGAGCCTCGCCGACGCCGTGCACGACGACGGCCTGTTCGCCGAAATCCGCACGCAGCTGCTGCGCCATCGCGTGCTGTTCCTGCGCGACCAGGACATCACGCGCGCCGAGCACGTCGCGTTCGCACGGCGCTTCGGCGAGCTCGAGGATCATCCGGTCGCCGGCAGCGATCCCGAGCACCCGGGGCTCGTGCGGATCTATAAGTCGCCCGACCAGCCGAACGACCGCTACGAGAATGCGTGGCACAGCGATGCGAGCTGGCGCGTGGCACCGCCGCTCGGCTGTGTGCTGCGCTGCATCGAGGGTCCGCCGGTTGGCGGCGACACGATGTGGGCGAACATGGTGCTCGCGTACGAGAACCTGCCGGAACACGTGAAGCAGCAGATCGAAGACTTGCGCGCGCGTCACAGCATCGAGGCGAGCTTCGGCGCGGCGATGCCGGTCGACAAGCGTCTCGCGCTGAAGGCGCAGTATCCGGACGCCGAGCATCCGGTCGTGCGCACGCACCCCGAAACGGGCGAGAAGGTGCTGTACGTGAACGCGTTCACGACGCACTTCACGAACTTCCATACGCCCGGGCGCGTGCGCGTCGGGCAGGACGCGAATCCGGGCGCCGGCCAGCTGCTGCAATACCTGATCAGCCAGGCTTACATCCCCGAATACCAGGTGCGCTGGCGCTGGAAGAAGAACAGCGTCGCGATCTGGGACAACCGCAGCACCCAGCATTACGCGGTGATGGACTACCCGCCGTGCGTGCGCAGGATGGAGCGTGCGGGCATCGTCGGCGACGTGCCGTTCTGAACGCGCCCGCACCTTAACCGACTCGCAACCCTGTACACGACGCGCCAGGCCAGCCGCCCGGCGCGGCGGGATACGCACGCCCGTACGCCTGCACTAAAACGATTCCCACTGGAGGACGACATGCAATTTCTCGACGATTCGCTGCACCCGGAAAACCAGGACAAGGTAGTCATCACGGTCGCGCCGTACGGCCCCGAATGGATGCCCGCCGACTTTCCGGAAGACATTCCGGTGACGATGGACGAGCACGTGCAGAAGGCCGTCGACTGCTACAACGCGGGCGCGACGGTGCTGCACCTGCACGTGCGCGAGCTCGACGGCAAGGGCAGCAAGCGGCTGTCGAAATTCAACGAGCTGCTCGGCCGGCTGCGCGAGGCGGTGCCCGACATGATCCTGCAGGTCGGCGGCTCGATCTCGTTCGCGCCGGAAGGCGACGGCGCCGAGGCCAAATGGCTGTCCGACGACACGCGTCACATGCTCGCCGAGCTGACGCCGAAGCCCGACCAGGTGACGGTCGCGATCAACACCGTGCAGATGAACATCACCGAGCTGATGAACCGCAAGGACATCGCCGGCACCTCGCTGAACGAGGCCACGCTGTGGGACGCGTACCGCGAGATGACCGTGCCGGCCGGCCCCGGCTGGGTCGACGAGCACCTGCGCCGGCTGCAGGCGGCCGGCATCCAGCCGCATTTCCAGCTCACCGGCATGCACGCGCTCGAGACGCTCGAGCGGATCATCCGCCGCGGCGTCTATCGCGGGCCGCTGAACGTCACGTGGGTCGGCATCGGCGGCGGCTTCGACGGCCCGAATCCGTACAACTTCATGGAATTCGTGCGGCGCTGCCCGGACGGCGCGTGCATCACGCTCGAATCGCTGATGAAGAACGTGCTGCCGATCAACACGGTCGCGATGGCGCTCGGCCTGCATCCGCGCTGCGGGATCGAGGACACGATCATCGACCAGAAGGGCAACCGGATGACGTCGGTGCAGCAGGTCGAGCAGTGCGCGCGGATCGCGCGCGAACTCGGGCGCGAGATCGCCACCGGCAAGGAAGCCAAGGCGATCTACCGGATCGGCGTGCAGTACGACGGCGTCGACGAGACGCTCGCGCAACTCGGGATGGCGCCGAACCGCCGACCGGGCCAGCTGAGCGTGCCGCTGCGCGCGGCCTGACGCATCGGGCAACCGTGCAACCGGGCGGCCCGCGAGCGCCGCCCGCCGATCGATGTGGCGCGGCACCCACCCTCGCGTCGTGCGCGAGGCAAGCTCCGACGAACGGAGCGGGGCCGCGCAAGCCGCGCCGGCGCGTTGCCGCACCGGTGCCGGAGGAGACACGCATGCTGATTCATCACGTCGAGCCGTCGCTGCAGGACGTGGCGGCCACCGGGCGGCGCGCGCCGGCCTATGCCTGGCTCGTGTTCGGGCTGACCGTCGGCCTGCTGCTATCGGACTACATGTCGCGGCAGGTGCTCAATGCCGTGTTTCCGCTGCTCAAGCACGCGTGGGGACTGTCGGACACGCAGCTCGGCTCGCTGTCCGGCGTCGTCGCGCTGCTGGTCGGCCTGCTGACGTTTCCGCTGTCGGTGCTCGCCGACCGCTTCGGCCGCGTGCGCAGCATCGTGCTGATGGCCGCGCTGTGGAGCGTCGCGACACTCGGCTGCGCGCTGTCGACCAACTACGCCGAAATGCTGGTTGCGCGCGGCCTCGTCGGGCTCGGCGAAGCCGCGTACGGCAGCGTCGGCGTCGCACTGATCCTCAGCATCTTTCCGGCGCGCCTGCGCGCGACGCTGACCGGCGCGTTCATGGCCGGCGGCGCGTTCGGCTCGGTGTTCGGGATGGCGCTCGGCGGCCTCGTCGGCGCGCATCTTGGCTGGCGCTGGTCGTTCGGCGTGATGGCCGCGCTCGGCATCGTGCTGCTCGTCGCGTACCGCGGCGTGGTCACCGAACGGCGGCTCGCGGCCTGCCGCGCCGAACCGTGCCGGCCCCATGCCGACGCGCCGCGCGACCTGCGCGGCAGCGTGCGCGCGCTGATGTCGGGGCTGTTCGCATCGCGTTCGGTGATCTGCGCGTATGTCGGCAGCGGGCTGCACCTGTTCGTGCCCGGCGCGCTGTTCGCGTGGCTGCCGAGCTACCTGAACCGTTATTACGCGATGGCGCCGGACCGCGCCGCGGTGCTCGCGGCCGGCTTCGTGCTGCTGTCGGGCGTCGGGATGGTCGGCTGCGGGATCGTGACCGACCGCGTCGGCAAGACCGACGGCAAGCGCAAGTGGCTGACCGCGATCGCGTATTGCGTGCTGACCGGCGTGTGCCTCGCGATCGCGTTCCGGCTGCCGCCCGGGCCGCTGCAACTCGCGCTGATCTGCGCGGGCATGCTGGTCGGCGCGGGCGCGTCCGGCGCATCGGGCGCGATGGTCGCGAACCTGACGCCCGCCGCGATCCACGCATCGGCATTCGCGACGCTCACGCTCGCCAACAACCTGCTCGGCATGGCGCCGGGCCCGCTGCTGACGGGGTGGGTCGCCGATCGCGCCGGCCTCGTCGGCGCACTGCAATGGATTCCCGTCGTGCCGCTCGCGGCCGCCGTGCTGTTCGCGATCGGACGCGCGAGCTACGCGGCCGATCTCGCGCGCGTCGAACGCGAACGGCGCACGTCCCACCTTTCCTGAACCGAACCCTCCCGGAGGCTGCATGACCCTGGCGACCGCGCCCACCATCCTGATCGTGCCCGGCTTGCGCGATCACGTCGAAGACCATTGGCAGACGCATCTGCAACGACGCCTGCCGAACGCACGGTCCGTCGCGCCGCTTGAAGCCGACAAGCTGAGCCGCGCCGCGCGCGTCGCGGCACTCGATGCGGCGCTCGCCGCGATCGACGGCCCCGTGATTCTGGTCGCGCACAGCGCGGGCGTGATGATCACGGTGCACTGGGCACGGCAGGCCACGCGCAAGATCCACGGCGCGCTGCTCGCGGCGCCGGCCGATCTCGATACGCCGATGCCCGCCGGTTATCCGGCGCCCGACGCGATCGCCGCGAACGGCTGGACGCCGGTACCGACCGGGCGGCTGCCGTTTCCGAGCGTCGTGGCCGCGAGCCGCAACGATCCGCTCGCGCGCTTCGAACGCGTCGAAGTGCTGGCGGCCGGGTGGGGCAGCAAGCTCGTCGATCTCGGCGAGGTGGGGCACCTGAACCCGGCGTCCGGGTACGGCGAGTGGCGGGATGCGGAGCGGCTGATCGGGGAGGTGATCGCGCTCGGTGCGGCCTGAGCGCCATCGGCAACGCGCCGCGCATGAATTCCCTGCCGGCGCGTCAATGTGAACCGATTCCATTTGAGCGGCCAGCGACATACGACGTCCTAACACGCCACGTGCCCGTCGCCGTGTCGCACCGCGAAATCGTTCAATCTACAAATCCTCGGGAAACGGAAGGTCTCTGTTAGGGAAATTCCCGCCCCGCGTCAGTCGGTTTTTTGTTGACCGACATCGTATAACGCCGTCATGATTTCCTGAAAAGAAAGGTCCCATCCACCGACCGAAGTGAGGAGACATGAACGCCACCCCGATCGCTCGCCGTGTCCGCCGGATCGCACTCGCGCTGGGTTTCACGCTGTCGGCCGCGGCAGCCGTTGCCGCACCCGTATCGCTGAACGTCGTCGACGTCGCGGGCAACCTGCAGCTCACGCAGAAGGCCATCGAGGCGTTCAAGGAGAAAAACCCGAATCTCGTCGCGAACGTCACGTTCACGAACGCGCCCGCGCCGCAGCTGCCGGGCAAGATCAAGGCGATGCAGGCGGCGGGGCGCGCCGACATCGATCTCGTGCTGACCGGCACCGACGCGCTGGCCGCCGGCATCGAGCAGAACCTGTGGCTGAAGCTGCTGCCCGACAACGCGGGCGCGTTCCCCGGCGTGCTCGACCGGTACGCGCCCGGCCCGCGCAAGATGCAGGATGTCGCGCAGGGCTTCGGCCTCGAAGTGACCTACATGCCGGCCGGCCCGCTGCTCGAATACAACCCGGCGAAGGTCGGCGACCCGCCGAAGACGCCCGAACAGCTGCTCGCGTGGTGCAAGGCGCATCCGAACAAGCTGATCTACGCGCGCCCGGCGAACTCGGGCCCCGGCCGCACGTTCCTGATGGGGCTGCCGTACGTGCTGGGCGACAAGAACCCGCAGGATCCGATCAACGGCTGGGACAAGACCTGGGCGTTCCTGAAGCAGCTCAACGACTGCGTGCCGTACTACCCGGGCGGCACGTCGGCCGTGATGAAGGAGCTCGGCGAAGGCACGCGCGACATGACCGTGACCGTCACCGGCTGGGACCTCAACCCGCGCGCGCTCGGCATCGTGCCGGCCGACTTCCGGATCCAGGCGTTCGACAACATGACGTGGGTCAACGACGCGCACTACATGGTGATTCCGAAGGGCGTGGCGAAGGACAAGCTCGGCGTGCTGTTCAAGCTGATGAACTTCCTGCTCGAACCGGCGCAGCAGGCGATGACCTACGACGACGGCTACTTCTATCCGGGCCCGGCGGTGAAGGGCGTGACGCTCGAGATGGCGCCCGCGCACAGCCACGAAGTGATCAGGAAGTTCGGCCGCCCCGAGTACGCGAAGCTGCTCGCGGAGCGTCCGCACGTGCAGCCGCTCAACGCGCAGGCGATGGTCGCCGCGTTCCAGAAGTGGGACCGCGAGATCGGGTCGCAGAAGTCGAAATGACGGATGAACCCGCGGGCGCCGCGGCGCCCGCGCCGACGGAGTTCGCGTAATGAAGCACAGTTTCGAACGGTTGCGGCTCGACGGCGTGTGCCGCAGCTTCACCAATGCGGAGGGCGCGCAGGTCGCAGCACTGAACGGGCTCGATCTCGACATCCGGCGCGGCGAGTTCGTCGCGCTGCTCGGCCCGTCGGGCTGCGGCAAGTCGACCGCGCTGAACTGCATCGCCGGGCTGCAGCCGCTCACGAGCGGCGGCATCTGGCTCGACGACACGCGCATCGACGTGCTGCCGCCCGAGCGCCGCGGCTTCGGCATGGTGTTCCAGAACTACGCGCTGTTTCCGCACATGTCGGTGCTCGAGAACGTCGGCTTCGGGCTGAAGATGCGCGGCGTGCCGAAGCAGGAAACGCGGCGGCGCGCGCAGCAGGCGCTCGAACTCGTGCAGCTCGTCGGCCACGAGGGCAAGCTGCCCGGGCAGCTGTCGGGCGGGCAGCAGCAGCGCGTCGCGATCGCGCGCGCGATCGTCATCGAGCCGCCGCTGGTGCTGATGGACGAGCCGCTGTCGAACCTCGACACCAAGCTGCGCATCGAGATGCGCGCCGAGATCCGCCGCATCCACACGCAACTCGAACGCGCGACGATCTACGTGACGCACGACCAGGACGAGGCGCTGTCGATGGCCGACCGGATCGTCGTGATGAAGGAGGGCGTCGTGCAGCAGGTCGCGTCGCCGAAGGACGTGTACACGCGCCCGCACAACCTGCACGTCGCGCGCTTCATGGGCTATCGCAACGTGCTGCCGTTCACGCTCGAAGGCATGGCCGGCGATTACGTGAACGTCGCCGCCGCCGGCGTGCGCGTCACCGGCGTGCCGATGGCCGGCTTCGACGGCAGGGACGTCGTGGTCGCGCTGCGCCCCGACGACGTCGAGCGCGCGGACGAAGGCGCCGACAACGCCTTCGACGCGACAGTCGAAACGGTCGAATACGGCGGCCGCGACTCGCTCATTCGCGCGATCACGCCGTTCGGCCCGATCTGGGCGCGCATCGCCGGCGAATTCGCGCAGGGCGAACGGCTGCGGCTGCGCGTGAGCCCGGCGCGCACGCTCGTCTATGCGGGAGACGCGCGATGAACGGCCGCGGCGCCGCATGCGCGGCAGCGCGCCCCCGGGAGGCCAGCATGAAAACCATCCCCCATCGCCGCCGGACGCACATTCCTGCGCAACGGAATGCTTCTGTCGGGCACTGTCGAAACAGCACCTGCAAAGGCAGGGCCGCATGAGCACGCTCGCGACCGGCGGCGCGGTGCGCGACGCGAAGGCGTGGCTCGTCACGCCCGCGCTCGCGTTCATCGTCGCGCTGTTCATCTATCCGTTCGCGTACGGCCTCGTGCTGTCGTTCCAGCCGACGAACGGCGGCGGCGTGCTCGCGAACTACGTGCAGTTCTTCACCGACACCGCGATGTGGCCGACCGTGCTCGTCACGCTGAAGCTCGCGGTGCCGGCGACGCTGATCAACGTCGGCATTGCGGTGCCCGTCGCGTTCGCGCTGCGCCGCAACTCGCCGTACCAGAAGTTCGTCACGACGCTGCTCGTGATTCCCGTCACGCTCGGCACGGTGCTCGTCGCCGACGGGATGCTCACGTACTTCGGCCCGAACGGCTGGTTCCCGCAGGCGCTGCAGGGGCTGCACCTGTACACCGACGAGGTACGTCTCACGCACAACTACTGGGGCGTGCTGCTGTCGCTGATCGTGTCGGGCTTTCCGTTCGCGTTCCTGCTGATGCTGTCGTACATCAGCGGCATCGACCCGACGCTCGCGCGCGCCGCGGCCACGCTCGGCGCGAACCCGTGGCAGCAGTTCCGGCGGATCTACCTGCCGCTGCTCGTGCCGGGGCTCACGATGGCCGCGTGCCTGTCGTTCGTGCAGGCGTTCTCGGTGTTCCCGTCGGCCGTGCTGCTCGGCGCGCCGGCCGGGCCGACGCGAGTGATCTCGATCGCGGCCGCCGAAGCCGCGTTCGAGAGCTACGACTATTCGCTCGCGTCGGCGATCGCGATCGTGATGGGCTTCGTGCAGCTGCTGGTGGTCGCGTCGATGCTCGGCGCGCGCCGCTTCTTCTATACCGGTCCGGTCACGGGAGGCAAGGGCTGATGGCGACCGACAATCATGCCGCGCCGGCGTGGCCCCCGAAGCACAGCCCGCCCGGCGCGCAGCCGGTCAACGCGATGAAGCCGCGCAAACTGCGCGGCAGCCTCGCCGGCCGAGCATGGAAGGCGCTCGTGTGGGCGCTGATGGCGTTCTTCCTGCTGAACGTGATGCTGCTGATCGCGACCGTCGCGGTGAACTCGGTCGCGACGCGCTGGTTCGGCACGCCGCTGCCGCAGGGCTTCACGCTGCACTGGTATGCCAAGGCGTGGGAAGACTTCCAGCTCGCGAGCGTGCTGTGGGTGACGGTCGAAGTGGTCGGCGCGGTGGTGCTGCTGTCGGTCGCGCTCGGCGTGCCGGCCGCCTATGCGCTCGCGCGCGTGCAGTTTCGCGGCAAGCGCTTCGCGCTGCTGGTGTTCCTGCTGCCGCTGATGGTGCCGCCCGTCACGTACGGGATCCCGATGGCGACCGTGATGTACAAGGTCGGGCTCGCGGGCACGCTGCCGGGCGTGATCCTCGCGAACCTCGTGCCGGCGCTGCCGTTCGTGATCCTCGTGATGACGCCGTTCATCGAGCAGATCGATCCGAATCTCGAAGCCGCCGCGCGCATCTTCGGCGCGAACACGTGGCGCTATTTCCGCTACGTGCTGCTGCCGCTGCTGGTGCCCGGCATGCTCGCGGCAGGGCTGCTCGTGCTGGTGCGCACGATCGGGATGTTCGAGCTGACCTTCTTCACCGCGGGCCCGAGCACGCAGACGCTCGTCGTCGCGCTGTATTACGCGGTGTTCTCGACCGGCGTGCGCGCGCCGCAGTCGATCGACGCGATGGCGATGATCTACATGGCCATCACGCTCGTGTGGGTCGTGATCGCACTGCAGTTCGTGAGCCCGACGCAGCTCGTGAGTCGCGTGAAGCAGGAGCGGCAATAGGCGTCCACGTGCGGTGGCGTAACGTGACTCAACGCGAAGGACGGCGGCGCAGCGATGCAGGCGGTCCGTCGATGCTTGCGCGCGTCATCCGTGCAATTGGTTACAAATGGATACCGCGAACCGTGCACGGACGTTGCAGACTACGCAGCGTACCGGCCCGGCGATACGTTCGCTCGCATCGCCGCATACCGCCCGACGTTCACCCGATTCGCGGAGTTCCATGAAGTTTCCCACGCTGCTCACGCTCGGCTGTGCGGCCACGCTGCTTGCCGCCTGCAACCTGATCCACGACGGCCCCGGATCGAGCGACGTCGATGCCGCGGTGCGCCGCGCGCTCGAAGCGGAAAACCACGGCGGCCTGAACGCGCTGTTCGGCCAGCCGCTGCCCGTGTCGGCCGACGTGATCTCCGCGAAACCCGACGGCGACTGCAGGAAGGTCGGCGAACGGACCTACACGTGCGACGTCGTGGTCACGTGGCGCAACCACGATTACGCGCCGTCGCGCGCGAACCTGACCTTCGTCAAGGCCGCCGACGGTTCGTGGCAGACCTCGGGCGTCGACGCGGCCATCGCGACCGGCGCCGCCAAATCGCTGATCGACAGGATCGGCAAGGCGTGGCCGGGCAACGCGGCGAGCGGCGCATCCGCGCCGCAGTGACGCGGCCGGCGACGGGCTTCGTCGCGCTTTCTTCAGAGGACGCTCCCGGCGAGCGGAGCCGTACCGTTCTCCACGGACCGCTGGCGGACTGCGCGAACGGCCCGGCGGGTGCCGCGACCGCGGCGGCGCCCCATCTTGTTCGACCTGCGCTCGAGCCCGAATTAGCGGAGAAAAGGGGCGCAAACGCGACCGGGTATCGGTCGAACCCATCCTCGGTATGCGGATCGGTATATAGGGAAAACCCTTAATTCGAGCTATAATCACGGCCTAGAAGAAAGGTCGAACCATGCCCGAACGTCTCCAATCCCTTGAAAAATTTGTGTTTTCCCTGGTCGTGATGTCCGCGGTCTTCTGCTCCGCGTTCCTCGCGTACGAGCGTCACCCCGAAATCAAGATCGCGCTGCACGAAGGCGAAGCGCTGATGCGCGAAAGCGCCAAGTATTCGGTCATCTGCTCGCCGTCCAAGGTCGATCCTTGCGTCGAGATGTCCGCTTACTGATCGATCTTCGCGTCGAGGCTCGCGCGCCGGTCGGCGCGCGGCAGCGAACGGCGTCCTGGGCACCGTTTCATCAGTTTCGGACTCGCCCTACAGATTTGGCGGCCTGAATTCCTTGAAGTAGCGCCCATCAGGAATTCGGAAACCGGCCGCAAGACAGGGCGGATGCACGAACCCGTAACGTGCCGAGTCGCTGGCGTAAGCAGCCCCCGTTCCGTCGGCCCCGCCTCGAGCAATCGAGCGGGGCCGCTCCATTTGCGCGGGCCATTTGCACGGTCCATCTGCGCGCCCCATTTACACGGCCCTGACTGCACGCCCCGAATTCGCGCGGTCCGCAGGTTCGGTCCGCAGCGACCGGCGTCACACCACCTGCCGAGGTTCGCCGCGCGCAAACGCGGCAACGTTGTCGACGAGCTGGTCGGCGAGTGCCCGCATCGCCTCGTCGCTCGCCCACGCGACATGCGGCGTCAGGATGAACGCCGGATGCGACAGGATCGCGTGGAACGGATGCGCGGCCGGCAGCGGCTCCTGCGTGACCACGTCGAAGCCGGCGCCCGAAATCTGCCCCGACTGCAGCGCGTCGACGAGTGCACCTTCATCCACGAGCCCGCCGCGCGCGGTGTTGATCAGCAGCGGCCGGCGCGCCATCCGCGCGAACGCGGCCGCGTCGATCAGGCCGCGGGTCGCCGGCGTGAGCGGGCAGTGCAGCGTGATCACGTCGCTGTCGCGCAGCAGCGTGTCGAGCGGCACATGCCCGGCGCCCCGCGCAGCGCCGTGCGCGGCGAACAGCACGCGCATGCCGAGCGCGCGGGCGATGCCGGCCACCGCACGGCCGAGCACGCCGTCGCCGACGATCCCGAGCGTCGCGCCGGCCAGGTCGCGGATCGGATGATCGAAGAAGCAGAACTGTCCGCTGTCGAGCCAGCGCCCCGCGCGCACCGCGTCGCGATACGCGACGAGGCTGCGCCGCAGCGCGAAGATCAGCGCGAACGTGTGCTCGGGCACCGTGCGCACCGCATACCCGCGGATGTTGCTGACGACGATGCCGCGCGCGGCGCACGCATCGAGATCGACGATGTCGGTACCCGTCGCGGCGATCGCGATCATTTTCAGGTGCGGCGCACGGTCGAGCGCCGTCGCGTCGAGCCGGACCTTGTTGGTCACGACGATGTCCGCGTCGCCGATACGCGCGGCCACTTCGTCCGTTGTCGTCCGTTCGAAGGTCCGCAGCGCGTGCGGAAACGGAAACGGCTTCAGCACGGTCTGCGGCGACAGTGTCGCGCGGTCGAGAAACACGATCTGCGCGGGAGAGGAACTGGAAAACATGGCGGGCCTCGCTGACGGGCGCCCGGCGGGCGCGCAACGGCAACGATTCTGCCAACGGCGCACGCGATCGGGCTTGCGCATTGCGCGAGCGCGCTTTCCCGCGCGGAAAAGGTCGGTGTCATCCGTGCAAGGCCGGCCCGACGCCTTCCGGTTCGCTGTTCCGTCGCACGGGCCGCTGTGGCGGCGCCCCGTCGTGCTGCAGCAGGCGATGGCGCACGCGGGCGCCGCTGGGACGATGCGTGCGCGGCGCTCGACGAAGCCGCCGTGCTGGCCCGCGAAATGAGCCACGCGCCCCTTTCCGTCCGGGAAAGGCTGGTTGAGCATCGATCGATTTTCGCCGGATGCGAACGCCGTCAAGATGGCCGTCATCGACAACACGATTTTCAGGAGACAGTCATGACGCGCCCCCTGGACGGTATCCGCGTGCTGGAACTCGGCCAACTGATCGCCGGGCCGTTCGCGGGCCGGATGCTCGCCGAATTCGGCGCGGACGTGATCAAGGTGGAGCCGCCGGGCGTCGGCGACCCGCTGCGCAAATGGCGGCTGCTGCACGACGGCACGTCGGTCTGGTGGGCCGCGCAGTCGCGCAACAAGCGCTCGCTCGCGCTCGACCTGCGCACGCCCGAAGGGCAGGACGTCGTGCGCCGCCTCGTCGCCGGGACCGACGTGCTGATCGAGAACTTCCGGCCCGGCACGCTGGAAGGCTGGGGGCTCGACTGGGAGACGCTGTCCGCGATCAACCCGCGGCTCGTGATGCTGCGCGTATCGGGCTTCGGCCAGACCGGCCCGTATCGCGACCGGCCCGGCTTCGGCGTGATCGCCGAAGCGATGGGCGGCCTGCGCCACCTGACCGGCGAGCCCGGCCGCACGCCGGTGCGCGTCGGCGTGTCGCTCGGCGATTCGCTGTCGGCGCTGCACGGCGTGATCGGCATCCTGCTCGCGCTGCGCCATCGCGAACAGCAGGGCGGCAAGGGGCAGGTCGTCGACGTCGCGCTGTACGAATCCGTCTTCAACATGATGGAAAGCCTGCTGCCCGAATACTCGGCGTTCGGCGCGGTGCGCGAGCCGGCCGGCAGCAGCCTGCCGGGCATCGCGCCGACCAACGCGTACCGCTGCCGCGACGGCAGGTACGCGCTGATCGCCGGCAACGGCGACAGCATCTTCCGGCGCCTGATGGCGTTGATTGGGCGCCCCGATCTCGGCGACGATCCCGCGCTCGCGCACAACGACGGGCGCGTCGCGCAGGTCGCGCGCATCGACGCGGCGATCGGCGAATGGAGCGCGCGGCACGATCTCGACGACGTGCTCGCCGCGCTGCACGACGCACGCATCCCGTCCGGGCGCATCTACGACGTCGCGGACATCGCGGCCGATCCGCATTACCGCGCACGCGACATGATCGTCGACGCCGCGCTGCCCGACGGCACGCCCGTGCTCGTGCCGGGCATCGTGCCGAAACTCGGCGCGACGCCGGGATGCATCGAGCGTCCGGCGCCCGCGCTCGGCGCCGATACCGACGCGGTGCTCGAATCGATCGGCATCGATGCCGCGACGCGCGACGACTGGCGCACGCGCGGCGTGATCTGAAGCGACCAACCTGCCACCGGGACGACGACATGAACCAGCCCCATCCCCAACGACTTTATATTCAAGAAGTCGCGACACGCGACGGTTTCCAGAATGAAGCGGCGTTCGTCGACACCGACGACAAGATCGCGCTCGTCGACGCGTTGAGCGCGTGCGGCTACGCGAAGATCGAGGTCACGTCGTTCACGTCGCCGAAGGCGATCCCGGCGCTGCGCGACGCGGAGGCCGTGATGCACGGCATCGTGCGCGCGCCGGGCGTCGTCTATACGGTGCTCGTGCCGAACGTGCGCGGCGCGGAACGCGCGCTGTCGTGCGGCGTCGACGAGGTGAACCTCGTGATGTCGACGAGCGAGAGCCACAACCGCACGAACCTGCGGATGACCCGCGAGCAGTCGTTCGCGCAACTGCGCGACGTGATCGACGCGGTGCGCGGCACGGGCGTCGCGCTCAACGTGTCGCTGTCGACCGCGATGGGCTGCCCGATGGAAGGCGACGTGCGCGCGGAAACCGTGCTCGCGTGGATGCAGCGCTTCGCGGATCTCGGCGTGCACGGCTTCACGCTGTGCGACACGACCGGCATGGCGTATCCGTCCCAGGTGCGCGATCTGGCCGAACGCGCGCGCGAACGCTTCGGCGCGCTGCAGCTCACGCTGCACTTTCACAACACGCGCGGGATGGCGCTCGCGAACACGCTCGCCGCGCTCGACGCCGGCATCGACCGCTTCGACGCATCGCTCGGCGGCCTCGGCGGCTGTCCGTACGCGCCGGGCGCGACCGGCAACGCGTGCACCGAGGAACTCGTGCACATGCTCGCGCTCGACGGCTACGATACGGGCGTCGACTTGGCGGGCGTACTCGCCGCGGCCGCGCGGCTGCCCGCGCTGATCGGGCATGACGTGCCGAGCCAGATCCTGAAGGCCGGGCGCCGCTCGGACCTGCATCCGCCGCCGCGCGCCGAAGCCGGCCACATGCCGGCGCAGCGGGCTTTCTCGTAACCGAACCGGAGCGAATCACATGGCACTGATTGACCACCTCGACCACCTCGTGCTGACTTGCGTCGATCCGGAGCGGACGAAGCATTTCTATACCGAAGTGCTGCAGATGCAGCTCGAAACCTTCGGCGCGGGCCGGCTCGCGTTCCGCTTCGGCAACCAGAAGATCAACCTGCACGTGCGCGGCGCGGAGTTCGATCCGAAGGCGCACGTGCCGGTGCCCGGCGCGCTCGACCTGTGCTTCATCGCGTCGGTGCCGCTCGACGACGTGATCGCGCATCTGCACCGCGTCGAATGGCCGATCGTCGAAGGGCCCGTCGAGCGCACCGGTGCGACGCAGAAGATCCGGTCGGTGTACGTGCGCGACCCGGACCTGAACCTGATCGAGATCTCCGAGCTGATCTGAGTTGCGTTGAATTGAATTGCACGGGCGCGCGCGGCGGTCATGCCGAGCTGTCGTGCGGCGTGGGCGCAGCATCGCGTCCGTTCTGCCGGTTCCGCATGCGCCGGCGCGATGCGCCCGCCACGCAGCAATCCGCCGCCGAAAGCGGACAGGCGCGTACCGCACCCGCCGATTCCGGATAGGCGCGCCGCGTTGTACTGCGGATAATGGCGTGCATCGGCGCCGGTCCGTCCGCCGCCTTCGCAGCGGGCGCGACGCGCGTCCCGCGGATCCGCAATCCGACCCACGCACATTCCGAATGACGATCCTCTATCGCGGCATGGACCGCGCGGCGCTCGACGCCGCTTACCTGAACACGAAGGCCATTCCCGACTTCCCCGCGGTACTCGCGTCCTGCCAGGCACGCAGTGCCGCGCTTTACGCCGCGACGCCCGCGCAGCGCGACCTGCGTTACGGGTCGCGCCCCGCGCAGCGCTTCGACTGGCTGCGCTGCGGCCGGCCCGGCGCGCCGCTGTTCGTGTTCATTCACGGCGGCTACTGGCAGCACTGCGCGAAGGAAGATTTCGCGTACGCGGCCGCCGGGCCGCTCGCACGCGGGTTCGATGTCGTGCTCGCCGAATACACGCTCGCACCGGCTGCATCGATGACCGACATCGTCGGCGAGATCGGCGCGCTGCTCGACCATCTCGCGGCCGATCCCGATCGCATCGGCACCGGCGGCCGGCCGATCCACCTGAGCGGCCACTCGGCAGGCGGTCACCTGAGCGCCGTGTATCGCGCGCATCCGGCGGTCGTGTCGGCGCTTGCGATCAGCCCGCTCGTCGATCTCGAGCCGATCTCGCTGTGCGTGCTCGGCGAGAAGCTTCGACTCACCGCGCAGGAAATCGCCGCCTACAGCCCGCTGCGTCATGTCGGCCCCGGTGCGCCGACCGTCGTCGCGGTCGGCGCGGCCGAGTTGCCGGAGCTCGTGCGCCATGCACATGAATACGCGCACGCATGCGAGGCGGCCGGCGAACCGGTTGCGCGCGCGTGGCTGCCGGGCATGCAGCACTTCACGGTACTCGACGATCTCGCGCGACCGGACAGCGCGATGCTCGCCGCACTGCAGGCGATCGCGCCGCGCTGAGCGCGCCGTCCTGCATCGTTTCGCGCGCTTTCGCCGCGTGCATGGCCGGGCGTATGATCGGCATCAAGCCGGTCGGGCGCTCGCATGCGCCGCATGGCACACCTCAGGATCTTCGTCATGGTGAACCCGCTTCATTTCGATCTGCAGTCGCTGCGCGTGTTCGCGCTCGTCGCCGAGCACGGCAGCCTGACCAAGGCGGCCGAACACGGTCAGCTCACGTTGTCCGCGGTCAGCAAGCGGATCGCCGAACTCGAGAGCGTGACCGGCAGCGCGCTGTTCGTCCGGCATGCGCGCGGCGTCGAGCTGACGCCCGCGGGCCGCGCACTGCTCGAACATGCGGCGAAGGTGAACGAGCAGGTGAACCGGATGGCGCACGAGATGAGCGATTACGTCGCCGGCGTGCGCGGCCACATTCACGTGTGGACCAATACGTCGGCGATCGTCCAGTTCCTGCCGGCCGATCTCGCCGCGTTCCTGACCGACAACCCGGGCATCAAGGTCAGTCTCGAGGAGAGGCTGAGTCACGAGATCGTCGATGCGCTCGGGTCCGGCAAGGCCGATCTCGGCGTGTTCGCGGACAACGTGCCGGCGCCCGGCATCGAACGCCGGCTGTACCGGCGCGACGAGCTCGTGCTGCTCGTGCCGCGCGGGCATCGCTTCGCCGCGCGCGACAGCATCCGCTTCGCGGAGACGCTCGATGAAGACTACGTCGGCCTGAGCGACGGCAGTTCGCTGCTCGCGCGGATGACCGACGCCGCGTTCGCGGCCGAGCGCTCGCTGAAGCTGCGCATCCAGGTATCGAATTTCGACGGCGTGAGCCGGATGATCGAGGCCGGGCTCGGGATCGGCGTGCTGCCGCGCGATGCGGTGACGGGCGAGCGCGCGGCGCGGCTCGGCGTCGTGACGCTCGACGACGCGTGGGCGACGCGCACGCTGTGGGTCGGCGTGAAGGCCGGCACCGTGCTGACCACGGACATCGCGAAGCTGTTCGATTTCATGTCGGCGCGCTGAATGCGAGGAATGCGCGACCTGCGTTCAACGCGCGCCAGGCGCGACGCACCGGGCACGCATGCCCCGTGCCGCATACCGTGTCATACCGGGTTGATGTCGTCCTGGCTGCGCCGCGTGGTCAGCGGCCCGAGCATGCGCAGCGTGACCGCGACGATGCCGAGCGCGACCGAGATCACGCCGAACATCGCTCCGGCGCCGTGCTCGGCCAGCACCGGCAGCAGCACGAACGGCAGCGCGCCGCTGACGATGCGCGACAGCGAGTAGGTGCTGCCGATCGCGGTCGAACGCACGCGCGCCGGGAAGATCTCCGCCTGATACACGTGATACGCGTTGCTGAACACGTTCGACGCGCAGGTCGTCAGGAACCCGAAACAGACGATCAGCGCCGTGTTGCCCGAATACGCGAAGCACAGCCCGAACGCGGCGATCGACAGGATCGACACGATCACGAGCGTGCGGCGCTCGATCCAGTTCAGCAGCGGAATCGACAGCAGCGAGCCGATCGGATAACCGATGAACGACAGTGCGATGAACAGCGTGCTGTCGGTGACGTCGAACCCGCGGCTCTTGACGACCGTGCTCGCGAGCGTGCCGAAGCCGTAATAGCCGAAGCCCTGGAACAGGTGGAACACCGCGAGCATCAGGTAGCGCGCGCCGTAGGGCCGGCGGCGCAGCAGCGCGATGCGCTCGCCGACGCGCAGCGGCCGCTGCGGTTCGGCCGATGCCGCGAACTGGTCGGGCACGCGCACGCCGGCGCTGTCCGCGAAGCGCCGTGCAGCGGCATGCGCCTCCGCAGCGCGGCCCTGCGCGAGCAGCCAGCGCGGGCTTTCCGGCAGACGATGCTGGACCAGCAGCACGTACACGGCGCCGAGGCTGCCGATCGCGAGGATGATGCGCCAGCCGGCCACGCCCGCGACGTGCAGCGGATTCAGCCACAGCGCGAGGAAGCCGACCAGCGGCACGGCGACGTACGAAGTCGTATAGGCCCATGCGGCAAGCCGTCCGCGCTTGTCCTTCGGCAGGATTTCGGACAGGAAGCTGTCGGCGACCGGGTAGATCGCGCCGACGCCGATGCCCGTGAGAAAGCGGCATGCGACGAGCATGTCGGCGTTCACCGAGAACGCGCCGATCAGCGAGAACGCGCTGTACCAGACGAGCGTCATCAGGAACGCCTTGCGCCGGCCGATGCGGTCGGCGAGGCTGCCGAGACACAGCGCGCCGACGAACATTCCGATGAATGCCGACGCGAGCAACAGCTTGAAATCGGCGCTTTGCCGGCTGAGCCCGTATTCGTGCTGCAGCGCGGAGCCGATCGTGCTGACGAGGAAGATCTCGTACATGTCGAAGAACAGCCCGATGCCGATCACCCAGACGACGAACCGGTGCAGCGCACCGACCGGCAAGTCGTCCATGAATTCGCCGAGCGTGATGCCGCGGGCGGGCAGGGCCGTCGCATCGGCGCCGGCCCGGGCCGCGGACGATGCGGCGGACGCGGGGCCGCCCGCGGTGCCGCCAAGGTCGAGGGATTGGCTGTTCATCGTGTCTCCTGATTATCGATTTGCCGTGGCGCGATGCCCGGCCGTTCGCGGCTATTCGCGGCCGGCATCACGGGCCCGGTCGCGCGACGCGGCGCACGTGCCCGCAAGGCCGGCGAAAGGCCGGATGCGCGGGATCGCGCCGATCGTCCGAAACATGGTCGGCGAATTTGCGCGACGCGATAATTGCGGATGCTTCAAGCATCCTTTCCCGCGCAGAAAGGCCGGGAAACGCCCGCGGGGCGGACGTCGGACGGAAGGCGAGCCGAGGCGAGAGGGTCAGGGCAGGGAAAACGATAGGCCGCGCTGCGCGGATTCGGCGGCCGGTGACGGTGATGGCGTACCGCACGGTTCGGTATCCTCGGTCAATCCGCCGGCGCCGCGCGACGGAAAGGCAGAGCGACGCCGCGGGACCTTGCATTCGTCAGCGTTCATCGATCGCTGCGACGCACCGAATGTGCAGCGCCGCCGCTCGTCTGCCCATCCGGCTCATGGCGACGCGCACGGATCGGACCGTTCATCCGTCGCCGCCGCGCCGGCATCGGTGCCGGTCCCGACCCCGACGTCGGCCCGTTCATGCCGCACCGTCTCCGACGCAACCGCCTGCAGCTTCACCGCCAGCTCCGGCGCGATGCCGAGCTGCGCGGCTGCTTGCTCCCGCGCGCCCAGGGTGCGCACGTCGACGCCGGCGATCTGCTGGAACAGCACGAGCGCGCTGAGGTAAGCGCCCGTCACGCCCGGATGCTGATAGTCGAGCCGCGAGATCGGCGGGTCGTTGTGCGCGCGCATGCCGTACCACAGCAGCGGGGCGCCCGACGGCGCATACGGATCGGGATCGGCGACGCCCGCCGTCCATGCGCGCTGCCATGCGCGGCCGACCGGCGCGACGGCCACGATCGACGGATCGGTGCGGCGGGCGAGTTCGAATGCATCGCGATACGCGGCGACGAGTTCGGCGAGACGCTCGACGTAGCGCGCGTGAAAGCCGGCGCTGCCCGGCTCGCCCGCCAGCGCCTTCGCGAGATCGGCGCCCGGCCAGGTTTCGTACAGATAGACGCGCGCTTGCGGTGCGGCAGCGCGAATGCCGCGCGCGATCTTCGCGACGCTCGCGCAGAAGGCGGCCGGATCGCTGGCACGGCTATGCGTGAGCACGAACGGCAGCGGCTTCGCGCTCAACTCCTGCAGCACGACCGCGTCCCAGACAGGCCGGTCGATCACGTCCGATGCAACGCGGTCGTGTTTGGCGAGACTCGTCGCCGACATCGCTTCGAGATGGACGTCATAGTCGAGCCCGGCTTCGACGGCAAACCGCGCGAAGATGCCCGGAATCCCGCCCCACGGGCCCGGCTCGCGTTCCGCGCGGGCGCCGGTCTGCCCGAAGTTCTCGTCGATCACCCGCGCCGCGGTCGCGGCCGCGGGCTGGCGGGCGGCATGCATCGCGCCGTACGAACGCACGGGCGTGTAACGGCCATGCGTGAGGCTGTCGCCGACGAACAGGATGCGTTGCGGCGTGCGGATTGCGGGCGCCGGCAACCCGGGCGGCGACACGGCCGACGAGCCGGCCATCGCCGGCCCGGCGACCAGCCACGCGACGACGCACGCCGACGCGCAACGCATGACGACGCAACGCATGACGACGCAACGCAACGCGGGCACGGCAGGCAAGTCGGTCATCTCGAAGTTCCGCAAGGACGCGTGGCCGAAGTATTTCACGAAGCGGCGCGACCGCGCTGCCCCCGCGTTGCGCAACGCGTACGGTAGACTGCTCGCTGGCTTTTCCCGCCCACGACACGCCCCCACGCGCCCCCTCACACGACATGGACCGAATCGATGCGATGAAGGTGTTCGTCGCCACGCTCGACGAGGGCAGCCTCGCGGGCGCGAGCCGCCGCCTGGGCCGCTCGCCGGCGGCCGTCAGCCGCGCGCTCGCGTTTCTCGAGGAACACACGGGCACCGCGCTGCTGTACCGGACCACCCGGACGATCCGCTTGAGCGAAGCCGGTGAACGTTACGCGGCAGCGTGCCGCCGCATCCTCGCGGATCTCGAGGAAGCCGACATGCTGATCGCCGACGAACGCTCGGCGCCGCGCGGCCTGCTGACGATCACCGCACCGGTCGCCGCGGGCGAAGACGTGCTGCGTGCGCTCATCGACGAATTCATCGACCGCCATCCGGCCGTGTCGATTCGCCTGCAACTGCTCGACCGTCCCGTCAGCCTGATCGACGAGGGCATCGACGTCGCGCTGCGCATCGCGCACCTGAGCGATTCGACGCTCGTCGCGATGCCGGTCGGTGCGGTGCGGCGTGTCGTCGTCGCGTCGCCGGACTACCTTGCGAACCATCCGCCGATTACCGCGCCGGCCGATCTCGCCCGGCACCGGATCATCTCGATGACGCACTTCGGGCTCGATTCGTGGAGCTTTCCGCCGTCCACGCCGTCGGCGCTGCCGCAGGTGGTCCAGTTCGCACCGCGCTTCATCGTCAACACGATCCGCGGTGCGCTCGCGTCGGCGCTCGCCGGCCACGGCGTCACGCGGCTGTTCTCGTATCACGTCGCGGAGCCGGTGCGGGACGGCGCGCTGCGCATCGTGCTGCGCGACAGCGAGCACGCGCCGCTGCCGATTCATCTGGTCACGCCATACGGACGCCTGTCGGTGCCGAAGGTGCGGACGTTCGTCGATTTCGCCGCGCCGCGATTGCGCGAGCATTTCGCGCAGCTGGCGGCCATCACCGATGGAGATTGAATCGCATTGCGGAAGAATGGCTTCCGTGCCGCATGGATTCTCCCGATACTCGGTTCAATCTAGACTTCCTTCAACCGGCGGATGCGCGTGCATCCGCCCAGCGAATGGGAGGTCTCCATGCAACAAGCGCTTCTCGACCGGCCGCACGCCCCCGCGTTCAACGTGTGGCGCGGCACGGTGTCCGGCGCCAGTGCGAGCCTGATCGGCATCGGCCTGGCGCGCTTTGCGTACACGCCGCTCTTGCCGGCGATCATCGGTGCGCACTGGTTTCCGGCGTCCACCGCCGCGTATCTCGGGGCGGCCAACCTCGGCGGCTATCTGGCCGGCGCGCTGGTCGCCGGCACGCTCGCGCGCCGCGCCGGCTCGACCGCCGTGCTGCGCGCGATGATGCTGCTCGCGACGCTCGCATTCGTCGCGTGCGCGGCGCCCGTGTCGTTCCTGTGGTTCTTCGTGTGGCGGTTCGCGTCCGGCCTGTCGGGCGGGGCGCTGATGGTGCTCGCGGCGCCGGCGATCCTCACGCACGTGCCGCCGTCGCGGCGCGGTTTCGCGAGCGGCGGCATCTTCACCGGGATCGGGCTCGGCATCGCGGCATCGGGCACGATCGTGCCGATCCTGCTGCGGCAGGGGCTCACCGTCACGTGGCTCGGGCTCGCGATCGTGTCGCTGCTGCTGACCGCCGTCGCGTGGCGCGGCTGGCCGGCCGACGACGCACAGCCCGCAGCCGCCGCGGCGCATGCCGCGCACGCGCGCAACCTGCCGGCCGGCAGCCTGCGCGCGCTGTACGTCGAATACGGGCTCAACGCGGTCGGGCTCGTCCCGCACATGATCTTCCTCGTCGACTACGTCGCGCGCGGACTCGGCAAGGGCGTCGACGCGGGCGCGCAGTACTGGGTGCTGTACGGCCTCGGCGCGATCGTCGGGCCGCTCGCGTGCGGGCATCTGGCCGACCGTGCGGGCTTCGGCCGCGCACTGCGGATCGCATTCGCGATCGAAGCCGTCGCGGTCGCGCTGCCGCTGCTCGGCCTGGGCCCGGCCGCGCTGATCGTGTCGAGCCTGCTCGTCGGCGCGTTCACGCCCGGCATCGTGCCGCTCGCGCTGGGCCGCGTGAGCGAGCTGCTCGCGCATCATCCGTCGGTCGCGAAGCGCGCATGGCGCAGCGCGACGACCAGCTTCGCGATCATGCAGGCGGTCGCCGCCTACGGTCTGTCGTACCTGTTCGCATCGAGCGGCGGCCGTTACGAAGCGCTGTTCGGCGTCGGCACCGCCGCGCTGTTGCTGGCGCTCGCGGTCGACGTGATCTCCTCGGCGAGGGCGCGATGAGCACGACCGCCCACGCACCGGCCGCCGCACACGCCGGCCGCCCGAGCGCCGGCTACGCCGAACGCAATGCGCGCTACTGGCGCCGCAATCTCGCCGTGTGCGTGTTCGGGTCGTTCACGACGCTCGTGAGTCTCAGCATGCTGCTGCCGTTCCTGCCGCTGTACGTGCGGCAGCTCGGCGTCGACGCGCAGTCGGCCGTGATCCAGTGGTCGGGTGTCGCGTTCGGCGCGACGTTTCTCGGCACGGCCGTCACCGCACCGCTGTGGGGCCGCCTCGCGGATCGCTTCGGCCGCAAGCCGATGCTCGTGCGCGCGGCGCTCGGGATGGCCGTCGTGATGTCGCTGATCGGCGTCGCGCACAACGTGGTGGAACTCGTGGCATTGCGGCTGATCGCCGGGCTCGTCGGCGGCTATGCGTCCGCGTCGACCGTGATGGTCGGCACCCAGGCGCCGCGCGAACGCGCGGGCTGGGCGCTCGGCATCCTGTCGACCGGCGCGCTCGCGGGCAATCTCGTCGGGCCGCTGGTCGGCGGCCTGCTGCCGGGCTGGCTCGGCATTCGCGGCACGTTTTTCGCGGGTGGCGCGATGATCGCCGTCGCCGCGCTGCTGACGATCGTCGTCGTGAAGGAGGACTTCGATCCGGCCACCGACGCGCACGCGCGGCACGCGCGCGCAACGTCGGCGAACCCGGCCCGGCGCACCGATCACGTGGCGGTCGCCGCGCTGCTCGTGACGGCGATGATGGTGCTGCTCGCGAACATGTCGATCGAGCCGATCATCACGGTCTATATCGGCGGGCTCGGCGTGGACGGCAGTCATCTGGCGCGCGTCGCCGGCGTCGTGATGGCCGGCTCCGCACTCGGCAGCATGCTGACCGCCGCGCGGCTCGGCGCGCTCGCCGACCGGATCGGCAGCTGGAACGTGATCGTCGGCTGCCTGCTGCTGACCGCGCTCGCGATGCTGCCGCAGGCGTTCGTCACGCACTGGT
Source organism: Burkholderia sp. SCN-KJ (assembly GCF_024656005.1). NCBI lineage: Bacteria > Pseudomonadati > Pseudomonadota > Betaproteobacteria > Burkholderiales > Burkholderiaceae > Burkholderia > Burkholderia sp. SCN-KJ. Next base: position 297,479 of record NZ_JANKOG010000009.1, read on the forward strand.
GGCAGCTCGCCGCGCTGCGCGTGCTGATGGGGATGACGCTCGCCGGGTTGCTGCCGTCGATCGGCAAGCTGGTCCGGCAGTCGGTCGACGAGCGCGCGACGGGCCAGATGCTCGGCTACCTGCAGTCCGCGCAGTTCGGCGGGCAGGTGATCGGCCCGGTGATCGGCGGCCAGATCGGCGTCGCGCTCGGCCTGCATTCGGTGTTCTTCGTGACGGCCGCGCTGCTGGCGGCCTGCGCGGCGCTCGCATATCGGGTGCGCAGCCGGTAGAAGCGCTGCGCGCTGACCCGCGGGCGGCGCTCTGGCGTAGCATGGGCGCAGTTGCGGGGCGGCCGGTTCGCACGCCGTGCGGAGGCGACGCCGCAACCACGCGTCGCGACGGCCGCGTCGTCGTTTGGTCAGCCGCCGTACCCGGCACCGCTTTCGCATTCGCATTCGCATGACAGGGTCCACGCGACGCACCGCGCACCCGCGACGTCGCCGGACCCACCCAAGCCGCTTCGGCCGGCAGCCGGCCCGAGCCTTCCGATCCCGGACGTTGCAGGAGGCAACGACATGAATCGACCGACCGACAACCGGACGCTGCTGCGCACGCTCGGCGTCCGCACTCCGATCATCCAGGCGCCGATGGCCGGCGTCAGCACGCCCGCGCTGGCGGCTGCCGTGTCGAACGGGGGCGGGCTCGGCTCGCTCGGCGTCGGCGCGACGAACGCCGACGGCGCGCGCAAGATGATCCGCGACACGCGCGCGCTCACCGACCGGCCGTTCAACATCAACCTGTTCTGCCACCAGCCGGCGCGGGCCGATGCCGCCGTCGAACGCGCGTGGCTCGAGTGGCTCGCGCCGGTGTTCCGCGAATACGGCGCGACGCCGCCGGCGGCGCTGTCGGAGATCTACACGAGCTTCGTCGCGGACGATGCGATGCTCGCGATGTTGCTCGAGGAAAAACCGGCGGTCGTCAGCTTTCATTTCGGGTTGCCGTCCGACGAGGCGATCGCGATGTTGAAGCGCGCCGGCATCACGCTGTTCGCGTCCGCGACGCATCCCGACGAAGCCCGGCAGATCGCCGCGGCCGGCATCGATGCGATCGTCGCGCAGGGCATCGAGGCCGGCGGGCATCGCGGCGTATTCGACTCGACGGCCCACGACGACCGGCTCGGCACGTTCGCGCTGACGCGACTGCTCGTGCGCGAATGCGCGCTGCCGGTGATCGCCGCCGGCGGCATCATGGACGGCGACGGCATCGCCGCGGCGCTCGCGCTCGGTGCGCAGGCCGCGCAACTCGGCACGGCGTTCGTCGCGTGTCCGGAAACGTCGATCGACGACGGTTATCGTCGCGCGATCCTCGGCAATGCGGCGCGCCGCACGACCTTCACGACCGCGATCTCCGGCCGCGTCGCACGCGGCATCGCGAACCGGCTGACCGCGCTCGGCGACGATCCGCACGCACCGGCGACGCCCGCCTATCCGATCGCGTACGACGCCGGCAAGGCGCTGCATGCGGCCGCGAAGGCGGAGGGCGAGTTCGGCTACGGCGCGCAGTGGGCAGGGCAGGCGGCGCCGCTCGTGCGGTCGCTGCCGGCGGCGGAACTGTTCGCGACGCTCGAGCGCGAGACGCGGGCGGCCATCGCGCGGCTGCAGCACGCGCTGGACTGAGTGCCGGATCACGCGGCGCGCGGCTGACGTGCCGGAAGGCGCTGAAATCCGCACCGTTCGCGACAAAATTGCAATGCTCTGTGTCTGCGCACCGCGCGGATACAGAGCGATACAACGCGTCCGCCCGGGTTCGTTATAAAGCAGACATCACCTCTCGAGGAGCACGACATGTCTGCTACATGGTTCAACGGATCCTGCCATTGCGGCGCCGTGAAATTCCAGGTCCGGACCGCGCTTGCGCCGGCCGTTCGCTGCAACTGCAGCCTTTGCCGCCGTCGCGGCGCGCTGATGAGCCCGATGTTCCCCGCCGCCGACCTGAAGATCGTCGCAGGCGAGGACGCGCTGACGACCTACCGTTTCAACACGCGCACGGCCCGTCACTTTTTCTGCAGCCGGTGCGGCGTCTACCCGTTTCATCAGACGCGCAAGGATCCCGCGTGCTGGCGCGTCAATCTCGGCTGCCTCGAAGGCGTCGATCCGTATGCGCTCGATGCGACCGTCGCCGACGGCGCGAGCCTGTCCGTCGTGGAGGATGCATGAAACGCTGGCTGACGATCCTGCTGTTCGCCGCAGGCGGCCTCGCGACCGAAATCGCGCATCCGGTGCAGTGTTCGCTGCTGTCGATCAGCCGGCAACGGCACGGCGAGCGCCGGGGCCGGAACGACGGCGATCGAGCCTGAGCGTGAGCGGGCATCGCACGCGTCGCATGCCGTCGATCGGAAGCGATAATCAAGCTTCCGATAAGATCGCATGCGATATATAATGCATTCATCTGCGACACGCTCCCGTGTCGATGGAGGATGCTCATGAAACCGACCGAAACCCAATCGCCCGCCACGCCGAAGCTGTCCGAGTTCCTGTGCTTTGCGATCTACTCGACGAACCTCGCGTTCGGCAAGGCCTACAAGCCGATCCTCGAGGAGCTCGGCCTCACGTACACGCAATACATCACGATCATTGCGCTGTGGGAGGAGGGCGACCAGACGGTCGGGCAGCTCGGCGAAAAGCTGTTCCTCGAATCGAACACGCTGACGCCGATCCTGAAGAAGCTCGAGGTGATGGGTTATCTGGAACGGCACCGCGATCCGTCGGACGAGCGCCAGGTGGTCGTGAGCCTGACGAAAAGCGGTCGCCGCGTGCGCGAGAAGGGGCTCGACATGAATCTCGTCGAAGCCACCGGGCTCAAACCCGACGAATTCGCGAAGATGCAGAAGGCGATCGTCACGCTGCGCGGCAACCTGATCGATTCGATCGACGAGTAAACCACGAATAGCCTGGCCGCCGGCTCGATGTCGAGCCGGCGATGCGATTGCAGCCGGCTTCCTCCACGATGTCCATGCTTTTCCGGCCGTCCGGACCGACTTTTGCAATGCTGCGCTCGGTTGCTTACGGGTGACGCTCGGGCTGGCCCGTCCCGGTATCCTCACGCCCCAACACCAGCAATTGCATGTCGCGACGGATCGCGAAACCGAGTGCCAGATAGCGCTCGATTGCGACGCGATTCGACGACAGCACATGCAGAAACGGCGTTTCCGCCCGCGCGCGAATCCGCGCGATCAATGCGCGGATCAGTCCGGCCGCGAGGCCCTGGCCGCGAAAGGCGGGATCCACGCACACGGCGCTGATCTCCGTATGGCCGCCGGCAGTCAGTCGCTGACCGGCCATCGCCACGAGCCGTCCTTCTCTCCGTACACCGAGATAGCCGCCGAATTCGATCGTGCGCGGGCCGAACGGACCCGGCTCCGTCGCCGCGATCAGCTCGAGCATGGCCGGTACGTCGACTTCGGTCAGCCGGACATGCTCCAGCGGCTGCGCATCGTCAGGCGTTCCCTGCCAGATCATCTGATGCAGCACCGCGCGCCGGACCACGGAACATCCGGCCGGCGTCGGGATCTCGTCAGGCGTGACCAGTGCCGCGGGCCCGTGCGTGTCGATCAATGCGCGCAACGCGTCGAAAGCGGCGGGGCTGCGCTCGGCGAGGCCGACAAACGGCGCGAGTTCGGGAGGAAAGCGCCGCGCGCGCTCGTCGCCGAGCGCAAAACGCTGCTGCTCGCCGGCGAGCGCATGCCACACGGCGTTGTCGAGCGGATGCGCTCCGCTTCCTTCGTTCCCCGTCGTTGCTTGCCGCATTGCCTGCTCCCTGATTGAAGGTCGTTCGTCGCACAGCATAGACGCGATCGTCCATTCAGGTCTCAGACGAACAAAAAGCGCATGCGATTATATCGCATACGCTTTATTTGATGGATGACGTCGTCGATTGCGGCGCGGTGCTCAATGACCGAAGTAGATCGAGCGCTCGGCCGTGCGAACGACGTTCCGGCTGCCGGCTTGAGTCGCGCCGTCCGCGTCGCTGCCGAAACCGGATGCATCGGTATCGGCAGCTGTCGCGGCGTTGTCGCGAACCCGCTTCAGCGCGGTCTGCAGATTCTCCGGATAGTTCGGATCGTTCGGGCGATTCGGCAGGTAGCCGGCCTTCTGGAGCGCGGCCAGTTCCGCCCGCACCTGCGCGCGCGTGACGGTGCTTTCGGTCGCGAATGCCGGTGCGGCAGCGGAAACGGACACGGCGACGAGCAGGGCAGCAATCAGTTGGGTCTTCATCATTTACCTCGACAGAAAAGAGTGATCGGAGTGTGGGCGTCGCACGCCGGCAATCGGCGCCGATCGCGGTTTCATTCAATGGCCGAAGTAGATCGAGCGCTCGGCGACACGCGTGACGAGACGGCTGCCCGACTGCGTGCCGGCTGCCGCGTCGCTGCCGTAACCGGACGTCGCCGTATCGGCTGCGGCTGTGTCGTTCGCATGGATACGCGTCAGCGCGGCCTGCAGGTCGTCCGGATAGTGCGGATCGTTCGCGCGGCTCGGCACATAGCCGGCTTGCTGCAGCTGGGCGAGCTCGGCACGCACTTGCGCACGCGTCACGACGGCTTCATTGGCAAAGGCGGGTGCGGCAACGGCGGCGGATACGGCAACGAGCAGGGCGGCGATCACTTGGGTTTTCATCATTTACCTCGACAGATTCAATGGAAAGAAACGGGGCGTTCAGGCGTGTGCGGCATGTCGGCGCGATTCGTCCGGAATCGCGGATCGCGCTCAACGACCGAAATAGATCGAACGCTCGGCCATCTGCACGACCACGCGTCGGCCCGACTGCGTCGACGCGACTGCGTCGCCGCCGTAGCCCGCGTTCGACGGTGCGTTGGCCACCGCGTCGTCCGCATGGATCTGCGTCAGCGCGGCCTGCAGGTTGTCCGGGTAGGTCGCGTCGCTGGCGCGGTTCAGCGGGTAGCCGGTCCGTTCGAGCTGCACGAGTTCGGCGCGCACTTGCGCACGCGTCACGACGGCGTCACTGGCGAAGGCCGGCGCGGCAACGGCAGCGGACACGGCGACGAGCAGGGCGGCGATCAGTTGGGTCTTCATCATTTACCTCGACAAGAAAATGGCAGGAGATTCGGGAGGGCGGCCCCTGGCCGCCCGATTCAACGTTCAGACGATGCGGATTTCGACGTCGATGTTGCCGCGCGTCGCTTTCGAGTACGGGCAGGTCTGATGCGCGGTGTCGACGATGTGCTGCACGACGTCACGATCGAGCCCCGGCGCGCTCACGTTCAGGCGGGCCTGCAGGAAGTACGCGTTGCCGCCCATGCCCAGGTCCACTTCCGCGTCGACCGCGAGATCGGCCGGCAGCGTCACCTTCGCCGCACGTGCCGCGAGCTGCATCGCGCCGATGAAGCAGGCCGACCAGCCGGCCGCGAACAGTTGTTCCGGATTCGTGCCGGTTCCGGCGGTGCCCGGCGACGACAACTGGATGTCGAGGCGACCGTCGGAACTGCGCGCCGCGCCGTCGCGGCCGCCGGAAGTCGTATGCGTCTTGCCCGTGTACAGCACTTTTTCGATCTTGCTCATCGTTCACTCCGTCAGGTTGGAAGGTTCTATCTAATGCGATTCGATCGCATGCGATGCAGTTTGGTCGAGACGCCGGCCCTCGTCAAGCGGATTCGATTAAATCGCATGCGATATTTTGTATTTCAATGTATCTGGATCGTGTACGGCCTTGCCAGGCAAGGATGTGCGGTGTTCCATCCCTTATATCGAAAAGATCGCGTCGCGCGACATTCCGGGTGCGGACAGGGCGGCCGCCGTCGGAACGGCGGCTGCCCGCGCAACCGCAACGCGGCTACGCCGGCCGGATTTCGGCGATCGCGACCAAAATCACGGCTGCGTCGGCCGGCAACTGGCGCTGGGAAAACGCCGAGCGCGCATGCCCGGCCTTGTCGCCCAGCACGGCGGCGAACAGGTCGGATGCACCGTCGATAACGGCCGGCTGGCCGAAAAAGCCGTCCGCCGACGCAACGTGCCCCTCGACACGCACGATGTGATGCAGGCGGTCGAACCCGCCGAGGTGCTTGCGGATCTGCGCAAGCACGTTCAGCGCCGCGAGTTGCGCCGCATGCCGCCCGTCGTCGACGCTCAGCCGTTCGCCGACGCGGCCTGTATAGGCAACCTTGCCGTCGACGAGCGGCAGTTGTCCGGAGATGAACAACAGGTTGCCGGCTTCGCTGACGGCCGTGTAGCTGCCGAGCGGTTGCGGCGGTTCGGGTAACGTGAGGCCGAGTTCGGCCAGCTTCTGTTCGATCGTCATCGCTTGCTCCTTCGCGGAAGATTGTGTGGCGCCCAGGCTCGGAAGATTCACTCGCATGGGTCTCTGGCAGTCACTCTAGTAATGCGGTCGACGCCGGTAAATATCGTTCGCGCAATTGAATCGACACGTGATGTAACGAATCGCGCGCGGCGCAATGTGGCGCGAACGGTTGCCGGCGACGGTCGTCGGTACGCTGGTTTCCCGGCCGGGATTCATGCACACTCGCTGCTTCAGCGTCACGCGACGAAACGGCGCGCGCCGGCTCGCCGCGAGCGCGATTCCGTGATGCCTACGTTCGCGTTGCCCACGCCACGCACGAAGCAGCAGGAGCGCCCCATGCAGAGAAAATTCGACGACCTGCTGCTCGGCAGCATCGAGCTGTTCTGCCTGGCCGCGGAACTCGGCAGCTTCACGCTCGCGGCGACGGCTGCGAGCGTCACGCCGGCCGCGGTCAGCCGGTCGGTCGCGCGCCTCGAGGAGCGTCTCGGCGTACGCCTGTTCGTACGGACGACACGGCAGATCCGCCTGACCGATTCCGGCCGGCGCTATTTCGAGCAATGCCGTGATGCGCTATCGCAGCTCGTCGACGCGGAGCGCGAAGCGACGGGCCAGCAGGCCACGCCGGCCGGCGTGCTGCGCATCAGCATGCCGACGCCGTACGGACACTATCGCGTGCTGCCGCTGTTACCCGCGTTTCGCGAGCGATATCCGGACGTGCGCGTCGAAACGCATCTGAGCAACCGCAACATCGACTTCGCCGAGGAGGGTTTCGATCTTGCGATCCGCGGCCGCGCGCCGGCGGATTCGAGCCTGGTCGCGCGCAAGCTGGAGGATGCGGAACTCGTTGTCGTCGCAACGCCCGGCTACCTGAAACGCGCCGGCGTGCCGCGCGCCGTCGACGATCTGCACGCGCACGAATGCATCCAGTTCGAGCTGCCGAGCAGCGGCCGGCCGATTCCATGGTTGTTCAACGACGGCTCGGCGGAAATCGACGTCGCGACGACCGGCGGCTACGGCACGTCGGGCGACGTCCTCGCCGGCGTCACGCTCGCGCGCAGCGGTGCGGGCCTGTTCCAGACCTATCGCTTCATCGTCGACCAGGATCTGCGCGAGGGCACGCTCACGGAGGTGCTGTCCGGCCAGGGCGGCCGGTCGCGGCCGTTCATGCTGCTGTATCCCCACGCGCGCTATCTGTCTTCGCGCGTGCGCGTGTTCGTCGACTTTCTCGTCGAACATCTGCAACAGGCGCCCGGCAAGCGGGCGCGCTAGGCGCGTCCGGGGAGAATGCCGGCAACGGGGCAGAGCGGGGCGCGAATGGCGCGGCAGCGCCGTTGCCGGACCGCCGCTCACCATTTGCCCCCTTTGCCCCGGCGCAGTCTCCCATCGTCGCCGCTCAATGCCCGGCGCTCTGGCCGCCATCCACGTGCAGGATCTCGCCGGTAACGAACGGCGCCGAATCGAGATACAGGATCGCGCCGACGATGTCGCTCATCTCGCCCATCCGGCCGACCGGATGCAGCGAGGCGAGCGTCGCGTGCGTGTCGGGCGCATGCATCGGCGACTTGATGATGCCGGGGGACACGGCGTTCACGCGGATGCCGGCCTTCGCGTACTCGATTGCGAGCGACTTCGTCGCCGCGTTGAGTCCGCCTTTCGTCAGCGATGCAAGCACCGACGGCACGTTGCTGTTCGCGTGGTCGACGAGGCTCGTCGTGATGCTGACCACGTGTCCGCCGCCGTTGCGCTGCATCGCCGCGATCGCGCGCTGCGTGACGTGGAAGAACCCGTCCAGGTTCACGCGGGTGATGGTCGCATAGTCGTCCGCGGTGTATTGCGTGAACGGCTTCGCGATGAACACGCCGGCGTTGTTGACGAGCGTGTCGACCCGGCCGAAGCGCTCGAGTGCGGTATCGACCACCCGCCGCGCGACAGCCGGGTCGCCGATGTCGCCCGCGACGGTGACCAGATCGGGATCGTCCGACGCGCCGATCGAACGGGACGTCGCGACTACCCGATGACCGTGGGCGCGGAATGCGTTGACCGTCTCCGCGCCGATGCCTTGCGATGCGCCGGTGACGATGATGACTTTGGATGTGCTCATGATATGCCTCGACAGGTGACTGGTTTTCGGCGTTGGTGCCGACCGGATCGATGAATCCGATGGACCAGACTTTAGGCGCGTCGGGCCGGAGTTCGAACACCCGCCGTGGACCAACAGTCTTGCGTCGCGGGAACAAATGCGGGAAAGAACGGGGCGGCCGCGACGGCGATCGTTGCGGCGGAAGGGGAATCGACGCGGCTGCGAACGAAGCTTCGAGCGAGGCTGCAATCGTGGGCGACACCGCGCGTCGAATCGCTGTGAAATCCGGGATTCGTGCGAGGAAGTGCTGTCAATGCCGCGCGATGGTGTGCTCGGACACGTCGGGTACTTCGATGGTTTATCAGATCTATCCGGATAACTTTTCTTATCACAATAGCATCGATATGAATCGAAACCGGCGAGTACGAAAACGCGTCTGACCTGACCTGCATACGCTTCCTGTGCCTTCCGCGGCTCAGGCTTGCTCATCTGCTGGCGCATCGAATGGAACTGCAATCACGGCAACGGTCCGTACGTCTCCGTTTTCTCGCTTACGTCGGCCGCCGACTCAAGCCTCGGAGAACAGTCGGGCAAGGTGCGGTTCGAGATCGGAGAGAGCATCTGCGTGCCGATCTCCGAGCCGGTCTGGCGTCGAGGGCTTGGGTTCCGCGACCAACCTGGCCGATGTCTGACCGACCCGATACCGCGGCAGATCGATGGACGACGCCTTGATCATCGCCATCGAGTTGCTGCACATCGCATTCCGTGTGCGCTTTGGACGAAAGACCGAATCCCCCCGGGCAATCGAGTCGCCCGTCAGAATGCAAACCCCGTCCTCTCGGGCAATCACTCTCCGCCAGGTCTGTTCGCCATATCGACACGCCGTCGAGCTGCTCCACGAGATGAGAACGGTGTCGGTTGACGGGCGCTCGAGAATCACAATGCGGACGGCCCCCAGGTTTGAGTGGCTCATGCACGCACGCTCAGCCACTCCCGGAAAGGGCAGTGCGGCCGGAGGCGATCGCAGGGCGTCGAGAATCCTGTCCCAGCGATGCCGGTCGCTGATGCCGTTCGTGACATCGTCGGTACCTGGAGTGTTTTCCATAGCTTCATGATCGCCATTGGATAAGCGTCAAAGGCGACGTCGGCGTGAACCCGGCGTGTGCGATCGTGCTGACGCCGATCCCCGGCCACGCACCGTTCAACGAACGAAAAACGCGTGAAAAGCGGGAGAGGGAGGTGACCCGCGAATGCGGGTCACACTTGCAAAGTACGGGCGTCGACGTTTCGTGTCGGTGACTTCGGTCGTCACGCTTCAACTGGACGTGAGGACACACTGAAGCGTGAGAAATCCAGAACGACCGTCACGCTTGTTTCGTCGATTTTGAGGCCGACCGTGCGTGCGCGGTTTCGCGAACCTGCGTCATCGCATGCCGCCACTGGCGACGATATGCTCGCCCGTCAGCCACTTTGCGTCGTCGGACGCGAGGAAAACCGCAATCGACGCAACGTCGTCCGGTCTGCCCACGCGCCCGAGCGGCGTCTGGCTGACCGCCGAACTCTCGAACTCCGATCCGATCACCCCGGCGCTTTGTGCGCCTTCGGTCACGATCACGCCGGGATTGATCGTATTCACGCGAATGCCTCGCGGCCCGAGTTCACGTGCGAGCGCGCCCGTGATGGAATCCACCGCGCCTTTCGTGCCGCTGTAGACGGCAGTCGTCGCCGGTGTGAGCGTCGAGACGACCGAACTGACATTGATGATGCTGGCGCCTTCGCCCAGGTGCTGGACAGCGGCCTGTGTGGTGAGCAGGACGCCGAGCACGTTGATGTCGAACTGCCTGCGGTATTGCGCTTCCGTGAACGCCTCGATCGGGGCGAACTCGTAGACGCCCGAGTTGTTGACAAGGATGTCGAGGCGGCCATACGTTTCGATCGCCGCATCGACGATGCCTTTCGCATCGGCGGCCTTCGACACGTCACCTCCGACGGCAACCGCTTTTCCTCCGGCCGTGGTGATGGCAGACACGACGTCGTCCGCGCCCGTCTTGCTGCTTGCGTAGTTCACTACGACCGACGCGCCCTCTGCTGCGAGCGCCTTGGCGATGGCGGCACCGATACCCTTCGACGCACCGGTTACGACGGCCACTTTCCCTGCAAGCTTGCCCATGATGTTCACCTCAGTGTGAATGATTCCGTTGATGGACACCGGCATGCCGTCTCGCCCAATGCGATCGCCGGTGTTTTCTGCCTATGCGGACCTGCGTACGATCGCGATCGAGTGGCGCGGCGCGACTGGCCGGGCATCGATGCGCGGGACACGGCATCTTCAACCCGGCCATGCCGAATTACGGATGACGGAACAGAAATTCCCCCGATGGAAATGAGGCTCCTTGTCGACGATCACGTCGGCTTTCACGTTGCCGAACGTGGTTTCCGGCTTGTGCCTGATGCCGTCGTAGAACGCCTGAATGATCTCTTCCTTGAAGTGCGGCGGGCGCGGATGCGCATGCGTCACGGCTTCGCGTTCCTCGTGCGTGAACGCGTGGTACGACAGTCCGAGCACATCCATCTCGACCCCGGCGGTCACCAGCGCGACGACCGGATGCATATGGCGCGGAATGCCGGGCGTGGTGTGCAGCGCAATCGCCGTCCAGACGAGATCGATGTCGGCCGCGTTGATGCCCCGGCCCGAGAGAAAGTCGCGGGCCGCATTGGCCCCGTCGACTTCGAAGCGTTCGGTGGCGCTGCTGTACGCTCCGGTGAGGCCGACGTCATGAAACATGGCACCGGCGTACAACAGTTCCGGATCGAATTTCAGGCCGCGGCGCACGCCCTCGAGCGCGCCGAACAAATATACGCGGCTCGAATGATGAAAGAGCAGCGGGGTGGACGTGTCGCGCACGAACTCGGTAATTTCCCGTGCAAGCTGACTGTCGGGCACCGCGACATCCTGAATGAACTCTGGCATGACGGTCCTCCATCGAAATGTGAGCGGACGCCGGCGTCGTCGCGGACGCCGCACGCGAATGGCTGGCTACTTCGCTGCAGTCGTCGCCCCGATTTTCGCCAGGGCCTCGCGAACACCCGCGCCGTAGTTGGAGTCGGCCTTCGTGCAATTGAGGATGTGGCGTTCCTGGATATGCGCCTGAACCGAGGCCATCTGGCGGGCGGTGTTGTCGAACAGCAATTGTTGCTGCGCCTGACTCATCAGGCGAAACAGGTTTCCTGGCTGCGCGAAGTGATCGACGTCCACGCGGTGGTCCCAATGCGCAGCGTCGCCTTCGATTCGCAGCGGCGGCTCGTGAAGATCGGGCCGCACTTCCCACTCGCCGGAACTGTTCGGATAGTAAGAAGGCGTGCCGCCGAGGTTGTCGTCGGTGCGCATGGCGCCGTCGCGGTGGTAGCTGTGGAAGGGGCACTTCGGCGCATTGACGGGAATGTGATTGAAGTTCACACCCAGCCGATACCGTTGCGTGTCGCCGTAAGAGAACAGACGTGCCTGCAGCATCTTGTCCGGCGAAAAGCCGATGCCGGGCACGACGTTCGCGGGCGAGAAGGCCGCCTGCTCAACCTCGGCGAAATAATTGCCCGGGTTGCGGTTCAATTCGAGTACGCCGACCTCGATCAACGGGAAATCGCTTTTCGGCCAGACCTTGGTCAGGTCGAACGGATTGAACGGCAGAGACCTGGCCTCGTCGTCGTTCATCACCTGAATGAAGAGCGTCCAGCGCGGGAAGTCGCCGCGCTCGATGCTTTCGTAAAGATCGCGGCCATGCGTTTCGCGGTCCTTGCCCACGAGCTGTTCGGCTTCGCCGTCCGTCAGATTCGCGATGCCTTGCTGCGTACGGAAGTGAAACTTTACCCACGTCCGCCGATTGTCGGCATCGACCAGGCTGAACGTATGGCTGCCGAAACCATGCATGTGGCGATAGCTGCGCGGAATGCCCCTGTCGCTCATGACGATCGTGACCTGGTGAAGCGCCTCCGGCAAAAGCGTCCAGAAATCCCAGTTGCTGTTTGCGCTGCGCAGTCCCGTGCGCGGGTCGCGCTTGATCGCGTGGTTGAGATCGGGAAAACGCAGCGGATCACGGAAAAAGAACACGGGCGTGTTATTGCCCACGATGTCCCAGTTTCCTTCTTCCGTATAGAACTTCACCGCGAAGCCGCGGATGTCGCGCTCGGCATCGGCGGCGCCGCGCTCGCCGGCGACCGTCGAAAATCGCATGAATACAGGCGTTGCCTTGCCGATTTCCGAAAAGAGTTTGGCCTTGGTGTAGCGCGTGATGTCGTGCGTTACCGTGAATACGCCGTGCGCGCCCGATCCTTTGGCGTGCATGCGTCGTTCGGGAATCACCTCGCGGTCGAAGTGCGCGAGTTTCTCGATCAGCCAGATATCCTGCAGCAGCGCGGGGCCGCGCGGGCCGGCCGTTTCGATGTTCAGATTGTCGGCAACGGGCGCGCCCGTTGCGTGATCAAGACGCGTAGACGTATCGCGGTTTTTCATGCCTCGACTCCAGGAGGGTTGGGCGGACCGGCGCAGCGCCATACCGTTCAAGGCTGGCGGCCGCGCGAAACTTTACGGGCAAATCAGCGTGCTATCCCGGCGGGTGCGGTGAAAAGAAACGGCCATACCGCGACGGCCACCCGCTCGATCCGTGACGAGCCGCGCAGGCATCGACGAGTCGATGTGAGACAAGCGTACCTGTCGGGTGCCAGAACGATCTTGTATAAAACAACGATTCGATGGACGAATCGCGGACGGCCGTCGGACACCGGGGCAGTGGTTGAACTCGGATCAGAGGCGGTGGTGCGTCGCGCGTCGACGCATATCGAGCGGGCGTGCAAGCGCCGATAACGACGTTCGCACCTGTCCGGCGCTATCGGTTCCGCTGCGCCCAGTCTTTCGGCCCGCACCCTTCGAGGCGCGAGAACACGCGCGAAAAATGACTCTGGTCGAAAAATCCGCAGTCCGATGCGATGCTGGCCAGGCTCGCATCTGTTTCCCGCAACAGCGATTTCGCGCGCTCGATGCGGCGCTTGAGCAGCCACTGATGGGGTGTGCTGCCGGTCGTCTGCTTGAAGGCTTCACCGAAATAGCTGGTGGAGAGATTGCACTCGCGCGCGAGATCGGCAATCGAAGGATTGTCGTGCAGGTGGGACGCGAAATAATCTTCGATGCGCCGCATCTGCCACGGAGCGAGGCCGGAGCGGCGCGGCCGGAGCGCCGGACCGGCTCGGCCATATCGTGTGACGACGTGTTCGCAAAACGCCAGCGCGAGATAATCGATGAACAGCGCACTCGTCAGGTCGGGCTGCTGCAGGACCGCCTGCAGCGTATGCGAAAGACTGAACAGCACCGGGTCGCTGGCGCCGAGATGCGGCTGCACGAGTCCGCCTATGCGCCGGCGCCGCTTTTGATCGGTGAATTCCTCGATCGCGCTCTGGGCCAGATAGAGCCGCATGGTATCGAACGGCATGTCGAGACGGCGCGTCGGGCTCGAGCGCAGGTCGAGCAGAAAGCAACTGCCGGGACTGCACGACGCGGAAGCATCGAGGTTACCGCCTGAATAACGGAGGCCGGGATCGGGGCTCAGTATCAGCGGCATCTGAAAGACAAAGGCTTCCTCCGGTTGCGGCGTGAGCGAGCGCCCCGGTTGAGGCCGGGGGTTGGTCAGCCGTGTGAACGAGATAGGCTGCCCGTGGGAGAAAACGCCGGCCCGCACGGTGGGCGCATCTCGCAGTAGAAACCGTTTGGCGAGGGCGTCGTCTGCAACGGGTTGCCCGAAATCGACGTGATTCCTATCGTTCATTCATCGCGCCTTGGAGTGCGCCCGTACAGGCGTCGTGTGCCTTTACCCGACGGCGGGTTCAAATGAAAACAGGCCCAATTTAGCGCAATTCGATGACTGGCGCGCGACTGGTGTCGTGACGCGCGAGACGCTCTCCGATCGCGGGCGCGACGCGCACGTCAATGGTGCGGTGCGCGATTGCGCGAACCAGGAACGTGCGCAGGCGCCATTGCGCGCGCCAGTGCAGGGCGGCGGCGTCAGCGTGAGCTCAGCGTCGTCTGCGCATCGTGCGATGCCGGGTCCCAGCCGCCGCCGAGCGCCTTGAACGTCGAGATCGCTGCACGAGCGGATTCCGTCTGTGCCTGTGCACGCGCGTCGGCGGCCTGGAGCAGGGTCTCGTTGGCGTGCAATACGTCGATGAAACTCGCCGCACCGCTGCGGTACGCGGTCATCGAGGAATCCTTGGCGCGGGAAAACGACGACTCGGCATGCGACAGCGTGGCAGCCTGCGCCTCTCGATTCACCAATGACGAGAGCGAGTTTTCGACGTCCTCGGAGGCGCGGAGCACGGCCTGCCGATATGCTGCGAGCGCCTGCGCGTCGGCGCCTTTCGCCGCGTCGACATCGGCACCGATGCGCGCGAAATCGAACAGTCGCCAGCGCAGCCCGACGAGGCCGGCCGCCTGGTTGGCGCCGCCCGAGAACAACGTACCGGCGGCGGCCGAGGTCGCGCTGCCGAGGAAGGCGTTCAGCGAGACCGTCGGGTAGTACTCGCCGATCGCAGCGCCGATGCGCGCATTGGCGGCGGCGAGGTGACGTTCGGCGGCGATCAGATCGGGACGTCTTTGCAGCAGATCGGCTGGCGTGCCCATTTCCGCGAGCGCCGGCGCGACGGGGATCGGGGAAGGCGAGCCCAGCTCTGCGCGGTGCGTGCCAGGAGGTGTACCGAGCATCACGTCGAGGGCGTTCGACGCCGCATCAAGCGCCGCGAGGAGGACGGGCACGCTGGCCTGCACCTGGTCGAGCGCACCTTGCGCCTGCTGAACCTGATAGTCGGCTGCCGCGCCCTTCGAATACAGGAGTTTCACGTCTGCGAGAAGCGCCTGCTGCGTCTGCACCTGCCGGGTCGCGATATCCAGACGGGCCTGGAGGCCTCGGATCGTGACGTAGATATCGGCAGTCTGGGCCGCGACGGCAAGCCGGGTAGCAACTGCCGCCGCCTGCGTTGCCGAGTAATCGGCGAGCGCGGCTTCACGCTGCCGGCGCAGACCGCCAAAAATGTCGATCTCCCAACCGGCCTCCAGGTTGGTTTCGTACGCGGTGCCCCAGCGCTCGTACCCCGGCGTGGCATTGAGCACTCGCCCCAACGGCGTATCGACAGACTGATAGGCTCGTGCCGCCGACGCGGAAACCGAGGCCGACGGCAGGAGCGCCGCGTTGGCCGTGCCGAGGCGCGCGCGCGCCTGAGTGATTTGCGCGACGGCCTGGGCCAGGTCCAGGTTCTGGGCCAGCGCCAGCGAAACGTAATGCGCGAGCAGCGGGTCGTCGAAGCTTTTCCACCATGCGGACAGGTCGGCAACCGGCGCCTTTGCCGCGCGGGCGGGCGGCTGGGTCATGTAGTGCTGCGCCAGCGGCGCATCCGGGCGGTGGTAGTCGGGACCCACGGCGCACGCCGAAAGGGCGGCGACGCTAGTCAGGAGAACAAGTGGACGGCGCAAGGGCATGATCATCTCGGGAGCGACAACGGGAGAGGAAATATAGTGACCAATATACAATATGGTCACACGTTGTCAACTGACGAGCGTGGGACTAAGCTTGACGCATGAACAAACCGACTCCCTCCACCTCTTCGTCCCGTGGCCCCTCGGACCACGAAGTTCGCGCCCAGATCGTCGACGCCGCAACGGAATACTTCAGCCGCTACGGCTACGAAAAAACCACGGTCTCCGACCTCGCGAAGGAAATCGGGTTTTCAAAAGCCTATATTTACAAGTTTTTCGACTCCAAACAGGCGATCGGTCAGGTCATCTGCGCCAATCGGCTCGCCGCGATCGTGGCCGCAGTCAGCGAAAATGTCGACGGCGCGCACGGTGCAACCGAGAAATTTCGCCGTATGTTCAAGACCTTGCTTGCGTCTGGAAGCCAGCTTTTCTTCCAGGATCGCAAGCTCTACGATATCGCCGCCGAGGCGGCCGCATCGCCCTGGCCCTCCGTCAAAGGCTACGAGGACCAGATCCGGCAACTCATCGCCGATATCCTGCGACTCGGACGCGAAACCGGCGAATTCGAACGCAAGACGCCGCCGGACGAGGCGGTGAATGCGATCTTTCTGGTGATGAAGCCTTACTTCAATCCGTTGATGCTCCAGTACAACCTCGATGGTGCGGAAGAGGCGACGGCCCAACTCGCGAACCTCGTCCTCAGAAGTCTCGCTCCATGAATCGCGCAGTGACTATTGACTGATTTGGTCACTGGTATCAGAATGAGGTCTCCTGTTCTTTGCGAGAGGGGACCTCATGTTCCGGCGCCATCGTCTTGTCTACACATTGGGCCTGGCTTCGCTTGCGCTCGCAGCATGCGGCGAGCATCCGGCTGCTGATCCGCGTACCGAAGCGCCACTTGTGCGTACAAGCGCCGTTCACGGCGCGGCGGGTACGAGCCGGTCGTTTTCGGGTGTCGTGGGCGCCCGCGTTCAGAGCGATCTCGGTTTCCGCGTTCAGGGTAAAGTCATCGAGCGACTGGTCGACGCGGGCCAAACGGTCAAGCGCGGCCAGCCGCTGATGCGCATCGATCCAATCGATCTGGGGCTGCAGGCCCGTGCGCAGCAGAAACTCGTGGACGCTGCGCAGGCGCGCGCGACGCAGACGGCTGCCGACGAGGCGCGGTATCGGGATCTCGTCGGGGCGGGCGCGGTGTCGGCATCGACCTACGACCAGCTCAAGGCGGCCGCCGATTCCGCCAGGGCCCAGCTCGTCGCAGCGCAGGCGCAGGCCGTGCTCGCCAACAATGCTTCCGGATACGCCGTCGTCATGGCGGACGCCGACGGCGTGGTGGTCGAGACGCTGGCGGAGCCGGGCCAGGTCGTTGCGCCGGGACAAATCGTCGTGCGGCTCGCGCATGCCGGCCCCCGCGAGGCCGTCGTCCAGCTTCCCGAGACGCTGCGTCCTGCCTCCGGCTCGATTGCCGCGGCGACGCTTTACGGCGCGGACCAGAAGCCCGTTCCCGCCGTCCTGCGCCAGCTCTCCGATTCTGCCGATCGGCTGACACGGACCTACGAGGCCAGATACGTCCTCGAGGGCGCGCTCTCGAATGCACCGCTCGGCGCGACCGTGACCATCGATCTCGCCGGCGATGCCGGCCAGACACAGGCCGGCATGGTGGTGCCGGTCGGCGCCTTGTTCGATCCGGGCACGGGCACCGGCACCGGCGTCTGGACCGTCGATCGATCTCAATCGCGTGTGACCTGGCACAAGGTTCGTGTCACCGCATTGAGCGACGACAGTGCGACGGTGACTGGCGATCTTCGCGAAGGCGACCAGGTCGTCGCGCTCGGTGCCCAGTTGTTGCACGACGGAGAGCGCGTGCGTCTCGCCAACGACAAGCTGGCCGCGGCATCCGTCTCCACGCAAGGAGCAGCGCAATGAGCGGCTTCAATTTGTCGGCTCTTGCGGTGCGGGAGCGCTCGGTCACGCTGTTTCTGATCATCCTGATTTCGATCGCCGGCGTGATTGCCTTCCTGAAACTGGGGCGGGCCGAAGATCCGCCATTCACCGTCAAGTCGATGACGGTCATTACGGCATGGCCCGGCGCGACCGCGCAGGAAATGCAGGACCAGGTGGCCGAGCCGCTCGAAAAGCGCATGCAGGAGCTGCGCTGGTACGACCGGACCGAGACCTATACGCGTCCGGGGCTGGCCTTCACCACCGTGACCTTGCTCGACAGTACGCCGCCCGCGGACGTGCCCGAGGAGTTCTATCAGGCGCGCAAGAAGCTGCACGACGAAGCGGGCAACCTGCCGCCCGGCGTGATCGGCCCGCTCGTCAATGATGAGTACTCCGACGTAACGTTCGCGCTGTTCGCGCTCAAGGCGAAAGGGGAGCCGCAACGCTCGCTGGTGCGCGACGCCGAGGGGTTACGCCAGCGGCTTCTTCATGTGCCGGGCGTCAAGAAGGTGAACATCATCGGCGAGCAGGCGGAACGGATCTACGTGTCGTTTTCGCACGACCGGCTCGCGACGCTCGGCGTGACCCCGCAGGAGATCTTTGCCGCGCTGAACAACCAGAACGTTCTGACGCCGGCTGGTTCGATCGATACGGCGGGCGCGCAGGTCTTCGTTCGTGTCGAAGGCGCCTTCGACAAGCTGCAGACCATCCGTGACACGCCGATCGTCGTTCAGGGCCGCACACTGAAGCTCTCCGATGTGGCGACCGTCGAACGCGGTTACGAAGACCCGGCCACGTTCCAGATTCGCAACAAAGGCGAACCGGCGTTGCTCCTCGGCGTCGTGATGCGGGACGGCTGGAACGGGCTCAACCTCGGCAAGGCGCTCGACGCGGAAGTCGCATCGATCAATGCCGGGCTGCCGCTGGGCGTGAGCCTCACGAAGGTGACCGACCAGGCCGTCAACATCCATTCGGCCATCGACGAATTCATGGTGAAGTTCTTTGTCGCGCTGCTCGTTGTGATGGTCGTGAGCTTCGCGAGCATGGGATGGCGCGTCGGCATCGTCGTGTCGGCGGCGGTGCCGCTGACACTCGCGGGCGTCTTCGTCGTCATGGCCGCAACGGGCAAGAGCTTCGACCGCATCACGCTCGGTTCGCTGATCCTCGCGCTCGGCCTGCTCGTCGACGACGCGATCATCGCCATCGAAATGATGGTCGTGAAAATGGAGGAGGGCTATAGCCGCGTCCAGGCGTCAGCGTACGCCTGGAGCCACACGGCCGCACCGATGCTGTCGGGCACGCTGGTCACGGCGGTCGGCTTCATGCCGAATGGCTTTGCGCGCTCGACGGCCGGCGAATACACCAGCAACATGTTCTGGATCGTCGGCATCGCGCTGGTCACCTCGTGGATCGTGGCCGTCGTCTTCACACCGTATCTCGGCGTCAAGCTGTTACCCGACATTGCCGTGATCGAAGGCGGCCACGAGGCGATCTACAACACGCCGAACTACCGGCGCTTTCGCCGCTTCCTCGGGCGCGTGGTCGCGCGCAAGTGGATGGTCGCCGGGATCGTGGTCGGATCGTTCGTGGTCGCCGTGATGGGCATGGGGCTCGTGAAGAAGCAATTCTTCCCGACTTCCGATCGCCCGGAAGTGCTCGTCGAAGTGCAGATGCCCTATGGGACTTCGATCGAGCAGACCGCGTCGGCAACGGAAAAAGTCGAGGCATGGCTCGCGAAGCAGCCGGAAGCAAAGATCGTGACCTCGTACATCGGGCAGGGCGCTCCGCGCTTCTATCTGGCCATGTCTCCGGAGTTGCCGGATTCGTCCTTCTCGAAGATCGTGATCCGCACGAATGACGAGCGACAACGGGAAGCGCTCAAATTCCGTTTGCGCAAGGTCATCGCGGAAGGGTTGGTGCCCGGGGCGCAGGTTCGCGTCACGCAGCTGGTGTTCGGCCCTTACTCGCCTTACCCCGTTGCGTTCAGGGTCATGGGCCCGGACGCCCAGACGTTGCGCACCATCGCCGCACAGGTCGAACGGACCATGAACGCCAGCCCGATGATGCGAACGGTGAACGCCGACTGGGGGCCGCGCGTTCCCACCGTGCATTTCACGCTCGATCAAAATCGTCTCGGGGCGTTTGGACTGACGTCCAGCTCGGTCGCGCAACAACTGCAATTCCTGCTGACCGGCATTCCCGTCACGCACGTGCGCGAGGACATTCGTTCGGTGGAGCTTGTCGCGCGTTCGGCGGGCGACATCCGGCTCGACCCGCAACGGATCGACGGATTCACGCTGATCGGCACCGCAGGGCAGCGGGTGCCGCTCTCGCAGGTCGGCAAAGTCGACATCCGCATGGAGGATCCGATCCTGCGCCGGCGCGATCGAACGCCGACGATCACCGTGCGCGGCGATATCGCCGAAGGGTTGCAACCGCCCGATGTGTCGACCGCGATGCTCGCGCAGCTTCAGCCCATCATCGCGAAGCTGCCGGGCGGCTACCGGATCGAGGAGGCCGGCTCCATCGAGGAGGCCAACAAGGCGACAACTGCGCTCGCGCCGCTGTTCCCGATCATGATCGCGCTGACGCTGCTCATCATCATTTTTCAGACGCGCTCGATTTCCGCCACGATGATGGTGTTCGCGACCAGTCCGCTGGGATTGATCGGTGTGGTGCCAACACTCCTGCTGTTCAATCAGGCCTTCGGCATCAACGCATTGGTGGGACTCATTGCGCTCTCCGGCATCCTGATGCGCAACACGCTGATCCTGATCGGCCAGATCGAAGAGAACGCGCGCGCGGGCATGACGCCGTTCGATGCGGTGGTGGAGGCCACGCTGCAGCGCTCGCGGCCCGTGATCCTGACTGCGGTCGCCGCGATGCTTGCGTTCATTCCGCTTACCCATTCCGTGTTCTGGGGCACGCTGGCTTATACGCTTATCGGAGGAACATTCGCCGGAACGATCCTGACGTTGGTGTTTCTGCCAGCTATGTACTCGATCTGGTTCAAGATCCGTCCCGGGGCAGGGGAAAACAATCCTGCGCTCGAACCCAGTGCCAGCGTGACGACGTAGGCATGTGCGCCCCGGGCGATGACGGTCTCGCCCGGGGCGTCGATGTGAACCGGCAACGACGCGTCCGGACGGAAGGCAACTCCGCCGTGGCATTCCGGGAGCTTCTCGCAGGCCAGCGTCGGGTCAAAATCGGCGTAGCGATCACGGATGATCGACAGTGCCCGGTCAGCCGTCGTGCTGTCCAATCGATTGTTGCCGGGCTTCGCGCGTCGTTGAGACACGAGACCTTGCGGCCCGTGCTCACGCAATCGGCCGACCAGTCGCCGAATCTGCCGCGTTGTCAGCCCGAGTCGCTCGACCGCGCGCCACGGCTTGAGCTTGCCGTCCGCCACGTCCTGAATGACCTTGAATCGGTCCAGCTCGCGCATCGTCATCGTGATCCGCTCCGTTGCAGTCATCGCAGCCTCCGACGCCGGACACCCGGCGGCCGGACAGCTTACGCGCCCCGAAAGCGGACATTTCTATGTAGCCAAAAGCGGACATTTCAATCTAGCCACCACAACCAA
>NZ_JANKOG010000090.1:0-1015 GCF_024656005.1 Burkholderia sp. SCN-KJ
GATATGACGCATCGCGCTTCTCAGCAGAGCGCTTTTTAGCGGTTCCGGGACTTGTGTTAGCGCATTGCATGCGCATCTCCAACTGCTCTACTTCTTCCTTAAGGATCGCGGCCATTTCCTCAATCCGGGCGCCCGTGAAGCGGCTTTCAACCCCAGCGATCGTCAATGCCGCCGATATGCCGCTGCGAGGATCATGTAACGCGACTCCTATCCCATACGAGCCTTTCACGACTAACCCCGGGTTTAAACCGTAACCTCGTTCGCGGGTTTCTTGAACCTGATGCCTCAGCAGTTCTGAGGTAAGCCCGGGGTAATCAGAAGCGAAGCGGGCGGCGTTGACCGCCAACGCCCGCTCGACTTCCTCATCAGACAAAATTGCGAGTAGGGCCAACCCACCACCGCCGACCCCAATGGGATGCCGATCTCCCGGTTGCAGCACATGGGAGCGAAGGGGGTACGTACCCTCCTCCCGCGCGAGGCAAACCGACTCATACCCCCGTTGGACACTTAGAAGCGCGGCATCGCCACTGCGCGCAGCAATTCGAACGAGGCTGTCTGCCGCCAGCCGGCGAATTCCGAAACGCTCCGCGGCAAGGACTCCCAATGCATAAGTCTCTGCGCCGGCGTAGTACCGCCGGTCCTCTGGCTGCTGCTCCACCAAGCCATTTTCTATCAACGCGAGGAGAAGTCGCCGCGTAGTTGGCTTGGTCAGTCCCGTTGCTTTCACAAGATCCGAAAGCCCAATACCGGTTGTACGGGAGCCCGTAACCAACTGCAGAACTTGCACCGCACGGTCCAGGGTCTGGCTTGCTGCAGTTCCGGCGGCTTGCCCGTCACCGCCATGTTCATTCGACATCGTTCGGCCTCCAAGGGTCCAATATTCGGACCAACTGAATGGTGAAAACCTTTATTGGATGACACCAGTTTAGGTGTTTAAATAAAGGCATCAAATAGGTAAAGATACCGTCACGGTCCGAAAAATGGACTTTCGGTGCGAAACTAGGTCCGTATATTA
>NZ_JANKOG010000091.1:0-987 GCF_024656005.1 Burkholderia sp. SCN-KJ
TCTGCGACGTTCTCGGTGTAGCGCGCTCGAACATGGCGGCAAGGCTTGCAAGGCCGGCAGATTGGCTGGATGGACGTAGTGCCAGGAAGACGGACGATGCCGGACTGGTGGAAGAGATTCGGCAGACCGTCGCTGGGCTGCCGAGCTACAGCTACCGCCGCGTTTGAGGCATGTTGCGCCGCGAGCGGGAGCGCCGGGGTATCGCCCCCGTGAACGCCAAACGCGTGTATCGGGTGATGCGCGTTCACGGCTTGCTGCTACAACGCCGGCCCTCTCCACCACGGCCGCAGCGTCGGCACGATGGCAAGGTCGCAGTGGCTAAGAGCAACCAGCGCTGGTGTTCTGACGGCTTCGAGCTTCGTTGCGACAACGACGAACCGCTGCGCGTCACGTTCGCTCTAGATTGCTGTGACCGGGAAGCGTTGAGCTGGGCGGCAACGACTGGCGGCCACAGCGGCGACGTGGTGCGTGATGTCATGCTGGCAGCCGTTGAGAACCGCTTTGGCAACGTCCTGAAGGCTCCGACGGAAATCGAATTGCTGACGGACAACGGCTCGGGCTATACGGCGGAAAAGACCAGGGTCTTCGCGTCTGGCATTGGCCTGAAGCCATTGACCACACCTGTCTGCAGCCCGCAAAGTAACGGCATGGCAGAAAGCTTCGTGAAGACGATGAAGCGTGACTACGTGGCGTTCATGCCCAAGCCAGACGCCGCGAGCGCAGTGCGCAATCTCGCTATCGCGTTCGAGCATTACAACGAGAAGCATCCGCATAGCGCGTTGAAGTATCGCTCTCCACGTGAGTTCAGGCGAACCTTGGCCCGGGAGGGAATCTGATGCAACCTGATGTGGTACTACGTCTCCGCCTCAGAACCACGGCCGAAGGGGGACGAAATGGGCCGGTGTTCATAAATCCGGGCATGCACTTCGGTTGCCCGCTGGTTATCGACGGCCAATACTTCGATTGCCGCTGGTTGGTGGACGGTCG
>NZ_JANKOG010000092.1:0-958 GCF_024656005.1 Burkholderia sp. SCN-KJ
TGTGCGATTCGCAGACATCGTTTCACTTTTTTGAAGGCCGTTTCTTTGGCGCGTCGGAACCCGTGGCACCCGTAGGGAACACGGGTTCCGACGCGCGCCGATGATGTTCGCCGAGGATTTTGTCGACCCGCCATTCGCGGTGCCGAATTCGCTCTTTCCGCTCGTCGTACGCACCTTCCACCGCTTCCGCGAGAGGTGTGATTTCACCCAGCTCCGCAATGCGGTCAACCGGAGTCCTTCCACCGAGTGAGCCGTGTGGCCGACGCCAGTTGTAGTCGAACTGCCACTCTTCGATTCGCAAGTCGATTGCCCGCTCTGTCGGGGCATGGTGGAACCAGAACTCGTCCAGGTCAGTAAGCTGCGAACGTTCAACTTTGCCATTGAGGTGCGGCGAGCGTGGTGGAATTGGCCGGAATTTAATGCACTCGTTCATCAGGCGCCGCTGCACGGATTCAGCGAAGAACTCACCGCCGCGATCGGTCTGGATACGTTGAATCGGAAACGGCATCTCCTCGATGACGCGATCAAGGAAAAACAGCGTATTTCGGGCATTTCTACGGGGGTAGACGGCCAGCACACGAAAGCGTGAACAGTCGTCGATGGCCGTGTACTGGTAGACGCCTCGTGCAATCTTCATCGTGTCCATCTGGACGCGGTCTCCGGGAACTGGACGGCTGTAGCGCCTCGGTTGTGCCGGCCTCCTGGGGCGAACCAACGGCTTCACCGACGCTTCGCACAGGACCTTGTGAATGGTCGCAAGGGACAGTTCTCTTTGTTCGTTCAGACGCAATTCGTTCTGAATCCGCCGTGCCCCCTTGCGCTCGGCCCGCAGGCGAAGAATCGTTGCCCGATCAGCGTCAGAGACCTTTCGATTCGGGCTGGTCAGAGGGCGACGGCTTTGAGAGCGAAGACCTTCTTCTCCCGCCTCCTGGTAGCGGCGCAGCCACTTGCGAAGCGT
>NZ_JANKOG010000093.1:0-930 GCF_024656005.1 Burkholderia sp. SCN-KJ
TCCATCTCGATGGCAACCAGGTCGCCATCGACGGCCTCGTCGAGCAGGTTCATCTGCTCACTGTTGAGCTGTTCGCTGCGCCGGCCGAACTGCTGGCGCTTGAGGACCGAGACCTCGTGGGTGAGTTGATCGATACGGGTCTGCCGGTAGCGTAGTTCTTGGTCTCGCTCACTCGCTTCCCGCTCCTTCTCCTTGATCGTCTGGTCCTTCGCCTCGACCTCGGCTATCAGTTGCGCTGTCAGGGCGCGCAACTGTTCCGGGCTGAGTGCGTCGAGGTCGGCAGGCAAGTTCATGCGGGCCAGTCTGCCAGAACCCTGCAGACGGCGGAAGCGCAACTGTTTACGTCCCGCGGGACTCAGACGACACGGATCACGCCGTCCTCGCCGATGCGTTGCCACGGCAAGCCCAGCACCAGGCCGGCCAGCTGTTCGTGCGTCAAGGCACGCTGCTTGGGTTCGCTGCCGAGGTGCGGCCAGGCGAACTGCCCCTGATTCAGACGTCGCGCGGCCAGCCAGATGCCGATCCCATCGTGGATCAGGACCTTCATGCGGTTGGCGCGCCGATTGGTGAACAGATAGGCATGGTGTGGGTGCGCGGCGCCGAACACCTTGACCACACGTGCCAAGGCCGTATCGAAACCGGCACGCATGTCCAATGGATCGACCGCCAGCCAAATCTCGTCGACACGGATCACCGCAGCCACTCGCGCAGCCAGGCGGCACACTGGGTTGCTTCGGATACCGGCCAACTCACCGTGACCGACTGATCTCCCCGGCGCACCTCGATACGGATCTCTGGCGAATGCGGACTCGGCGTTCCCAATGCCAACGGCACAAAGGCTGGCAGTGACGGTGGCGTGGCCGGTGGACGGCCCAACGGTCTCTTGGGAAGTCGACCTTCCGCCTGATCGATCCAGCGCCGCAGCAGATT
>NZ_JANKOG010000094.1:0-888 GCF_024656005.1 Burkholderia sp. SCN-KJ
TTGGGGCGCCGACGGGAAAGTGCGGCAACTCGAGGAGAGGTATCCGTACCTGAGAGCGGAACAACCTGAGCCCCGGCCGACGATCACGATTTCAACGCCAGTCGAACACCTCGACCTCGCGACGGTGATCAAGGTGTCGCAAGCCGCCTCGGGCGACATCGTGCTGGACAAGCTGATCGAGATGGTCATGCGTACAGCCATCGAACAGGCGGGCGCCGACCGAGGCGTGTTGATTCTGTCGGACGGCGGCGAAGAACGGATAGCGGCGCAAGCGCTGACCACCGGCGACGCCCCCCAGTTGCAGCTGCGCGATGTTCCCGTTAGCACGGCGATGCTGCCGGAGTCGATCCTCAACCATGTCCTGCGCACCCGGGAGAGCGTCTTTCTTGATGATGCCGCGGCTGAGTCCTCGTTCGCCACAGACCCCTATATCCGTCAGCATCGCGCGCGTTCAATTCTCTGCTTTCCGTTGATGAATCAGGCGAAGCTCACCGGCGCGCTCTACCTTGAAAACAGTCTGACTGCCCGCGTGTTCAGTCCGGCCCGCATCGCCGTACTGAAGCTGTTGGCCTCGCAGGCTGCGATCTCGCTGGAAAATGCCCGCTTGTACCGCGATCTTGCGGAGCGCGAAGGGAAGATCCGGCGCCTCGTCGACGCCAACATCATCGGGATCGTCGTCTGGAATGCGGGTGGCGACATTCTTGAGGCCAACGACGAATTTCTTCGCATGGTGGGATACGAGCGGGAGGATCTTGCCTCCGGTCGCGTGAGCTGGAGGGATCTGACGCCGCCAGAATGGCTCGAGCGCGACGAACATGCCCTGGCAGAGATCGGGGCGACGGGGCGCGCGCACCCTTTTGAGAAGGAGTACATCAGGAAGGACGGCAG
>NZ_JANKOG010000095.1:0-878 GCF_024656005.1 Burkholderia sp. SCN-KJ
CAGGGCGATCTCGCGCGCGCCGATGCGGCGTTCTTCCTCAAATACTTCCTGTCGAGCCAGTCCGCGATCCTGTGGATGAGCGCGCTGTTCGTGCTCGCGACGATCTTCTACTGGATCGGTCTGCTCGCGCGCTCGGAGTCGGGCGCCGCGATCGGCCAGAAGCTCACGTGGGTCGCCGTGCTGATGGGCTTCACCGGCCTGATGGTGCGCTGGTACGAGTCCTACCTGATCGGCGCCGACGTCGGGCATATCCCGGTGTCGAACCTGTACGAAGTGTTCGTGCTGTTCAGCCTGATCACCGCGCTGCTCTACCTGTATTACGAAGGCCACTACGGCACGCGCGCGCTCGGCGCGTTCGTGCTGCTGGTCATCAGCGCGGCCGTCGGCTTCCTGATGTGGTACTCGGTCGCGCGCGACGCGCAGCAGATCCAGCCGCTCGTGCCGGCGCTGCAGAGCTGGTGGATGAAGATCCACGTGCCGGCGAACTTCATCGGCTACGGCAGCTTCGCGCTGTCGGCGATGGTGTCGGTCGCGTACCTGATGAAAGAGCGCGGCGTGCTCGCCGATCGCCTGCCGACGCTCGAAGTGCTCGACGACGTGATGTACAAGTCGATCGCGGTCGGCTTCGCATTCTTCACGATCGCGACGATTCTCGGCGCGCTGTGGGCTGCGGAAGCGTGGGGTGGCTACTGGAGCTGGGACCCGAAGGAAACCTGGGCGCTGATCGTGTGGCTCAACTACGCGGCCTGGCTGCACATGCGCCTGATGAAGGGCCTGCGCGGCGCGGTTGCCGCCTGGTGGGCGCTCACCGGCCTGCTCGTGACGACGTTCGCGTTCCTCGGCGTCAACATGTTCCTGTCCGGGCTGCACAGCTACGG
>NZ_JANKOG010000096.1:0-850 GCF_024656005.1 Burkholderia sp. SCN-KJ
AGAATTTTGTAATGCGCTGGCTGAAACCAATACGGGCTTGTCGTGATCTGCTGCGCCGTGCTTTCGAAGCGGCGAACCGGATCGGAGACCTCGCGTATGGAGCGTACGCGTGCAACGAACTCAACTCGGACCTGCTTTTCGCCGGCGAGCCGCTGCACGAGGTGCAAGGCGAAGCCGAACACGGTCTTGCATACGCCGGCAAGGTGCGGTTCGGTCTTGTTATTGACTTCATCACCACACAGCTCGCGCTGATACGGATGCTTCGCGGCCTGACGCCAACCTTCGGCCGCCTTGACGACGGGCAGTTCAATGAACTTCGGACCGAAACCCATCTGTCCGGCAACCCGGCCCTGGCAATAGCTGCGTGCTGGTACTGGATCCGGAAACTGCAGGGGCGCTATATCGCCGGTGACTATGCTGCAGCCATGGATGCGGCATCGAAGGCGCAACCGCTGCTCTGGACCTCATCCTCGTTGATTGAGGAAGCCGAATATCACTTTTACGGCGCGTTGGCGAAGGCCGCCTGGTGTGAGTGCACCCCGGCCGACGAGCGGCCACAACACCTGGACGATGTCGCTGCACATTACCGGCAGCTCCAGATCTGGGCGAAAAACTGCCCGGAGAATTTCGCGGACCGCGCCGCGCTGGTCGGCGCCGAGATTGCCCGGATCGAAGGCCGCGTGGTAGATGCTGAACAGCTCTACGAGCAGGCCATCCGCTCGGCGCGGGAAAGCGGTTTTGTTCACTGTGAAGCACTCGCCAACGAACTCGCGTCCCGCTTTTACGCGGCGCGCGGTTTTAGGAAGATTGCTCGTGTGTATCTGCAGGACGCGCGCTACGGCTATCTGCA
>NZ_JANKOG010000097.1:0-850 GCF_024656005.1 Burkholderia sp. SCN-KJ
CGCAGATAGCCGTAGCGGGCATCTCGCAAATACACACAGGCAATTTTCCCGAAACCGTGCGCCGCGTAAAAGCGGGACGCGAGTTCGTTGGCGAGTGCCTCACCGTGGACAAAGCCGCTTTCCTGCGCCGAGTGGATGGCCTGCTCGTACAACTGCATGGCATCCATCATGCGGCCTTCGATCCGGGCAATCTCGGCGCCGACCAGCGCGGCGCGGTCCGCGAAATTCTCCGGGCAGTTTTTCGCCCAGATCTGGAGCTGTCGGTAATGTGCAGCGACATCGTCCAGGTGTTGTGGCCGCTCGTCGGCCGGGGTGCACTCACACCAGGCGGCCTTCGCCAACGCGCCGTAAAAGTGATAGTCGGCTTCCTCAATCAACGAGGATGAGGTCCAGAGCAGCGGTTGCGCCTTCGATGCCGCATCCATGGCTGCAGCATAGTCACCGGCAAGATAGCGCGCCTGCAATTTCTGGATCCAGTACCAGCACGCAGCTACTGCCAGGGCCGGGTTGCCGGACAGATGGGTTTCGGTCCGAAGTTCATTGAACTGCCCGTCGTCAAGGCGGCCGAAGGTTGGCGTCAGGCCGCGAAGCATCCGTATCAGCGCGAGCCGCGTGGTGATGATGTCGATGACAAGGCCGAACCGCACCTTGCCGGCGTACTCAAGACCGTGTTCGGCTTCGCCTTGCACCTCGTGCAGCGGCTTGCCGGCGAAAAGCAGGTCCGAGTTCAGATTGTTGCACGCGTACGCCCCATACGCGAGGTCTCCGATCCGGTTCGCCGCTTCGAAAGCACGGCGCAGCAGATCACGACAAGCCCGTATTGGTTTCATCCAGGGCATGACGAAAACCG
>NZ_JANKOG010000098.1:0-793 GCF_024656005.1 Burkholderia sp. SCN-KJ
GGTCGAGAGCGAGCTGATGCCGGTCGAGGTCGACGTGGACAGCGAGCTGATCGAGCTGGTAGCCGACGAGAGGCCGGTCGACGTCGAAGTCGACAGCGAAGCCACCGAGCTATCGGTCGAGCTCAGTCCGGTCGACAACGAGCTGATGCCTGTCGAGGTCGACGTCGAGAGCGACGAAATCGAGCTGGTTGCCGAGGACAGGCCGGTCGACGTGGACGTCGACAGCGAGGCGACCGAGCTGTCGGTCGAGCTGAGGCCGGTCGACAGCGAGCTGATACCCGTCGAAGTCGAGGTGGACAGCGAGCTGATCGAGCTGGTCGCCGACGAGAGGCCGGTTGACGTCGAAGTCGAGAGCGAGGCCACCGAGCTATCGGTCGAGCTCAGGCCGGTCGACAACGAGCTGATACCCGTCGAAGTCGAGGTGGACAGCGAACTGATCGAGCTAGTCGCCGACGACAAGCCGGTTGACGTCGAAGTCGAGAGCGAAGCGACCGAGCTATCGGTCGAGCTGAGGCCCGTCGACAGCGAGCTGATACCCGTCGAAGTCGAGGTGGACAGCGAACTGATCGAGCTGGTCGCCGACGAGAGGCCCGTCGAGGTCGAGGTCGACAGCGAGGCGACCGAGCTATCGGTCGAGCTGAGGCCCGTCGACAGCGAGCTGATACCCGTCGAGGTCGACGTGGACAGCGAGCCGATCGAGCTGGTTGCCGACGAGAGGCCCGTCGACGTGGAGGTCGACAGCGAAGCGACCGAGCTATCGGTCGAGCTCAGGCCCGTCGACAGCGAGCTGATG
>NZ_JANKOG010000099.1:0-768 GCF_024656005.1 Burkholderia sp. SCN-KJ
GGTTCATCGAGGATTACCGGGGAACGCGGCGCGAATCTTGAGGAAGAAGTATTCGTCGTCGCGGTACCCGTAAGCTCGACGCTTGATGACCTTGATGGTGTTGTTGATGCCTTCAACGATGCTGGTATTGAGCGGATGGCGGCAGCGAGTCACGATGCCGTGCCAGTAGCCCTGCAGACGCTCGGCGAACTTTTGCAGGGCCGCGATCCCACTTTGCTGAGCCTGCTCGAACCATTGTTCCCAAGCCTTTTGCGCCCAGGCCGGCTTCCGGTAGAACCAGAGCCGCTTGAGCTCGTCGCGTAACACGTAGACGCATAACAGCGCCTGATTGGCCGCCAGCAATTCCTTCAGGTGCACGGCCTGATCCGGCTTGAGGTTGTGGCGGTTGCGCAGCAACAGCCAGCGGCTGGACTTCAGAACCTTGCGGGCCGGCTTGTCATGTCGGAGTTGATTGGCCTGATCGACCCGCACCCGATCGATCACTTCGCGGCCGTACTTGGCCACGACGTGGTACAGGTCGAAGACGATTTCCGCCTGCGGACACTGTTCCCTGATTTCGAGTTCATAGGCCGTGGTCATGTCGATCGCGACCGCTTCGATACGCTTGGCTGCGCCTTCGGGAAGCTGTTCGAAGAAGGCCCGGGCCGTCTCACGCGAGCGTCCCGGTCCGATCCAGAGTACTTGCCGGCTGATCGGGTCGACCACCACCGTGGCGTAGCGATGACCTTTATGCAGCGCGAACTCGTCCATCGCCAGATAGCGGATCGT